>CAYRCT010000063.1:0-1599 GCA_964422845.1 uncultured Candidatus Saccharibacteria bacterium | reverse complement strand
AAAAAGGAAGAAAAGCAGAAGATGTTTTAATAGTGGCAGCTGATTTTAAGCCAGAAGAGAATGGCCGACTAGGAGCAAGACAAGAAGTAATAAATTTTGCAAAAAAAATAAAGGGTACAGGCGTTTACATTAAGATTAATTCAATACTTCGGGCATGTGGCTACGATCTTATTGACAATCTACATGACTTAGGGCTGAAAGTTGTAGCCGATCTTAAACTTAAAGATATTCCTGAGACAATGGAGATTGATGCAATGTTTCTGACTGAAGCCAAGCCAGAAATCATTACTGTTCTTTGCGATGCATCGGTTGAAGGGATGTTAAGAGTAAAAGAGCAATTAAAGGGTTCTGGTTCTGAAATATTGGGCGTGACAGTTCTGACTAGCCTTGATGAAGACGAATGCCAAGCAATTTATGTTTGTTCTACAAAAGCTGGCGTTGTTCGGTTGGCTCGGTTAGCTGAGAATGCTCGCCTTGACGGCTTAGTCTTGGCTGCAGAAGAAATCGGCGTAATTAGGAAAAGGAGGGAACTGGATAATTTTTCCCTTAATACGCCAGCTATTCGACCAGAATGGACGATAGTAGGAGGAGACGACCAGGCTAAAAAAAGAATTAAGACTCCTGCTCAAGCTATTGAAATGGGCGTGGACAGGATTATTGTGGGAAGGCCAATTACAAGGAATAAAGATCCACAAAGCGCTCTTTTGAGAACTCTGTCTGAAATTGAAGTAGCCCTTGAAAAACTAAAACTTTCTGAATAAGTTTTCTAAATTTTAACCAAGGTCAGGCCTTTTAAAAAAGACCTGACCAAAAAATTTAAGGAGGACAAAAAATGAGAATAGAATATCTTTTTTCTAAAGAAGAGAAAAGGCTTCTAAAAGACATGAGAGAAGCAGGGATTATTGTAGTGGGTAAGCTAACTGAACTCAAAGATGGGTCACTATCTCCTATCTATGTAGACATGAGAGACAAACTAACTGATGATAATCCAGGATTACTGCCGCGGATTGGTAAAATTTTTGCCGATAATATAGCATATATTACTGGCTGTTGGATAGATCCAAAAGAGATAATGCCCATCCAAGTAATCATTGGTGTGCCTGACGCTGCCCATCCTTTAGCTGCAGCCACGGCTACTATGGCTGCTTTAGAGAAAATGCGTATTTCCTGTTTGGTCCAAAGGAAAGTCGCTAAATCGTACGGAACAACTGGCCAGAAAGAAAAATTGATTATTGGAAAGCCAAAGCCGGACAGAGAGTACAACTTAATAGATGACGTGATAACGACTTCTAAAAGCAAAAGAGAATCTATTGCCATTATGGAAAGAGAAGGATTTGAGGTAAAACGAGTTTTTGTTTTCTTTGACCGGCAGCAAGGTGGAGGTGACAGTTTAATCCGGAATGGCTATGAATTCCATGCTGTTTTCAAGCTGACAGAAGTTGCGCAATTTTTCTTTGATGAAAATTTAATTTCTGAAAAACAGTATGATGATACATTGCAATTCATTGTAAATCATCAAGTTGAGTAAATAACTCACTTTAACCTTAACAGGCCTTTAGAAAAGACAAAAATCTTATCTAAAAGGCCTTTTTTTATCCA
>CAYRCT010000062.1:0-1764 GCA_964422845.1 uncultured Candidatus Saccharibacteria bacterium | reverse complement strand
ATGGGCAAGGAGGGCGTCAGCAGTAATTTTTATTTATCCAGTTAAACATAAAAAATATCTTAAACATATTTTTGAGATTGCTGATATTCTTTTATTAGACGAAGACGATATGGTTCAAAAAGGATATGGCTGGATGTTGAAAGAGGCAAGCAATATTTACCCCAAAGAAGTTTTTGATTTTGTAATGAAGAATAAAAATAAAATGCCTCGCATTTCCCTAAGATATGCTATTGAAAAATATCCAAAAGCTTTGAGAAAAAAAGCAATGCAGAGATAGAATGTTTATTTTGGCGGGAAAAGAATTAGAGCAGCCGCGCCAAGAAGAGTGATATTTTCTTTTAAGGGCGTGGCTATAATTTTAGGGGGAACAAGATATTTGTCAATATTCTTTTTGATATTAGGTAAAATAAATTTTTCGTTATTTAAGAATACCGCTCCACCTACGGTGATGATTTCTGGATTATAAGCAATGATTATATTAGAAAATCCTCTGGCATTGATTAGCCCAATTTCCTCAATAAATTTTAGAATAGTTTTGTTTGATTTTTTTGCTAAAGCAAAAATGTCCGCAGAAGTTTTGACCGGACATTTTTCTTTTATTCCATTAATTTTTAGCCAATACTTGAAGAAGCGGGGGAGATTATTGCCAGAACAGCAACCCTCCCAGTGCCCGCGTCCTTTTTTGCAACCACATAGAAGATTATATCTTGTGTCCACTATAAAATGTCCGATTTCTGCGATATTGTAAGTGTGTCCGTTTAAAAGATGATTGTCCACTATGGCTCCGCCGCCAATACCAGAAGATATTGTAACATAAACTAAGTTTTTATATTTTCTGCCAACGCCAAAGATTTTTTCTCCCCAGACAGCTGCAGAGCAATCATTGGATAAATAAACTGGTAGATTAAAATATTTTTTTAACGGACTTACAAGTGGAACATTTTTGAAAGGAATATTTGGAGAATCAAGAATTTTTCCTGATTTAAAATCTAATGGTCCGATGGAACTAATCCCAATTCCAGCAATTTGTTTTTTAGGTTGATTTTCAAGAAGAGAATTAATTAGAGTAATTATTTTTTTAGTAATTATAATTCCAGAGTTTCCTTTTCGAGGAGTTTCTGTTTTTGAATATTTTAAAATTTTGCCGGTTTTTGAAATTAAAGCTATGCGCAAATTTGATGCACCCAAATCAATTGCAATTGCTAAATTTTTTTTCATAAATAATGTAACAAATTATTTCCTCTCCCCCGCCTTATTATTACAATAAAAGGGAGACACCGTTGGAGTAGGGGAGTATGATTTTTTCATTTATTTTACCACACTTGACAAAAATTTTTAAAAGAATACAATTGAAAATACGCAATCAGCGAGAACTTTTATAATTAAATATATAGAGAAATATAAGTATAAGTGAATTCTTAGAGTTGTTCCGACTATTTTATTTGAGAGTTTGATCCTGGCTCAGGATGAACGCTAGCGGCGTGGATAAGGCATGCAAGTCGAGCGACCGTCTTCGGACGGGAGCGGCAGACGGGTCAGTAACACGTGGATAATCTACCCTGAAGACAGACATAACCCCAAGAAATTGGGGCTAATATCTGATAGTCCAAACGCATTGATGATGTGTTTGGTAAAGCTCCGACGCTTCAGGAGGAGTCCGCGGCTTATCAGCTTGTTGGTAAGGTAATGGCTTACCAAGGCTATGACGGGTAGGCGGGGTGAGAGCCCGATCGCCGACAATGGGATTGAGAACGGCCCATACTC
>CAYRCT010000061.1:0-1921 GCA_964422845.1 uncultured Candidatus Saccharibacteria bacterium | reverse complement strand
ACAAGGGTATTTATCAATAATGCAGAGAGACAGCTTATCGTGGTTGATACCGATAAGCAATATATCTACAGCTTAGAATATAACGAATGGTATTCCGCCACAGGCTTAGACGTAAACGCTTCTACCGACATGGAAAACGGCAAGTCACTGATAAATATACCTCTTGATATTCACCCTAATAGATTGTACAAATACCCCAAAACAGAAGGCATAAATACAGATACCACAGAAGTAACAGAATTAAAGACTAAGACGTACAATACAAAGGGGTTACTTCTCGATAGAGTAAAGGTTGATTTTGAGGGTGACGATGTGGATTTAGCTGTAGATACAGAATACAGGGGATATTCTAACACCATAACAAATGAAGGGATAAGTCCATATAATTCATACGGAATAACACAAAGAGCACAATTCTTATTTTTTACCTTGACAGGGATAAATGGATTTACGTCCATATCAGCAGATATAAGGAGATATTAAATGACTGGAATTGATATAATTAAGCAAGTGCATAAAGTAACTAAAAATAAAGATAATGTTTTGCATATAATAGATGAGATAAATTCTTTCATGCTTGAATATATGCCAGACCTGCCTTGGGTGTTTCCTTATAATATCACAATAACATATACTGGAACAGCTATTGCCACGCAAGCCGTATTAAGCGATTCTACAGCTTCATTTGCCACAGATGGCACTTTGATAGGTCAGACGATAAATAACACAACAGATAAGAGTTCAGGCACGATAACGGCGGTTACTGCAACTACCATTACCGCAACCCTGACAGGTGGAACAAATAATACGTGGACTTCTGCTGACGCATATAGCGTGGTGCTTGCCAATGACATTGCAATACCTAAAACAATAAATTCTGTATCTGGAGTGTTTATAGATACGGCTAAAATGCGTTGCACGTTACCATACCAGTCACAGAAAAACACTACAGGGGTGCAGATAGACCCATACTCACAAACAAGCAGAGACCAGCAATCTGGCGTACAGTCGGGAGTGTTAACAGATGATTATACTCTTAGATTTGTGCTTGACATAACGGGAACAACCTTACAGCTATTATGCTCTAAGATGTCAGATGAATTAGAATTTTCTGATTTAGCCGCTGGAACTGTTATGGACTTACCTAATAAGTTCATACCGCCAATATCTAATTATGTATTATCCAAGCTGTTTATGTACGATGAATATAAAGATTATGAACTTGCTACTTTCTACGATAGGAAATTCTACCCATCTTACAAAAGGGCAAGGAAGCATTTAGGCAGCGAAGCACACTGGAGAATAAATTTAGGTAAAGACGATGGCGAATATGATTTTCAAGACCATGTAACTATATAGGAGAAAATAATATGAAAAAGATTTTATTACTGCTCGCAATACTGATATTGTGTTTTGGTATTCACGCTGAGACCGTGTGGGATAGCGAGGACGTGACCACCGATAGCACTTTCTATCAGATTGCAAAAACCATTAAGCTAACAGACGTTGACAGGTTATCCATTATCCTTAAAAACGATGGAGACACAACTTCTTATTATAACCTTAGATTTTATTCAGATAGGGGTTATGATGGTAATTATGCTTATCAGGGAATAATTACTTCCACTGACTCGACATTTACAGACTCAACCGCCACATTCGCAGCAGACAGCACATTGGTAGGTCAGATAGCATATAACAAAACAGATGGCAGTCAGGGCTATATAACAGCAAATACATCTACCGTTATACAGTGTGTATTGTCTGGTGGAACTGACAATGAGTGGGAAAGCTCTGATGTTTACAAAATTAGCACACCCTCTTCTTACTATTCTTTAGAAGATACGTTGCAGACCACCGAGCAGGCGGTATATGAGCTTGACAGTTATTATACAAGGGTTAGCTTATTTTTAAAGAAAAC
>CAYRCT010000060.1:0-2101 GCA_964422845.1 uncultured Candidatus Saccharibacteria bacterium | reverse complement strand
ATTCTGGCATCTTACTCCCGAGAGAAGGAGCTAAAGATTTTTTTGGTTTTTGCCACCAATCTAAGATTCCAATAGTAATAATAACTTCTTCTGGCATAGGAGGGGATACTATTAGATTCTTTTTACAAAAACAAGGATTCTTTTATAATAATATTTATATAATATCAAATAACCTCATTTGGGATGAAAAAGGTAGGGTTATTGGTTTTGAGAAGCCGATAATTCATTCAATGAATAAGGATGAAATATTGATTAAAGAGTTTCCGGTATTTGGAAAGATTAAAACAAGAAAGAATGTTTTGCTTTTAGGAAATAGCTTAGGGGATCCAAACATGATTAAGGGATTTGAGTATGATAATCTTTTAAAAGTAGGATTTTTAAATGAAATAGAGGACGAGAGTTTAGAAAAGTTTAAACAACTTTATGATATTGTTATCTCAAATAACGGCACAATGTCTTATGTAAATAATTTTCTGGTTAGCATTTCAAAAAATTAGTTCTAATGTCGTTCACTAGGCGACCCAAATTTACCAAAGCCCTCATTTTTTCAAGGGTTTTTGGTTAGTAAAGCCGACTTTACTGGACAAGTTTCTATAATTTTTTTAATGTAAGAATGTAGAATTAAATTAAATATATGCATGATTTACAAAATAAAATACTTAAAACCTTGCTATTGAATGAAAAATCAAGATTCACGGAGTTAAATGTTGATAATATCACTAGCGACCATTTCAATTTTCATATTAAAAGATTACTAGAGTTAAAATTTATTTTAAAAGATAAACAAGGGTTTTATTATTTAACGGATAAGGGGAAAGAATATGCTAATAGACTGGACGTTGATAGCGGAAAAATAGAGATTGAGAGGCAGGCCAAAATAGCTGTTTTGGTAATTTGTACTAAAATAGAGAGTGGAGTTAAGAAATACTTGATACAGAAGAGATTAAAGCACCCATTTTATGGCTACTGTGGTTTTATAAGTGGAAAAATTAAGTGGGGAGAGCTAGTCTCTGGTGCTGCCAAGAGAGAGCTTAAAGAAGAAATAGGGGTAGAAGGTAGTTTAAGGTTAGCTGGCGTTGAGCATAAAATAGATTATAACAAAAATAATAAGTTACTTGAAGATAAATATTTTTACGTCTTTGAAGCGACAGATCCCAAGGGTGAGTTATTGAGAGAGTTCGAAGCAGGTGAAAATTTTTGGATGACAAAAAATGAAATTAATAAAATTTTTGAGCTTTTTGACGATGTCTTACCGCTCATGGGGTTAATAAAGGAACAAAGATTCAATTTTTTAGAAAAAAAATATATTGTGGACCGTTATTAAATCCTAATATTTTTTCTAGACGATCCCAAAAATCTAAAAACCCGACTTGCGGATTTTGAGATTCATTTGATTGACAGCACCGACAAAGATTGATAAGGTAGGAATGTAAGAAAGTATTACTTAATTTAAAAACATGACTACTATAGTTAAAGCTAGCACAAAAGGTCAAATTACCCTGCCTGCTCGCTGGAGACAAAGTTTTTCCACCAATCGCTATATTATAAAAGAAAAAGGTGGGAAATTAGAGATTTCGCCTTTTAATCTTGAGAAATTAGAGGAACAGAACGAATATACTGTTTTTGATGCTATCCGTGATAACAAAAAAAAAGGTATTAAAGCAAAGGATTTAGTAAATATATTAAAGAAAACCCTTTAATTTTTTTATGGACAAAATAGAGAAACTATTAAGAAAGATTAGTGGGCAAGATAGGCAAAAATTATTGGAAGTGACAGAAAAATTGATTCGCAGAGAAGTAAAAGGATTAAGTGTTAAAAAAATTACAAATAGCGATTTTTATCGCTTAAGGTCAGGGCGTTTTAGGATTATATTTCATTATGAAAAAAAAGAAGTTATTATTGACAGTATCAAATTAAGAGATGAGAATACATATAGACGGTTGCAATCTGCCCCTGTAGTTCAACTGGACAGAATAAAAACCTCCTAAGTTTTAGATCCAGGTTCGAGTCCTGGCAGGGGCACATGGGCCCGTAGCTCAGTTGGCCAGAGCGCTTCGATGGCATCGAAGAAGTCACCGGTTCGACTCCGGTCGGGTCCAC
>CAYRCT010000059.1:0-2135 GCA_964422845.1 uncultured Candidatus Saccharibacteria bacterium | reverse complement strand
GTTAAAACTAAAATTCTATTTATGAAGGGAGAAAGACGGGCAGATCATTATTTGCACCGCGTTTCTCATTCTGAAAAATTTAAAGACGATTACTGGGGGAAAATGAACAAAAGCTAATGCTATTTTTTGAGCCCGCCTAGCTCAGTTGGTAGAGCAGCTGATTTGTAACCAGCAGAGGTCGGTTCAATTCCGGCGGCGGGCTATAATATTTTTATGCCTTTTGATTTTCATAATTCAATAGAGTATAAGAAAAAGCAAAGTGCTATTACTAAGGAAAAATGGAGAAAAGGAGTTTTTGATTTTCGATATAAAAAAGAAAAAAGAATTTGTGCGAGAGAAGGTTGTAATCATACGTTTGAGGTTATTCCATCTAATCCAAAAATCTATTGTTGCAATAATTGTTCTGCAAAAGTCAATAATAAAAAGAGAGGAGCTCTTTCTGAAAATACGAAGAAAAAGATTAGAGATGCGCTCAAAGGAAGACCTAATCCGTATAAAGGAATAAAAAAAGTTCCAATGGTTGAGGTCATCTGCGCTAACCCAAAATGTAAGAAAGTATTTTTACAAGATAGATGGCAAAAGAGAAAATTTTGTAGTAAAAAATGTGCAATAGAAGTTATAGGGGGGAGACCCACCTCGCCGAAGGCTGCTCGAGGAAAAGCTGGTATTAGGAAAGATATTAATGAGACAATTTATTTCTATAGTCGCTGGGAGGCAAATTTTGCTCGTTTATGTAATCATTTAGATATTGAATGGGTTCATCAACCCAAAACCTTCGATCTCGGTTCGCAAAAATATACACCAGATTTTTATTTACCAAACTATGATTTATATATCGAGGTTAAAAATTTTCTATGGAAATATTCTAAAATAAGAGACGAGAAATTCAGAAAATTTTATCCAAATATAGAATTAACCTTGCTCTTAAAAAAAGATTATTTGGTGTTACAAAGCAGATATTCGCATTTGATAAAGTATTGGGAATATAAAAATAGTCCATTTCCCTATAATATATCTGATGGAAAACTAATATCCTCGAAATTATAAAGCTATAATTCAAGTCCTCTCCTCGGCTATTTTATTAGAATCGCTAAGAAGCGATTTTTTTGGTAGAATAAAACATTATGGAAAGAGTTATTCTTGTAGATGAAAACGATAATCAAATTGGGACTGAAGAGAAAATTAAAGCCCATGAACAAGGAAAATTACATAGATGTTTTTCTATTGTTGTTTTTAATTCTAAAAAAGAATTATTAATTCAGAAAAGAGCAGAAAATAAATATCATTCGGCTGGGCTTTGGACAAATACTTGTTGCAGTCATCCAACGCCCGGAGAAGAAACAAGGGAAGCGGCCCATAGAAGATTAAAACAAGAGATGGGTTTTGATTGTGATTTAAAAGAGTCCTTTACTTTTGTTTACCAACACAAATTCGACAATGGGCTTACGGAACACGAATACGACCATGTTTTTATGGGAGAATTTGAAGGCAATCCCAACTTGAATCCAGAAGAAGTTAGTGATTGGAAATGGATTAGCTTGGATGAGCTCAAAAATGATATTCAAAAAAATTCCGACAATTATACATATTGGTTTAAGATTTTGTTGAATAAGATTATCAAAGAGGACAAGCCTCGTTGATAATAGAATATGGAAAAAATAATTTTAGAGATTCGCAAAGAGCTTAGGGCAAATACTGATCCTAAATATAAAAAAGGAGAACTTAATTTTTTCAAGGAGAAAATAAAGACCTATGGCGTAAGAGCTTCTGTTTCTCAAAGAATTTCCAGAGAATATTTTAAGAAGATTAAGCATTTAGAAAAGAAAAAAGTTTTTTCTCTTTGCGAGGAGCTTTTAGAATCAGGGTATATTCAGGAAATTGGAATTGCTTTTCGCTGGGCATTTAGATTCAAAAATCAATACGAAGAAAAAGATTTTAAGATTTTTGAAAAATGGCTCAAAAAATATATTTCTAACTGGACAAATTGTGATGATTTTTGCACACATAATCTTGGATATTTTATTACTGAATTTCCCGAATTTATTCCGAAAATAAAGAAGTGGACAAAATCTAAAAATAAATGGGCAAGGAGGGCGTCAGCAGTAATTTTTATTTATCCAGTTAAACATAAAAAA
>CAYRCT010000058.1:0-2207 GCA_964422845.1 uncultured Candidatus Saccharibacteria bacterium | reverse complement strand
ATTCTACCAAAAAAATCGCTTCTTAGCGATTCTAATAAAATAGCCGAGGAGAGGATTTGAACCCCCAACCTACACGTTACAAATGTGTTGCTCTACCGTTGAGCTACCTCGGCATTTAGCTTTTATTCATTTTCCCCCAGTAATCGTCTTTAAATTTTTCAGAATGAGAAACGCGGTGCAAATAATGATCAGCTTTCCTTTCCCCTTTCATAAATAAAATCTTAGTTTTAACAAGTATTTTCTTTAATAATTTCTCTGTATGAAGATTACCAACTGGATTTAATCCTGCCATCCTCTCTCTGGTTTTCTCCTTAAACGATTTCGCTTCGGCGCTAGATGGCAAAATTTCTATTGCCTGCAACTCCGGCCATTTTCTGACAATCATAAAAAGCATTCCACCGAAACTAATGACTAAGATAACTAAAGATAATAAGTCGGGCATAAATTTTGCTTAATCGTCCAGTTATCGATGTTTCGCGACCTTAGAGACATTGGCTCATCGACAACTCCTGTAAGAGTGTAACCTTGTCAGCGAGATATTAAATTTCTATTCGTGAAAATTGACCAATGCCAATATTCTCTCCCAATTTGGCAATGCATTCGTTGAGTAAATCCTGAATAGTTTTTGTGTCATCTTTTACATATGGCTGACAAACCAGGCAAACATTTTTTTTGAATTTTTCAAGTTTACCTTCAATAATCTTTTCCATTATATCTTGTGGTTTATTCTCTTTTGCCATCTGCTCTTTATAAATCTCTTTTTCTTTTTCAATCACTTGTTCTGGAATATCTTCTGGGCTCATATAAAGAGGATTCGTCGCCGCAACATGCAATGCAATCTCATGAGCTAATTCTTGAAAATCTTTATTTCGAGCCACAAAATCAGTTTCACATCTCAAGTCAACCAACACTCCAATCTTTTTATTAGCATGTATATATGACACTACGACACCTTCGCTAGTGTCTCTGTCACCTCTTTTACCAGCTAAATCTTGACCCCATTTCCTAAGAAGTTCTTTTGCTTTATCAGTTTCTCCCTTTGCCTCTTCAAGGGCTTTTTTGCATAAAGATAAAGATACGCCCGTTTCTTGGCGAAGTTGTTTAATCTTATCAATCATAATTATTTTTTAACCTTGTTTTCTATTATCACCTCTTTAACTTTATCAAGTATATATTTAACAGAGCTTATAGCATCATCATTAGCAGGAATTGGATAATCAACCAAAGTTGGGTCAACATTGGTATCAGAGATAGCTACCACAGTAATCCCCTTTCTCTTGGCTTCTCTTATTGCTAAGTAATCCTTTCTCATATCCACAACAAATAGTGCATCAGGATTTTTCGTCATTTCTTTAATCCCTCCAAATTTTTCTTCCAGGCGAGTCATTTCTTTATCAAACTCCAATCGTTCTTTTTTAGTATATTTTTCAAGCTCTCCGCTTGCTTTTTTCTTTTCCAAATCCTTAAAATAATCAATTCTTTCTTTGATAATTTTAAAATTAGTGATTGTTCCGCCGATCCATCTCTGGACAACATAAGGAAAACCGCATTCTTCGGCAGTTTCTTTAATAAGTTTTTTAGATGGAAGCTTTGCTCCAACAAACAATAAAACCTTGTCTTCCTTAACAAATTCCTGAATAAACTCTAACGCCTTAACCAAAAACTCTTTTGTTTTTTCAAGATCAATAATATTAATATGGTCACTTCCTTTTACACCCAAGATGTATGGTTTCATTTTAGGATGACATCTAGAAACACGGTGCCCAAAATAGGCACCCGCTTTTGTCATCTCATCAACACTAATACCAAAATCGCTTTTTTTAATTGTTTTCTTTTTTGTTTCTGTCATGAAATTATAGTATCACAAATATATCATCATATCAAAATTAAATCAAGAGATTGCTTGACTTTCCAAAAATTAAAAGTAAGATAATAATAGAATCTACACAAAAAGGAGGAGAAATGGTAAAGGTAAAGTATAATCCTACCTATATCTCTCCGCATCATCAGGCACTTATTGAAGAGATGATGAAGGAAACGGGAAAATCCGCATCAGAGATCGTGCGAGAAGCTCTGAACAAATTCTTCCATAATGATCCCCCCAAAGAGAATAACTGAGAGGATCACTTCATGGTTCGGGACGTTGATGACCATCTAACGTCCCGCTTTTTTTATTCAAAACATTGACATTAAAAATATTTTTGTTA
>CAYRCT010000057.1:0-2308 GCA_964422845.1 uncultured Candidatus Saccharibacteria bacterium | reverse complement strand
ACTTGACATACAGATATAATCGTATATAATTAGATATAGTTAATAATATCCAATTAATATCTAAACATATGATTAAAAATCGACTAACAAAACGAATTAAATTAACACCTGAAATTCTTAGTAAAATTGCTAAGATTGACGAATTTAAAGGGCTTTGGCAAGGAAGTTTACGGTTAAGTCCACAAATTCTGGGACGACTTAAAAAATCAGTTATTATTACTAGTACTGGTGCTTCTACTCGTATTGAAGGCGCTAAAATGAGTGACGAAGAAATCGCTCGGCTTTTGCGTGGCTTAAAATCAGAATCGCCGAAAGGACGCGATGAAGAAGAAGTTGCTGGCTATGCTGATCTTTTGGGTAGAATTTTTGATAATTTCAAAATTTTCAAATTATCTGAAAGCCGAATTTTACAATTTCATAGTATTTTGCTCAAATTTTCGAAAAAAGATCAACAACATAAGGGGGAATATAAAACAGTTGATAATATTGTTGTAGCTAGAAATGACAAAGGTGAAGATACAGTATTGTTTAGACCAACTCCACTCTATCTTGTGAAAAAAGAAATGGATGATGTGATTTTTTGGACCCAGAAAGAATTAGAAAAAAAAGAATTTCATTCGCTACTTATTATTGCTAACTTCATCTTTGAGTTTTTGGCTATTCATCCGTTTCGTGATGGCAATGGCCGACTTTCTCGTGCATTAACAAATCTTCTTTTGCTTCAATTAGGATATAGCTATGTTCCGTATGTTTCTATGGAAGAAATCATTGAAGACCATCAATCAGATTATTATTTAGCCTTACGAGCAACTCAAAAAAATCATAAAACTGAAAAAGAAAGCATTACGCCTTGGCTAAATTTTATGTTGGATGTTTTAATAGAGCAAACAGGAAAAGCCAAAAAGGTTATGCAAGGATCGCAACCAGAAAAATTACTTTCCGAAAAACAACAACGAGTTTATGATTTATTTATTGAAAGTGGCACTTTGGGCGTTGCCGAAATAGATGAAAAGCTCAAAAATAAAATACCAAAAGTTACTATTAAACAAGCGCTTTCGCGCTTAACAAGCTTGAGACTACTTGAACGCATTGGCCAAGGCCGTGGCACAAGATACAAAAAGATATAAAAGAGAACAGTTTTTAAATTTTAATGTTAAGTCTTTAGTTGAGCTAAACGATTAATCATTTTTTTCTTTTCTGAATAGTCGGTTTTCATTGATTTGACTATTTTGTTAAAGAATTCAATTGTCGTGTCATAGGTTGGTCGGTCAATTGGATAAGGCGTTGCGTCCTTACCACCATGCGCGAAAGAATAACGCGCTGGATCTTGGTAAGAAGGCTTTGCTCCATAGATAATTTCAGACACCAAGCTTAAAGCCCTAATGGTTTTTGGCCCAACTCCTTTCAGCGCTAATAGTTTTTCGTAATTAGCTGGTTTTTCCTCGCAGACTTTGTATAGAATTTTTTCTAAATAACGGCTTTTGGAGAAATCTTCCATTAAAATCGGATGCGATTTAAATTCTTTATCTTCTAAATGCAATAAAGTTGCTTGTTGCCCTTTGTATTTCAAACTAACCATTTGAGACAATTCAGAAGAGTGTTTTCTTAAAATTTGAATGTCTTTAATCAAGTTTGAATAACTTCCTTGAACGATTTCCGAACTAATTCTTCTGTTCTTGTTGCTTATTCTAGATGTTAAGTCTAAAGTTGGAACTTTTATTTGACTACTAATACCAGAATGCGGTTCGCAAACCAAATCATTAACTTTTTCTGAATACCAATGATAACGTCGCGCAGTTTGGTTTTTAGCATTCATTCCCTGCTGAACAACCGTCCAAGCTCCGTTTTTAGAGAAAAAGAAGCTATGATGATAAATTTGGAAATTATCTTGGACCAAAGAACTGTCAACTTTTGCTGCCATTTTGGAATTATAGACTAAAGATTGCGATCCTTGCTGGCTAAAACCAATTTGTTGACTATAATTTTCAATTTGTTGTGGGGTCTTTAAAGATGTCTTGCCTTTGCCACCGCAAATAAAAATACCTAAATCTTTTTCTCTATTACGAATTGATTCTTTTAGCGAAGCAGTTAGAACGGTTGTCAATCCTGATGCATTCCAATCAAAAGCAAGGACAGTGCCTAAAGACTGAAACCAAACCGGATCAGCAATCCTTTTAATAAATTCGTCTGGACCATATTCTTGAACAATTATTTCAATCATCTCTTGACCCAATCTAACCATTTTTTCAAACAGCCATCTTGGACATTTTCCATAGTCCAAACCAAATGTGGCAATCCCCTTTTGAAT
>CAYRCT010000056.1:0-2333 GCA_964422845.1 uncultured Candidatus Saccharibacteria bacterium | reverse complement strand
AACTTCCTCTTTTTATTGAGAAAGACGAGGATGGATTTTATGTTGTTGAATGTCCTGATCTTGAGGGTTGTTATACTCAAGGGAAAACTATTGATGAGGCGTTGAAAAATATTCGTGAAGTGATTGAATTGGTCGTTGAATAAAAATTTTTTAAGGAAAAATTTTACGCGACGCTGAATTATCAAGAGAAAAGCTTAAAGAATCGTTTAAAAATTAATAGCGAGAATATCTCTCGCTGTTTTTATTTGACTTAAAATGATTTTGTGGCTACAATGGCTGAATGGTTAAAAAATATTTTAAATTTGTCAGTATCGGGATTATAATATTAGGCCTTTCGTCGGCTATTTTTGTTGAGCCTAGATTTTTTAATCAAGGAGTTGATTATATTAATGGAAAGTCTAATTTGTCTCTTCCTCATTTTTGGGAGAGGCCTTTTCAATTAGGTCTTGATCTGCAGGGAGGAGTAGAATTGCTCTATGAGGCTGATCTATCCAAGGTAGAATCGGAGAACTATAGTCAGTCGATGCAGGGATTGAGGGACGTTATTGAAAGAAGAATAAATGTTTTAGGAGTGAGAGAACCAGAAGTTGAAACTACTCAAGTCGGTTCGCATTATCGTTTAAAAGTTAGAATTCCAGGAATCACGGATCCTCAACAAGCGATTGATGAAATTGGCAGAACCCCTTATCTTGAGTTCCAGCAACAAAAACCAAACTTTAAAGAGATTCAAGAGCAAAATCAGCAAGCGATTCAGACAGAAGGAAGCGAAATTCAAAGTCCATTTCAACCGACTGAATTAACAGGTAGATTTTTAGAAAAAGCAGCAGTTGATTTTGATCCGAATACTTATGACGCAATGGTTGTTATCCAATTTAATGAAGAGGGCGCAAAGCTTTTTGAAGAGTTAACAGATAAAAATACTGGTAAACTTTTGGCTATTTTTATTGATAATGAGCTACTTTCAGCTCCAGTAGTCAGAAATAAGATATCTGGAGGAAGAGCTCAGATTACAGGCGATTTTACTCCTGACGAAGCAAAGTATTTAGCTCGCAATCTTAATGCTGGTGCTTTACCTGTTCCTATTGGCGAACCGATTTCTCAAGTAACCATTGGTCCTACTCTAGGAATGATTTCTTTGCAAAAAAGTTTAAAAGCAGGAATGATTGGTTTTTTGGCAATAGTTATTTTTCTTTTAATTATTTATAGATTGCCTGGATTTTTAGCCAGTATAGCCTTGTTGATTTATGGGGTGCTGATTCTTGCAACTTTTAAATTAATCCCTATCACATTAACTCTGTCTGGCATAGGCGGGTTTGTTTTGTCTTTAGGAATGGCTGTAGATGCTAATGTTTTGATTTTTTCACGACTGAGAGAGGAATTAAAATTAGACAAGGAATTATCCCAGTCAATTGAGGAAGGGTTTAATAGGGCTTGGCCGTCGATAAGAGATGGTAATGTAACAACTCTATTGATTGGATTAATTTTGTTTGGCGTAGGAACTAGCTTTGTTCAAGGATTCGCCACAACATTGTGTATAGGTATTTTATTCAGTATGTTTTCAGCAATTTTTATCACAAGAAGTTTTTTAATAGTTTTTTCCCGAACTTGGCTAGGTAAAATTAAGTGGCTTTGGAAATAATAAATTATGCATTTTCCTTTTGTAAAATACAGTAAAATTTATTTCATTTTTTCCGGAATTTTGGTTTTGGCAAGTATTTTGGCGATTGTTTTTTATGGCCTTAACTGGGGAATTGATTTCGTGGGCGGGAGCGTCTTGAAAATTACTTATACAGATGAAAGACCAAGCACTCAAGAATTATCAGAAAATCTATCTTCTTTTCTTGGATTAGAAAATCTTTCTGTCCGTTTTAGTGGAGAGAAAGAGGTTACTGTTAAAATGCCCGAAGTTTCACAAGATATTAAAGATAAACTTTCCGATTATTTTTATAATATTCCCGAAGTAGAAAAGGAGACAATGAGCTTTGAATCCGTGAGCCCGATTATAGGAGAAGAGAGTAAAACAAAGGCTCAGAAAGCGATTATTCTTTCTATTATTGCCATTGTTTTTTATGTGGCCTTTGTTTTCCGTAAGGTCTCAAATCCAATCAAGTCGTGGCAATATGGGATAGCTACGGTTATTGCGCTTATTCATGATGTGCTAATTCCCGTAGGGCTACTTGCTGTTTTAGGGCATTTTTCAGGAGTAGAATTTTCTATTCCAATTTTAACCGCATTACTTACTATTTTTGGTTATTCAGTCAATGATACAGTAGTTGTGTTTGATAGAATTAGAGAAAACCTTATCCGGGGAGCTGGAACAACTTTTAATGAGA
>CAYRCT010000055.1:0-2347 GCA_964422845.1 uncultured Candidatus Saccharibacteria bacterium | reverse complement strand
TTAAGCCGTTGGAGCCATTAGTTAGAAATTTAGCATTGCGGGTCAGTCCAGTAGGAGGAACCTTAGAGGCCCTAGCAATGTTTTTGGTAGTTTTGCTTAGTTTGGCTGTCTTGATGGTTTTGGGCACTTCAGCTCCTTTCGCAAATGTTTCAAAAAGAAAGAATAGGCGCAATATTTTTCTTGGAATTTTTATATTCTTTGCTTTTATACTATTAATCATTGCTGACTTTACTCCAGCTTGGATTATTTTAGTTCTGAATTTATTGTTTTTAGTAATTTTTATTTTAAGAAAAAGGACTCTTAAAAAAGAAGTTCATAGGTTAATTCTGCCGATTGCATTGATTATAATTTCCTCCTTGTTTTTAGTTTTGAATTTCAAGATGATGGCAACAACATTTCCTAATTTTGTTTTAAATAAAAGTCAGGGATTTGCTTCAGAAAGAATAATGACACAGGGGGAGTCTTGGAGCATAGCTGGAAAAACAACAATTAGTGGTTTCAAAGAGGGATTAATTGGGAGCGGATTGGGCACTTTTTATTATGATGTTTCTAAATTTAGACCAGCAACTCTTAATAATGGAGGATTTTGGGCAATTAATTTTGAGCGTTCTGGTAATGTATTTTCTGAAATTTTAGCTACAACCGGATTTTTAGGATTGCTTGCATTCTTAGCGATTATTGGATTTTTGTTTTGGAAAATTCTCGTTTCAAGAGAAGAATTTGGATTTACTTTCGTGAAAAAGAAAACAAAGAAACTGGATAGTGGAAGCCAATTATTGCTTCTTGTTTTTGCTTCTCTTCTTTTAATCCAGTTTTTCTATTATCAAACATTAACTTTGTCTTTTCTATTTTGGCTTTTCTTGGCTTTAATAATTGCTTGGTTTAACTTGAAGACAGAAGAAGGGGATAAAACCTTTGTTAGAAATAAAGAATTTAAGTTAAGGGATTTTGTGGAGATAGCATTAGTATTGGAAACGTTCTGTATAGTTCTATTCTTGGTCTTTATAGTTATTTCTTTCTTTGGGCTTAAAGTTTATTTAGCTGATGCTAAATATGTTAGCGCTTTGAACGAACCAGACATTGATAAAAAAGTAGAAATTCTTCAGCAAGCAATTAAGTTGAATCCTAGGGAAGCAAGATATCAAATGGTTTTTTCTAAAGTATTTTTAGTCAAAGCTCAGCAAGCATTAATGGAGACAAAATCTGATGGAAGTCAAGAAAATGTTATGAATAATCTTGAAACAGCCCGTTTATTTGCTAACAATGCTATCGCCATTACTCCTAATGATGTTAATTCTTGGCAAAACTTAACTGATTTATATCAAACGATAGCGGCAATATCTCAAGATAAGAATCAGTTTATTAATTTAGCGATTGAGAGCTTAAAAAAAGAATCTGAATTAGCGCCTAAAAATCCAAGAATTTATACAGACAAAGGGAATTTATATCTATTAGTAGGAAAGAAAGAGGAAGCTAAGATAGAATTTGAAAAAGCATTGGCGCAAAAAGAAGATTATGCGCCAGCGAACATAAATTGGGCATTAATGATGGAAGAAGAGGGAAACAAAAAAGAGGCAATTGCGAAATTAGAATGGCTTTTATCAAAAAAAGCCAACAATCCAGAACCCTTATTTCATTTAGGGCGACTTTATTACAACGATAGTCAAACAGAGAAAGCGGTTAATGCATTTATAGGAGCATTGATTCTGAATCCTCGTTATTCAAACGCTAGATATTCGTTAGCCGTTGCTTACGAAAAACAAGGGAAAACTGACGAGGCATTAGCGCAATTAGAGATTGTTATCGTTGCCAACCCTACAAATCAAGAAGTAAAAGATAGAATTCAAAGATTAAAAATTGGAACAAGCGAGCCGAAAGAAGAAATTCAAGTACCAGAGAAAGAGGAAGAGAAAGAAGGAACATTGGACGACATCGAGTAAGGAAAAATAAAGAACAAAGAACAAAGAACAAAGAACAAAGAAGAAAGCAGGAGATGATTTTAATTTTTAGTTTTTTAACTGTCACCTAAACAGCTTGACTTGTTTTTAAAAACGTGTAAAATAGAATTCAAATAGGATATTTAACTTTGAAATTATACTTTTCCTAAAGAAGCATAAGAGACATTTTACTCTTTCAAGAAAAAAGGGGAATTTTTTGTCGTGTTAATAATCACTGACAATTAATCATTTATCATTTTTTCCCAAGCCCGCTCCCACACTCTCTAGTGGGAAGGGTAGGGGCAATTAAACTATGTTGATAAAGGATTTTTCTAAGTCCAAAGTTCGACTGGACTTGCCATATCTTTTAGATGTTCAAAAGGCAAGCTGGAAAGAATTTTGGCAAAGAG
>CAYRCT010000054.1:0-2455 GCA_964422845.1 uncultured Candidatus Saccharibacteria bacterium | reverse complement strand
AAGCAACTTTAATTTTGTTTTTATTCGCAAAATTAATAATCTTTTTTGTTTCTTTGGCAAACTCACCTCCAAGCGGAGCTAGATAGAACCAATGAGTGCGCATCTTTTTTAAATCAAAGTTTTTTGGCAAATAATTAGATGCATCTCTATAAACCAAAATTGCTTTCCCTTCTTCTTGTTTGCTTAAAATTACTGAATGATTGCTTGTTTTTTTATCTAAAGATTTTAGAAACTTTGTTGAAATATGATTTTTTTTCAAGTCCAAAAAAATTGAAAAACCAGCATAGTCTTCCCCTACGCTTCCGCAATAAGCGGTCCTTAATCCTTGTAAAGCAAATGTTCTAGCCGTGTTTACTCCCCCGCCACCAATCTTAATTATAATTTTATCCATTTCTATTTTATCTCCGAGCGGAAAACAAAGTTTTTTATTAAAAAACTCTTTTGAAAAAACAAACACATCCTCACTCGCGGATCCAAAAGTTATAATGTCGTATTTGCTCATAATTATTTCTTATTTTGATTCTTTTTGTTCTAAAATTTTTTTTGCCTTCTCAATGTTTTTTTCTAGAACAAATAAATCTGCGCCATAACCATCTCCTAAATCACCAACAAACTTAAGTCCAGCATTTTTAATAATACAATTAATGTTTTGGGATTCCAAAAGACTCTTTGCTAATTCAGCTTCCATTATAGAAGAAAATCTTTTTAGAAGAATAGGATCATTCATAATATTTGTTGATTTAAATCTCCTTTTTTCAGGTACCCCATATGTTTGTGAAGGTATTTAACCCGATTGATTGTTATCCATAATCTTACAGTTTAATTATTTATTAATTCTTAAATTTTGCCTTTCCTATCAGATAGCCAAGTTCTTGTCCTAATGCAGAACCTATAAAAAATAAGGAAAATCCCCTGTCTTTTTCCATTATATTTTCTAAAAGAAAAAAAGCAATTGCAAAAATCCACAAAAAGACAGAAATAAAATTCTTTTTAGTAACAACATGAAATTGTTTCTTATACCATTTTTCCATTACAATCTTTTTCTATTTCTTAGCAATCTTGAGAAGTGTTTTGATTACAGCGTCAGGACTTAAAGACATCGTTTCTATTTTCTCTTTTGCCAAGAATTCTGCAAATTCTGGAAAAGTAGAAGGCGCTTCTCCGCAAATTCCCACATATTTTTTCCTTTCGCGGCATCTTTTAATCACTTTTCTAAGCATTATTTTAACTGCTTCGTTTCTTTCGTCAGCAATATGTGCTATTTCGGCATTATCTCTATCCATTCCCATTGTCAATTGAGTTAAATCATTTGAGCCAATACTCATCCCATCGAAAACATCTAAAAATTCATCAACCAACATTATGTTCGAAGGGATTTCACACATTACGTAAACCTTAAGATCGTCTTTTCCCTTTTCTAATTTGAATTTTTTCATTAATGCCAAAACTTTCTTTCCTTCTTCTGGCGTGCGACAAAAAGGAACCATTAGGGCAACATTTTTTAGACCAAAAGTATTTCTTACTCTTTTTATGGCCTCACATTCCATTTTAAAGGCGGGTATAAACTTTTTATCATAATAACGAGAAGCGCCGCGCCAGCCAAGCATTGGATTTTCTTCTTTGGGTTCGTAATTTTCTCCACCAATAAGCTGAGCATATTCGTTTGTTTTAAAATCAGAAAAGCGAACAATGACTTGTTCTGGATAAAAAGAGGCAGCAATTTGCCCAATGCCTTCAGCTAACTCTTTAATAAAGAATTCTTTTTTATCTTTATGTTCAACCGTTATTTCTTCTATTTTTCTTTTTACCTTTTTATCTTTTAATTTATCAAAATTATACAGAGCCATAGGATGACACTTTATCTTTTGAGCAATAATGAACTCTTCTCTTGCCAGTCCAACTCCTTTCACGGGCAAAAAAGATGTCTTAAAAGCTAGATCTGGCGAACCAATATTAATGCTTATCTTAACTTTTGTTTTAGGAATTTTTGTAAGACTGTATTCTTTAACTTCATAGGGCACCTTGCCCGAAAAGATTCTTCCGTTTAATCCTTGAGTGCAATCAACTGTGATATATTCTCCCGTAGTTAAAATTTTTGTCGCCTTTCGGGTTCCCACAATACAAGGTATGCCCAATTCTCTGCTAACAATAGCCGCATGAGCTGTTTTGCTACCTTCGTCTGTTACAATAGCAGAAGCAATCTTCATGATTGGAACCCAATCTGGATCAGTCATTTTTGTTACTAAAATTTCTCCTTTCTTAAATTCGCTCATTTTACTTACACTAGAAATAGCCCTTACCTTACCTTCTCCAATTTTATCTCCAACAGCAATGCCTCGTAAAATCGGTTCTTTCTTGGTATCAATTTTATATTTTTTATAAACATTTTTTTTCTTCGCTCCATGCACGGTTTCTGGTCTTGCTTGAACAATAAAAAGTTTTCCTGTTTTTCCAT
>CAYRCT010000053.1:0-2618 GCA_964422845.1 uncultured Candidatus Saccharibacteria bacterium | reverse complement strand
GGAGAATTTACTCAAAGAGCCCAGCAAGCGATTTTTATGGCTCAAGAGCTGGCTCGAAAAAATAATCAACAGCAGATTGATGCTCTGCATCTTTTGTATTCCTTGGTGAGTCAGGAAGAAACAGTAGTGGCAGTAATTTTAAAGAAAGTAAAAATAGACATTGTTGGATTGAAACAAAAAGTTTTAAATGCCATCAGTGGGAGACAAGACTTTTCTAACGCGGGAGACAAACAGCAACAGCAGCAACCTCAGATGAGGGGTCAGTTTTATTTGACTCAAGACATGGCAAGGGTTTTAGATAGAGCCAGAAAAGAAACAGTAAGGATGAAAGACCAATTTATTTCAGCAGAGCATTTGTTTTTGGCTCTTTTCGAAGTTCCATCAGGAGCAAAGAATATTTTGGAAAATTATGCTTCGCAAGGCATTGATTATAATAGAGTGTTTGAACATTTGACGGAGATTAGAGGAGGGGAAACTATTACTGACCCTAATCCCGAATCAAAATATCAAGCGATTGATAAATATTGTAACAATCTTACCACATCCGCCAAGCAGGGAAAAATTGATCCAGTAATCGGCAGAGAGAGCGAGATCAAAAGAATAATTCAGATTTTATCACGAAGGACTAAGAATAATCCAGTTTTGATAGGAGAGGCAGGAGTTGGAAAAACAGCTATCGTTGAGGGATTGGCTCAAAAAATTGTTAAAGGAAATGCACCTGAAAGTTTAAAAACAAAAGAGATTATTTCTTTAGATCTTGGACTTTTGATTGCTGGTACAAAATATCGTGGCGAGTTTGAGCAGAGAATTAAATCCCTGCTTAAAGAAATTCAAAAATCAAAAGGCCATTATATTTTATTTATTGACGAACTTCATACTGTTATGGGAGCTGGTGCGGCAGAAGGATCTATCGATGCTTCCAATTTATTAAAACCAGCTTTGGCGAAAGGCGAACTAAAAGCAGTTGGAGCAACCACTTTAAAAGAATATCAAAAATATATTGAAAGAGATGCAGCTCTGGAAAGGAGGTTTATGCCGGTTTATGTTACAGAACCAAACATTGAAGATACAATCGCGATTTTGCGTGGCATTAAAGAAAAATATGAAATTCATCATGGAGTAAAAATTAAAGATTCTGCATTAATTGCGGCAGCTGAACTATCTGCCCGCTATATTCCTGACAGATTTTTACCAGACAAGGCAGTTGACTTGATGGATGAGGCTGCTTCTGGTCTGCGGTTGGAAATTGAGTCAGAGCCGGCCGAATTAGAAGAAGTTAAAAAAGAAATTCAGCGGCTTACGATTGAACGGGAAGCCTTAAAAAACGAAAAGGATGCTAAATCTAGAAAGCGATTAAGTATTTGTAAGCGTTCTTTAGGAAATTTAGAGGAAAAAGCCAAAGGAGTTGAAATGAAATGGAAAGTAGAAAAGGATTTAATTCAAGAATCAAGGCAGATGAAAGAAGATGTGGATAAGTTGAATTTTGAAGCAGAAGTAGCTCAAAGAGAAGGCGATTTGGAAAAAGTAGCTCGTATTAAATATGGTTTAATTCCGGATATTTTGAAACAGGTTCAGAAAAAAGAAAAGGACTTGATTAATTTTCGTAAAGAGCATCAGGTTTTAAAAGAAGAAGTAAGAGAAGACGATATTGCCCAGGTTGTTGCTCGATGGACAGGCATTCCAGCAACAAATCTTTTAGAAGAAGAAGCAAGAAAATTAGCTAGAATGGAGAAGGTGATTAGCCGTAGAATTGTTGGCCAAGATCAGGCAATAAAAGCAATCTCTAACGCTATTAGGCGTAGTCGGGCAGGGATTGCGGAAGAAGATAGGCCTCTTGGTTCTTTTATCTTTTTGGGACCAACTGGCGTGGGTAAAACTGAAACCGCCAAAGCCTTGGCAGAATTTCTTTTCAATGATGAAAATGCTTTAGTTCGTTTAGATATGTCAGAGTATATGGAACGGCACACGATTTCTAAAATGATTGGAAGTCCTCCAGGTTATGTCGGATACGAAGAAGCTGGTCAATTAACAGAAAAAATTAGAAGACGTCCTTATAGTGTGATTCTCTTGGACGAGATTGAAAAAGCTCATCCAGAGGTTTTTAATATATTGCTTCAAATTTTAGACGATGGTCGTTTGACTGATGCTAAAGGCAGGCAGGTTTCTTTTAAGAATAGCATTATTATAATGACATCTAATCTTGGATCCCAGTTTATTGCAAGAATGGGGAATTTAGGGTTTGTCCAAGGCAAGGAAGATCGTTATCAAAATCTTAAAGATAAAGTTGGAGAAGCCCTCAAAGAAAGGTTTAGCCCAGAATTTTTGAATAGAGTTGACGAGACAATTATTTTTAATTATCTTGACCAGAAAAAGATTCGGCAGATTGTTGATTTAGAATTAACTAAAGTTGAAAAACGGCTCGTCAAAAAAGGAATAAAGATTAAAGTCAGAGAAGAGGTTAAGAATTTCTTAGTTGAGAAGGGTTTTGATTCTAATTTAGGAGCCAGGCCTTTAAAACGAGTTATTCAGAAATTTATTTTGGACCCATTATCCTTGAGTATTGTTATTGGCGAAATTAAAAAGGGAGAGAGGGTAGTTTTAGAACTAAAAGACAACAA
>CAYRCT010000052.1:0-2629 GCA_964422845.1 uncultured Candidatus Saccharibacteria bacterium | reverse complement strand
TTTTTTTGTTCTAATTTTAAGCATGTAAGCATTGAGCCTTATAAAATTGGTAAGATGTTTACCGTACATTACGAATTTAATCTAAAGCAGAGGAGGAAGAGTCATGGATGTAAGAAAGGGGTTAAGAAAACAACTAGAGAAAGTTGACCTGAGACTGTTTGTTGGTAATGAGGTTGATCGCATTTCTGCCGAGATAAAAATAAGTTTGGCGGAGTGTTATCGACGAGTATTTAATGCCAGTGCCTTTGGGGACGATTTTTCTCTTCAAGGGGCATTGGAGCGAGTAGAGGGAGGACTTACTTTAACGGAATGGAGGGCTCCTTTATGTAGTTTGCTGATTAAGAAAGGAGAAGAAAAAGTCGTAGGGTTCGCTTGGGGGCAATTGATTTATCCGGAGTTCTTGGATCTGGATGATATGCCGTTCTATCTTTCTTCGGAGGAGAAAGAAAAAGGATTGGTGGCCGTTAGAAAAGAATTCCGTGGCAAAGAAAAGATTTTTTTGTTTCAGGAATTCGGCGCCTCAAGAGAGTTTAGGGGTGGAATTTCCGTGTTTTTAGTTAAGGCTCTTTTTGAATCTTTAAATGGCTTGGGGATAAAAAGGTTATTGTATTGGACAAGTAAAAAATCTCCCGCTTTTTGGTTGGGGGGTAGTTTAAAGTGGGTCCCCTTTTTTAATTTTGAGGGGACAAGCTATTGGTTGCTTGAAGGTTGGGTTCCTTATTCTTTAAAGTTAATGAGAGGAGGAATCAAAGGAGGGATTCAGGGAGCAATCTGTTTTATGACAGCCTCTCTAAATAAGAAAAAGCTACGGCAGAAATTCCGTGGCTGAAAAATAGGCAGTTTGGATTTTTATCTGGCTGCCTTTTATTTTTCTTGCATACTATAGGGATATAGTTGTATAATACAAAACATTGTGAATAACTATTTAAAATAATTATCTATATGCGGGATGTTGAAAAAATAGCCCGGAGGGCTGTTGCTACTGAAAAGCTTAATTGTGAAGGATTTTTTGCGGGGGTAAAACACAAAAATTATTTCCTCGGCGTAAATTATGCCTTAGCGGTTGTTGATAAAGAGTTTTCTTATAATGGATGTTCAGCTTTGGATAAAACCAATGCTTTTGATTCGGCGGAGATAGCTCAAGCTCATCTTGGTCAAATTAATATGATTAAGGTTTCCTCTTTTTGTGGCCCTAAGGGTATTATTTGGGGGTACGATATATGTCAAGCTGAAAAAAGACCATCTCCTTGGCGTGATCAAATAACTGGTGAAGGATTAGCAGGAATAAAGATATACGATGCCATACCGTTAAGAAATGCTTTCAAAAAATTGCTAGGGTCCGTAAGTTCTCCTCAGTTTCCATTCCAAGCGGGATCGCATGTCCCTTGTGCTTTAAAGACCTTTAAAACATCAAAAAGAGGGATTATTTATGCTGCGGTAGGGATTGCCATTCCTTATGATAGAGAAAAAAATGCTTGTCTTATTATGGAAGACATTGGTAGAATTCCGGAAAAGCTAGGTAGAAAAAGAAAATTTATTGGGAAGATAGCTAATAATATTGCCAAGAGTATTGTTGCTATTGGCAAAAATCAAAAAGTTAAATATAAAGAAATTTTTATAGGGGTTGAAGATATTAAGATAAAAAATGATCAAATGGGTTGTGCCTTAGTAGCTATGCCCTATTTTGTATTGGCAAAGGATGCGTACCCCGTGAAAAGAAAACTTTCAACCATGACTATTAAAGATTGGGAAAGCAATATTAAGAAAAAATAAATAAGTGATATGCAGGCTATCTATAGTTTAGTATATATTTTTTTCTCCATAGCTTACATCTCTTTGGGCTTGTTGGTTTACGCCAAAAATTGGCGCTCTAAAATGAATGCTTCATTTTTTTGGCTTTGTCTCTCAATCACCGGTTGGGTATTGACTCTTTACTTTTTCTATTTCCTGCATGGTGATTCCCTATTATTGCTTGGAAAACTGAATTTCGCCTTTACTGAACTGGTGATATTTTTTGCTTTCTATTTTACCTATTGGTTTCCCAAGAAAAGTTTTAAATTAAACAAATTTACTAATGCCACTCTTTTTGTTTGGTTGGCTGTATTGTTAGGGATAACTATTTTTACCGACTTTATTGATAAAAGTGAAATTATTCATAACGGCAACATAACCACGGAATATGGAGAGCTTTACTTTTTATTTATTATTCATTTCTTTGTTTTTGCTTTAGCAGTCGCCATTATCCCCCTTCTCAAATATTCTAAATTATCAGGCTTGAATCGACATCAGATAAAATATTTCTGGATAGGAGCCGTGCTTACTCTAATTCCGGCTTCAACGACGAATATAATTCTCCCATTATTTTTTGAACGTTTTGATCTGCAATGCGTTGGTCCATTGTTTGCTTTCTTTTTCATTGGACTGATTTCCTATGCCATTATTGCTCATCGCTTAATGGATATTAAAATTGTTCTGCGTCGCTCATTTGTTTTTGCTTTGTCTTTCGTAGCCATTCTTCTTCCTGCATTACTTACTAGGCTTTTGTTGAATAAAATTTTTGGATTATCTAATCTTCCTATTAACTTATTGTCTGATCTTATTATTTTAATTCCGGCTTTGATTATTTTTC
>CAYRCT010000051.1:0-2738 GCA_964422845.1 uncultured Candidatus Saccharibacteria bacterium | reverse complement strand
GAAAAGTTCAAATACAAATTCTCGGAGAATAATTTTTATGGCAATAGAAAAAATTTATCGAACTATTATTATAGGAGCAGGACCGGCAGGATTAGTTGCAGGACAACATCTGGATAACGCTTTAATATTAGAGCGTAAAGAAAAAATTGGTGGAGATATGCAGTTTATTGGTATGAGTAATAAAAGTTTTGCCAGACAAGGGATAAAACCGAATTTTCCATTGGTTGCCTCTAAAATTTATAAGATAGAAAGAGTAATGCCCAACAATAAGAAAATTGGAAAAATGCACGATAGCCATATTGGATATGTAGTAGAGAAAGCTTCTTTAGAAAAATTTTTGCTTAAAAGAGTTAATGCAAAAATTAAATTAAACAGGAAAGTAGTTGCCTTAAAGTTTAAAGATGATTTATGGGAGATAAAAACGAACAGAGGGGAATCATTTATATCTAGGTATATTATAGGAGCCGATGGTGCCAACTCTATAGTAAGAAGGGAGATTTTCAAAGAGAATAGAGAGAAATTGCAGTATGCCTTTGGCACAGAAGCATCGATCGTAACCGAAAGAAACATCAATTTTGGGATAGTAAAAATATACCTTAACAATGAAAAATATAGCGGGGGTTATGCTTGGGTTTTTCCTACATCTATTCGTACAGCAAGAGTTGGAGTGGGCGGAAAAGAAAATTCGAAAGAAGAGCTTAATAATTTTTTGGAAAAAGAGATTAAAAGAGATTATGGCAATCATCAAATTTTGAGCTTCGTAGAGGGGGTAACTTGTACCCAAAAGTCAGGTTTTAAATTTTCAAAATTAGGCGTGATGTTAGTAGGAGATGCTGCCGGATTAGACGATCCTATATTTAAAGCTGGTACGAACCAAGCTATGTTATCAGGCAAAATAGCCAGTGAATGTATTGTCGCAAACAAAACATTTCTGTATGAAAGGAAAATTAAATCGTTGCCGTTTGCTAATCCGAAAATATTTGAAGCAAGCAAAACGCTTTATTCTTTAAATAATCAAACTCTTAATGAGCTAGGAGAAATTCTAGAAGGACAAAGGTTTTCTTATTTAAAAACTTTACATGGACTATTAAGAGTTTTGTCTAAGAAAAATCTTAGAAAAAACATCATTAAATTAATCAGATTTATTTCCATATGGAAGCGTAATCAGGATTATCTATGGTAAAATTATACAAGCATGCATAGAGAACTAACTATGAGAAAAATACTAGGGCAAATAAGAGACGAATATGCGTATAATGGACATTTAATTTCTTTAAGTGCTGTATGCATTGTTGCGACATCAGCTATTTTGTTAAACATTCAGCTTGGTTGGCAGCCTTTATTGGTGACATATTTAATAACATTTAATGGCCTTCTATATAATCGCTATAAAGAACAAGGCACCGATTATTTGACCAACACCAGAAGAACTATTTCTCTAAAAAAGTATTTTAGTTTTATATTTTTAATTATTGCCATTTCCGTTTTATCGTCTGTTATGATTTTGGTCATTTATAAAGAGATGAATGCTTTAATATTTCTTCTTGTTTTATCTTTTGCATGTTTTCTTTACACAAAATACTTTAAAGGAGTGACCAATAAAATAATTGCTTTTAAAAATATTATTTTTTCTTTGATAACAAGTTCATTGATAATATTTTTAGCTATTTATTATTCGTATCCTTTATTAAATTTTCCACTTTTTTTAATGTTGACTTTTGTATTTACGAGAATGATGGTTAATACAATTTTCCTTGATATTAAAGATATAAATAGCGACAGAAAACGAGCACTGTTAACACTTCCTGTACTTTTGGGTAAAGCAAAAACCTTAAAATTTCTGCGATGGTTAACCTTGTTTTCAATTACGCCAATATTGATTGGTTGTTTCCTGGGAAAGTTACCACTTATTTCATTGATATCTATTTTTGTGATTCCTTATTCTTTTTACTATTTTGCAATATCTGAGAAGAAAAAGAATTTTTATTTAGTGAATTATGTTTTAGCAGATTCTGAATTTATTTTTTGGTTAGGGTTTATCGTAATAATGAAAATTTTCATATGACAGACTTTTTCTTGCTAAATAAAATTATTATTATTTTAATTGATAGCTTAGGGGCTTGGCTTGCTCTTTGGGTGTACTCGAGTAATCGAAAAGCAAATATTAATCGATGGTTTATGCTATTGGTGATAGTTGCTCTTGCGTGGATTACTCTTTGCTATTTTAGTGGAACGTTGACCGATAATTTAGAATTGTCCTTATTTTTGGGCAGGTTGGCGTATGGGGTAGCAATTCTCTTTATGATTCCTTTTTATTTTTTTTCAATTAGTTTCATAGAAGAAGAAAAAAAATTTTCATATTTAAAAATTATTATACCTATAGGAAGTTTTATGCTGGCATGGTTTTCAATTTTTACTGACTGGATGGCTGAAAGAATGATTCTTGTAACTTTTGGGAGAATATCTATTGGTGTCGTTCCTGTCTTAGGGCAAGGGAAATTCTTTTGGTTTGGATTTGCGTTTTTTGTGACAATATTTATTTTTTTTCGTTTTATTAAACAATACTTGAAATTGACAGAAGCGAAAAAGAGAAGATTGCAATATTTCTTACTTGGGCTTCTGGTTTTTGTCATAGCTACCATTGTTTTTAATATCATCTTGGCTTTCTTGACAGGAGATGCTCGATATTATCAGGTAGGGAATTATTCTATTATTTTCTTTATTGGTTTTACGGCATA
>CAYRCT010000050.1:0-2749 GCA_964422845.1 uncultured Candidatus Saccharibacteria bacterium | reverse complement strand
CTATCTAAACGGTTTTCTAAAATCCACTAACAGGTACAATATCCACAACGATTACAATTCCAACAACTACCTGTTCGAGCTAAAGTGTAATTTTGACACTGTGGACACAAGTCAAAGTCTTCACCTAATGTCTCTTCGCTTTTAGAATCTCTATTACTGGAAGGCTTTTCGGTAAAATCTTCTTTTTCCACTTTTTCTCTGTAGTGTAATGTTTTACCTATAGCATCACAAATTGAATTTGTTCTACCCACCAACGAGTTAGTATAGAAATCTCCAGTTTCTATTCCTTCTAGTGCTTTAGTGATTAACTTGGGAGAAGTTCCAGATTTTAAAACCAAGGATACTAGTCTTCCTATTCCCGTAACCAATCCATTAATTACTCTTCCACTCTTTCCCGCAGTAACAAACAACTCGACAGGTTTATTGTTAAGTTCATTAATAATAATATATAGATTATTGATTCCCCTAAACTTAAAAGTATTTCCTCCTCTAACATCTGGAAGTTCTTGTTTTTTAAGTTCTTGTTTTTGAAGTTCTTTAGAATCAATATCTACAATCATTCTTGAAGAACAACCCCTACGATATATAGTTAAACCTTTCAACTTGAATTCTTTGGCTTTCCAAATTATTTCTTCTACTTCTTCAACAGTAGTTTCTTTAGAAACATTTATTGTCTTGCTAGCAGAAGTATGAGATATAGATTGAATAGTAGAAACTACTTTCAACTGGTCACTAGGGGAAATGGGAGGCAATTCTACTCCAGACTGGTTTACCCGAGAAGTTAGATTAACTGCTTGAAACTTTCCATCAGAATTCAAATATTGTCTTTTAACTGTAAAAGATTCTAGGGGTTCTATCCCTGTAGAAACGCACCTAAGAAACTGAGACACTGAACCTGTAGGAGCTTGACATATAGTTGTCGTGTTCCAAAATTTGAGGTTCTCTGGGAGACCTATCATAGCTAAATGTTGTCTTTTGTAAATAGGGTCCCATTCTGCTTCTTGATTTGTTCCTGCAGCCCATTCACTAGAGGCTCTTAAAGAACCTCTAGTTAAAGATAAATAGATTTCTTTTATTGTATTGGTATCATTATATTTTTTACCTGCTCGAAAAAGATACTCTGCTAACCCAGACAATCCTACACCTATAGGTCTTTGTTTAGACGTAACTTCTAAAAATCTCGAAGAGAATTTTGTACCTTTGGGAAGACCTTCCCCTTCATCCCCTTCATTAGAAAGAGTGATCCAAAGAAGTGCATTTCCTAGATGAGTGGCATAAAAACCTAATTCCTCGAAATCATTTATAGATTTACAAGATAATGCATTAACAGTTAATAGGTTACATGGTAGGAAGGGTATAGCAGAAAATTCCCCGCAGGGGTTCACATACTTTACTAGAGGTTTCAAGTATTCTGGATAAGGTGAATTTTTTGCCATTTCTTCGGGAAAAAGTAACCCAGGATCTCCCGAACTCCACATTCCTAAAGCTATTTCTTTAATTAATTTTTTGTTTTCCCAAAATCCCTTAGAAACATTAACAGAGAGATTTATTGACCACAAATTTTTGTGATTTCTTTTCAAATTGACAAAATCTAAGATATCAGGATGATCCCAGTCTAGCTGCCCTAGCATAGCACCTCGTCTCTTGCCTCCAGCAGCTATACTTTTAGAAGTAGCTTCAAACAATGGAATAAAACCTACTGGACCTGAAGAGCACCCCTGATTTCCATCAACTCCACAATTTTTCTTTCTTAACTCTGAGAAATCTAAACCGACTCCTCCTGCATGTTGAAATATATCAGCACAGAGAGCAACGTAGTCTAAAATTTCAGAAGTAGAGTCTGGGATAGGACCTAAGGGGAAACAAGAGTAATATCCTTTCTTTTTAGTATATGGATTTCCTAGATTCATTAAAGCAGGAGTAGCAAAAATTATGTCTCTATCTAGAACAAACTTTAAACCTTCTTCAACTACTTTATTCCCTACTGGATAGTTAAGTCTAGGAGTTTTCTTAAGAACATACTCTGTTATTCGATTAATAACGTCTTCGTAAGTTTTCTCTAATCTTTCCCCTGTTTCAGGGTGTCTTATAGAATATCTTTGATAGATTAAACTTTCTTCAAACTCGTCCCAACCGGATAGTTCTTTCATGGCTCTCCTTTTTAAATTAGTCTAGATCTCCAACCTTATCATCATTATTGTTATCTTTCAAAGAATCAAAACCATATATTTTATAAAGTTCTTCTTTCGTTTTTGGATTATCTTCAAAAGGACCACACATTTCGCATTCCGGATCTAATGACATTGCCCTACATTTTGGACATTGATACATTTTATCACCTTTTATTCTAGGTCTCCGAGTTCTTCGTCGTTGTCGGTAGTCACTGTTGGTATATCTGACCAAAACCCTTTTTGAGGATTTAATATGTCTGCATTCCATTGTTGCAGCACGTCTAGGTATATTGCTGGAGTATGCAAGGGTTGTAAAGTGCGTTTTATCCTAAAGACATTTGATTTTTGGGTTGTTAAAATACCATCTATTTTGGTTATTAAGTTTTCTGTCTCCATATTTTTAATTCCTTTATCTAATTCAGGAAGTTCACTCTTTGTTTGGTATAGTAATTTCAAAGTCGCTAACTTTTTTTGTGTCCTCAGGGTCTGGTACAGTTTCAATTTTGGTTTCATTAACTACTGACGCTGTATCAATATTCAAAGCGGGATCTCCTCCTTGAAAATTACAATTACTAATC
>CAYRCT010000049.1:0-2757 GCA_964422845.1 uncultured Candidatus Saccharibacteria bacterium | reverse complement strand
GAGATTTTGTAAAATAAGATAATTAGAAAAATAACTAAAGGTCGGTTTTAAAAAAAATAAAAACACAAAAAAATGAGCAAGAAATTAATTGGAACATTAGGATTAGTGCTTATTGCTGGACTTTTCGTAGCACCTGTTATGGTGTCGGCGTGGGATATTTCATCAAAAGAGCCTACGGATTATAAGGCTAGCGAAGCTATGGCAATACTTCCAAGAGTAATTGACTGGATTTTTGGTTTTCTAATAGCAATTGTTACCTTAATGATTATTATTTCCGGATATATGTTTGTTACGGGGGGTGGCAATCCAGATACAATAGGCAAGGCAAGAAATATGTTGATGTATGCCTTGGTTGGTTTAGCCGTAGCGGTATTATCTAAAGGATTGATTGCTATAGTTCAAATGATTTTGAAAAAATAAAGCGGTTTGAATTTAAGAAACGATATTGTCTAAATCTTCGCCTTTATACATATTGAAGGCGAGGATTTTTTTTGTTAAGATTATCTTATGCCCCTGTGGCGGAATTGGCAGACGCGTATGATTTAGGATCATATCTCGCAAGAGGTGCAGGTTCAACTCCTGCCGGGGGCACTGAAAATAAAAATCCGCAGGAGCGGATTTTGTTTTAGAATTCTATAAAGAATATTAAAATTTTTGTATATTTAAAAATTTTTCTAATTCTGGTGCAATATTGGGAATAACTTGAATTGCTTGTTTTATTTTTTGCTCTGCGATTTTTTCTTTACCAATAGCTCTGTACAGATTAACTAAAAATATATGAGCTTTAGCTAATTTTGGCTCTAAGTCAACTGCTTTTTTTGCTAAAATAATTGTTTCTTCGTTTTTACCTAAAGAAATTTTTGTTTTTATTAATTCCCAATAAGCAAGTTGATTTGTCGGAGATAAGGTAATTGCTTTTTCCAAAATTTCTTCTGCTCTCTCAAATTTAGATTGTCCAAAAGTGAGTTCATGGATATTGTAAAGTTGTCCCAGAAAAAGATAGCTGTAGTAATCTAATGGAGAAGATTTTATGCTTTTTTCTAACATTTGCTCAAGTGATTGAATCTCCTCGAGAGATATCTCGTAATCTTCATCTTTAATTTTAGAAATCATAGAATCAGCGAGGCAAATTCTGATTTGATATTTAGCCATTGAAGAAGAGCAAAAAGCATATTTATATGCTTTCTTGTTATATTCGCTTGAGCTTAAAATGTTTTTGATTCCAATATTCGCTAATGCCGGTTTTTGAATAAAGAAATATAAGCAAGAAATAAGCATTATTAAAAGCAAAAATATAACAGGCAAGATAAAATGATTTTTTTTATTTATTTTTACTTCATGACTTGTTTTTACGGACGATGTTGTTAACGAAATAATAATAAAAAGAAAAATTAATACAATGTATCCACTTGGCATATCAAAAACACTAAGATTTTTTATGAAATATATTATTATAAGAACCGCTGGAATAGAGGAAGCCCAAAAACTTGTTATTTTTTCATAATATGATTTCCACAAAAGATAAAAACAGGACCCAAGAACAGAAAAATAGCCAATGAGACCCAAGATTCCCGCATCAATAAGATTGTCAAATATAATATTATGGGCCCTATCAAACTGGTATTCTCCCAACAAGAGAGAAGAGTCAAAGGACTTATTAGAAGATATAACAAAATTTTCCAGACCCCAACCAAGAATTGGTTTTTCTAAAAAAGCACTCCATGCTTCTTTCCAGACTATCGGACGGGCTCGTCCCCCCATTTGACTAAATTTTTGTTGGACTATACTGTTTGGAATGAAAAGAAGAGAAATGATTATTAAAAACGATATTACAAAAAAAGTTAATGCAATTTTTCCGAATATTCTTCTTCTTTTTCTTTTTGCTTGGAAAGCCAATCGCATGATACAAAGTAAGATCAATCCTCCAAAAAACGATACGATTGCTGCTCTTCCCGTACTAAACAATAATGTGAGAAGCATAACCATTAGACCGGTTACAGCTAATGCTTGGCAGAGATCTTTAGATTTATCAAAAAAGAGAAACCTAAATTCTTTTTTTTCTTTTAGCGCGAATAAAGCGTATATGGCAAAGTATAAATTAAAAAGTAGATATGTCGCGAGGAAAGAGCTATTTCCAATAAAAGAACCGGATTTTGCATCAGGAAGACCCGACATACCAATTTTATCCATCCAGAAAGATAATGCTCCGATCGTAGCTCCAGCTATGGAAAAAAATATGAAATTTAGTAAATTTTCTTTTTTGAAAACAGAAGTTATGGAAACAAAAAGGGCAAAAAGGTGAAGCCACATTAAAAGACCGCCCATTCTTCTAAAGTTAGACCAAAAACTACGAGAAGGGTCAACTCCGAAGATTGTTGATAATATTAATATTATTAGAAAAATACCAAAAGATATTAAAAGAATATTTTTTTTAGGTCGATATTTTGAGATAAAAATTGATAAAAACAACCAAGTAAAAAAAATAAGCTCCGTAAGAGCCATAAAACAAAAAGATTTGGCAACCGTGAATGGGTAAAAAAGAGAAGGAATAATTACGAGCGGAGATAGAAGTAATAAATAAAAAGAAGTGTTAATAATCTTTAAACAAATCTTTTCTAATTTTTCTAAAGAAATTTGCATTCTATTATATAACTTTGCCCCAGAGCACAAATTAGAAAGGAGCTATGTTTTTATCATTTTATTTATCGCTGATAGATATTTTTTTAGACAATTGCTCGTTTTCCTTAGGAATGCTTA
>CAYRCT010000048.1:0-2811 GCA_964422845.1 uncultured Candidatus Saccharibacteria bacterium | reverse complement strand
CCGTTGATTGGATACTACCGCGAGTGGAAAGACGTGTGGCCGCGCATTAAGTCGATTGGCAGAACTGATCTAGAGCAGTGTTGGAAAGAGTGCCAAGAGGATTTCATTGCGTTGTACGAGTCGATCAAGAAGGATGGGTACAACGACTCTGTATTCCTATGCAATTTCGATACCGAGGGGCGGCTACAGCTTTACGACGGTTTCCATCGCCATGCAATTCTAAACTACCTTGGAATCGAAACTGACCTGAATGTAGAGACAGAATGGACTGGCTTGAACGGACAGACAAGTAATGATTTCCCGCTGCGGAAGATGCTGACGGTCCCGCCGAATAGGGTAAGGGTTTACCAACCGATAGATGATACTCGCGTTAAGGACATTCCTGTAGAGCGAAAGGACAGCCAGGAGCGTTTGGAGTGGATAAGAGAACACCTAACCAAAGGCACAGTTCTTGACATCGGATGTTCTGAGGGCTACTTCACGAGAGCTTTACTGCGTGATGGCTATGCTGTGACCTCCGTTGATATTGACGCCAACCTGATAGCCGTCGCACGATACTTAACAACTACCGCAAATCTAAGAGGGGATTTTCAGTGCATGAAGTGGCAGGACTTCATTACGAGCAGCGGCCACTTTGACAACATATTGTACCTCTCGGTGTTACACAATGAGATCAATGCCATGGGAGAGAAAAAGGCGCTTGAGTTACTGCGCCTCATGCGCGGCAAGGCCAATAAGTTGTTCATGGAGATTCCAAGCATTGGCGTTCAACCGGATTGGGGGTTTGCCTTCACACCCGCAGAAGTCATCCCGAAGCTGGAGGATGCTCTTGAGATGGATGTCGAGGAGTTATACGATGGATGGCGCCCGCTATACCTGTTTACATCTTCCGTTAAGGTTCATCCATCTGCACCACTAGACAAAAACGTTGTAGTTGAAGACGTTCTTGGAAAGTACACATTGCATTTTGCTGCGAATGATCATTACATTGCACCTGCTTTGAAACAGCATGGAGTCTGGGAGAGGAATACAACGGCCTTTATCCAAGAGCACTTAAAACAAGACCAAACTTTTATTGACGTAGGAGCCAATGTGGGCTACTTCACGGTACTTGCTTCCGAATGCGTTGGCAAGGGTGGGCGCGTGCTGGCTTTTGAACCAGAGTCAAAGAATCGCGATCTATTGACGAGGAATCTAGCTTTGAACAAGTGCACCAACGTCAAGGTATCACCGCTTGCTCTATCTGATAAGAACGAAGATACCGTGCTGTATCTAAACAAGGATGCTGGCGGGCACAGCTTGGTAGAAGATGGCCATAAAGGGACCGAACCCGTCACAACGATGAGAGGAGACGAAGCATTCGGCCTTATCCCTGATATGATCAAGATTGACGTGGAGGGTGCTGAACGCAAGGTCTTAGAGGGTATGTCCAAAACTCTCCGAACTCCTAAGACGCTTACGGTCATCTTTGAAGATTGGGGTGATGAGGAAGGAATTGCGGAGTGGCTTGCAAGTGAATACGGTTTCTGTATGGTGATGAAGAGCCACGCCGACGGTACTATTGCGATGGTGAAAAACGCACCAGATGTAGTCCGTCACAAGGAGCAGATTGTTTGTCATCTTGTCGGCAACGTTGATATTCCAACGATTGGCGGGGGCATGGATGCTTTTGGTACGAAGGTTGCCTATTTTGGTCAGATGCTCAAGGATATGGGCCATCACGTCTTGTTTTATGGTGTAGAGGGGTCAGAAGTTCCGTGTGATGAATTTATCCCCGTGCTTGACACTTGGAAGCTCAAGGAAGCATACGGCGAAGATTGGCGCTCAGGGCACAAGATGAAGCGGTACGATAAGATTCACAACCTCTTCAGCAAGAACGCAGCGCGGGAAATCCGGAAGAGACAGCATAAGGCCGATCTCTTATTGCTCTCCGCTGGATTGAACCATCAAAAGATTGCACAACGAGCAGAGGTTTCTTTGGTGGTTGAGATTGGGATAGGTTACGTTGGAAGCTTCGCCCCATATCGGGTATACGAAAGCTATGCCTGGATGCACTTCACGCACGGCAAGCAGGGAATGGATGATGGCCGCTTCTCGGACTGCGTGATACCCGCGTTCTTTGATCCTGCAGATTTTACTTACTGTGAGGAGAAAGAGGATTACTACCTGTACATGGGTAGGATCATCCACAGGAAGGGCGTCAAGATAGCAATAGACACAGTAGAGGCAATCGGAGGCAAGTTGAAGTTGGCGGGGCCTCTTTCAGAACCCGTCGACATCAGTAGTCCTGTGGTTGAGCATCTTGGCGTTGTCACAGGGGAGGAAAAGAGAGAGCTGTTAAGTAAGGCAAAGGCTGTATTCATGCCCACGCAATACCTAGAGCCATTCGGTTATGTAGCGATCGAGGCTGCCTTATCAGGCACTCCCGTTATCTCAACCGACTTTGGGTCGTTTAGTGAGATAGTGCGCCATGGGGTTACGGGCTATCGATGCCGGACATTCGAGCAGTTCATCTGGGCAGCAAGGAATATCGAGCGGATCAAGCCCAAGGATTGCCGAGATTGGGGCTTGAACTTTAGTCTTGAAGCTACCGCATCTCGTTATGAGGAGTACTTCAAGCAGCTACTTGACCTCTATGGTAAAGGTTGGTATACAACGCGGCCCGATAGGACAGATCTGTCAGGGGTAGGTTTCCCTAGCGACCAAAGCTTGGTATCGAAGAGGTGGCATAATGGCGAATAAAGACGTAAGGACTAATTTAACTTTCAAGAACAGCAATATCATAGACCTTGGTGTGCTGAACTTTAGCGA
>CAYRCT010000047.1:0-2905 GCA_964422845.1 uncultured Candidatus Saccharibacteria bacterium | reverse complement strand
AAGTAGTTAAGAAATAAATAGTCAAAGGTCGGTTTTAAAAAATAATAAAACAAAAGAATGAACAAAAAAATAATTGGATTATTAAGCTTGATACTTATCGGAGGATTATTTCTAGCTCCAGTTGTTTCAGCAGCTACCACCACTGATACTCCCCTTAAAGAAGGTGGGGCAATCGGACAAAAGTTTCCAGATGAATATACCGCCGATGATGCATTGAAGATATTGCCTACAGTCGTTGGTTATGTTTATGGATTTTTTCTAGTCATCGTGGTATTAATGATCATTATATCGGGATATATGTTTGTTACAGCTGGCGGCAGTCCAGAGAAAGTCACAACAGCAAGAAATGTTTTAATGTATGCCTTAATTGGTTTGGCAGTAGCAGTGTTAGCTAAGGGACTGATTGCTTTAGTCGCGAAATTAGCAGGGACAGATATTGCTGTATAGCATTGTGTGATAGAAACTTGATTTTAACCCCCCTTCTTTTTGAATATGAGGGGGGTTTTATCAAGCTGATTTATTAGCCCCTGTGGCGGAATTGGCATACGCGTATTAAAAATATAATGACAAAATCAACTTCCACAAAGTGGACAAAAAAATTTGCTTATGCAGTTGGACTGTTAACGGCTGATGGTTGCCTTTATTCGGACGGAAGACATATCGAATTTACCTCAAAAGACAAAGAGCAAGTACTAAATTTTGCTAAGTGTCTTGCTTTAGACAATAAAATAACCAAAAAAACTCGAGTAAAGGAAAAAATAAAAAAATATTATAGAATACAATTTGGAAATAAAGCGTTATATAATTTTTTTTGTTCAATTGGCTTAAGCCCTAGAAAAAGCCTTATTTTAAAACAATTAGATATTCCGATGAAATTTTTCCCGGATTTTTTAAGAGGTCTTTTTGATGGTGACGGAAATTTTAATATATTTCGACATCCCGAGAGCCAATACGATCAAATTCGGTTTAGAATTACCTCTTCAAGCCCACAATTTTTACGATGGATCCACCAAATCACAAAGAACGAATTATCTGTTAAAGGGTTTATATCTCGGGCAGGAAGGAGCGAGTGTTTAGAATTTGCGATAGAAGATTCCTTAAAAATATTAAAATATATCTATTATTCTCCAACCGTAGTACGCTTGTCTCGAAAATTTGATAAAGCAAAGCCATATATGAAATAAATTTTAAAGTTGCGGACGTAGCCGAATTGGTATAGGCGCACGGCTTAGGACCGTGTAGGGGAACCTGTGTGGGTTCGAGTCCCACCGTCCGCACTATTTTTTAAGTAGAAGGCACAAAAACATGGGGTCTGTTTTTGTGCGGATTCTTTATAGTTATGATAATATTAGGCAGGTCACAGGACCTCATAGAGTTTTGTCATAATATTATTGATTTTATTCAAGGATACTATATGGCACTATCGGTTTAAATCCGTAGGTCGCTGGAGCGACGACAGAGAATCCGAGGATAACTAAAAAAATTAACATCCAAAATATTTTTCTATTATATCTGCTTACCCAATTTAGAATAATTGCTAAATTTAAAATAGCAAAAAGATAAGCGGGCAGATAATGATAAATAAAAGTTGAGCGTGGAATTAATATAAAAGGCAGAAGATTAACTAAATAACCGTAGACAATAAAAAACAATATAAATGTAGAAGGATAAATTTCTTTCCGTAACCTTTTGAAAAAAAGAGAAGCAATAGAAATTAATATTCCGAAACTTGATAATCCCCAGATTACTGGGTTTCCGAATAATCCAATTTTAACCAATGTTTCTCCTTCTTGAGTTTTACTCCAATAGTCAACAGGTTTTTCCATTAATGGCCACTGGTAGAATCGACTATCGTCTGGGTGAGAAAGGGCTAGTGATTGATTGAGTCGAAATGTTTGACCGTTTATTATTACTATTTTTTGAAAGAAGGATCGCTCCTGAAAATTTTCCCCCAAATATGAATCAATCTCGCTGTCTCCCCCTGGGATCAAAGAGAAGTGTATCCAAAATTGTAAAAAGTATACAAAGAAAACTCCTGTTGCTAAAATTATACCTATTTTAAAGAATTTTTTGAAATCAATTTTTTGTTCTGTTAATTGCAATATCATCAATAAGAAAATAAAGCCAAGAAATCCAAGTCCAGTCCATTTTATTGAAATACAGGCGCCCATACTTAGGCCTGCGAGAACGAAAAATAGCAATCCCTTTCTTTCTTTTGTCTTGGTTCCTTTTAAGAAAAAATAAAGACTAGCTAAGCCGAAGAATATAAGAAAGATATCAATAAGTATATGCCGAGATTGAACCAAGAAGGCATTTTCAAAAAGAATAAAGAATCCTCCTATCAAAGCGATTTTTTTTGAATTAGTTAAGAGTTTAATTAAAGCATAAAAAAGAATTACCAGCAGAGTTCCAAATAATGCTGGTAAAAATCTTAGAGCAAAAAAATGTGAGGAGAACAAGGATAGCCGATTTCTTCAAAAGTGCAATTTGGCTCTATCTTAAACATCCAACCAGTTGCTGCAAGCATCATCTTCCCCAAGGGAGGATGAATATCAAAGTAGGGGGTTTTTGTAAGATAGGCAGAAGAAAAATTGCCAAAATAAAATTCGTCAAAGACGACTTCGGATGGATAAGAGAGAAAAATAAAATGGGTCAATACAGACAGTATTATCAAACCCACTAAACACCAGCTGGTTCCTTTCATTATTCTATTTATCAGTTATCTCTATTTTTTTGGTTATTTTTTGGTTTGCTTTGGGAATTCTTAAAATTAAAACACCGTTTTTGATTACAGCTTTTGCTTGAGCGATTTTCACTTTTTCCGGAAGGATTATTTTTTTAGAAAAATTACCCCAAAAACATTCTTTTTGGAAATAATTTCTTTTTTCAGTATTTTGAACTCTTT
>CAYRCT010000046.1:0-2933 GCA_964422845.1 uncultured Candidatus Saccharibacteria bacterium | reverse complement strand
TCAGAAATGTCCCAGCGCCGGGATTTTTAATCCCTCAAGAACTTGCCGAGCTCAATGATCTCGGGATAGAGTTCATTATCCCATTCCAAGGGATGCGCCTCAGCTTCTGAGAAGAGTGCTTTGGGGTTTACATTTGCGGCTGGCGATCTTTGCCAGCCTTTTTTTGAGAAAACAGGTTTGAAAAAATAGTATCGGCTTTATTTTTTAGCTTGCTCGAGACCCGTAGTTATATTATACTGAAAAAAGCCTTACTGGGTTTGTTATCCAGTAGGTTCAAGCTTTATATGACCAACAATTCGTCGCTATTGTTTCTCAAAATCTTCGGTACGATAGTGCGACCGAGAAGTTCTTCTATCGTTTTTTTCAAAACAAAAAAAACAGAATTGACACCACTTTTTTGCAATGTCTATTTATTAAACAAAATCTTAGAAATAAAAATAACTAAAAAATAAGTTTATGGCTAAAATAAACAAAAATAAATGTATTGGTTGCGGTATTTGTGCCAATATTTGCCCAGAGGGCATAGAAATAGTAAACGGAAAAGCTGAAATAAAAGACGAAAAGGCTATTTGTCTAAAAGACGCCGCTAATGCTTGTCCTCAAAATGCTATCAGCATCGGGGAAGAAGGAAGAACCCCCGATAAAGAAAATGGAAACCCAATTTTTAATCAAAATTATAATCAGGGCAGGAGGATGGGAATAGGCCCGAGGACGGGTACAGTAGGTAGTGGTAGAGGGAAAGGTTTTGGTATGGGTCCTAAGGACGGTAGAGGCCAAGGCAGAGGTAGAGGTAGGATCGGACAAAGAAAATAATTAATTGCTACATATTTATCGTAACGCTCTAAAAAATTAAAAATGATGAATATAAGTAAAAACAAATGTGTTGGATGCGGACTTTGTATTCCTAAATGTCCAGTAAATGCTATTTCTATTAATGAGTTTGGTTTTGCGGTGATTGACAAGGAGAAATGCATAAATTGCGGAATGTGTCTGAAAATTTGTCCTCAAAAAGCGGTAATGGATGTTAAAGAAAAATTAATATTCGCCATCGGTACCGACGATGGTAAAACAATAAAAGCAGACGACCATATCGGAATGTCTAAATATTATTCAATATGGAAATATTCAAATGGTGATTTAATTTTCAAGGAAAAAAGAAAAAATATTAAATATAAAGAAGACGAATCAAGAATTCATGGGGATCCTGAGAAAGCGAAAAAAGTAGCCTCTGTTTTTGCCGGAGTTGATGTTATTGTGGGAAAAATATTTGGGACGAATATTTTTCGTTTAAAAATTAAGTTTGTTCCAGTTGTCATCAGAGAACAAAGCATTAAAAAGGCAACTGAGATAATTAAAGAAAATATTAACGAAATAATAGAAGAAAAAAATAAGAAAAGAAGAACAGGAATAGTCGTAAAATAAAAGAAGAAATATGAAAAAAAGAATAGAAGGATATTTATTTAATAGAATAGAAAAATTAGGGGATAGACAATATAACCATATTGGTTTTGAGGACAAAGATAAATCGTTCGGCGATTTACTTGCTTCTTTTGTACCAAAAATTGGCATGAGAAAAAAAGCTCGGCTTACTATAGAGATATTAAATAAGGAAACGGAATGTGATGAAAAAAATAAACAGAAAAAAGATGACAGATAGTATTTTTTTAAATAATATTAAAAAATTGCCTGAAAAAATCGCTTGATTAGCGATTTTTTGATAGAATAGAATTAGATATGATTATTATATTTTGATGACAAAAAGAATAGTCAAAAAATTAAAGATGGATAAAATTGTAATATATAAACCCCAGAGAGGTGGGGTGGAATTAAGCGTGCGTTTTCAAAATGAAACGGTTTGGTTACGACAGAACGAAATAGCAGGATTATTTGGCAAAGATCGTTCAGTTATCACGAAGCATATAAATAAAATTTTTAAGGACAAAGAAATTAGTAAAAAGAACAATGTGCATTTTTTGCACATTGCAAATTACCAATAGACCCGGCTTAGTGATGTGCAAGTGATGTGCAATGATAAATAAGAAATGGTTTGACTTTTAATTTGTTGTGTGTTATAATTTAACTGTATTAAATCAAGTCAGTTGTTCTTTTAATAAGCAGAGATACGAAAACGGGAAGACCTTAAGGGGGTGTAGAAATTGGAAATGTATTATGATGGAGTGATAGTTTTAGGAGCTCAAATAGGAGTTAAGGACGGGAATATCGTCCCTGCCTTCTTTACTGAAATGAGAGCGAGAGCCGCAGGAATAGCTCATCAGTTGGGCATATGTCCAAGGATTATTCTTTCGGGTGGCTATAATGTTGGAGTTCGGTATGATATTAATCTTTCTGTGCCCGTTTTTGGTACAGCAAGTTCTGATAGAAAACCGGACTTTAGCGAAGAAGCTCGCGTAAAAGCAAGATTCTATCGTTCCGAGGCTTCCGTAATGGCGGAATTTATAACTCGCCATTACAAGGTTCCTCCAGAGACTATGATTCTTGAAGAAGAGTCAAAGAGTACAGAGGAAAATGCCCTTTATTGCAAGGGTATAGCCAAGAGAAGCGGATGGAAAAGAATAGGGCTTTTGACACAGCTATATCATATGGAAAGAGCTCTTGGGTCGTTTAGAAAAGTAGGACTGGAAGTAATTCCCCTATTTGCGGAGGATTTCCTTTCCTTAGAAGGCGATTCATGGATAAACAAGATTTGCGATTATTACAGTGTTCCAAAAGGAGGAAAGCAATGGGACACACAGAAGATGAGTGCTCTTCTAAGAGGAAGAGGAAGCATATCATCTCTCGCAACATTTTTGTAAGAGTTAATAGCACTGGCGATTTCTGTCAGTGCTTTTTTATTCTATTAAGATATAAACATACAAGTCGGACAAAAAAATCGCTTAATTGGCGATTTTATTTTAAATTAATTTGTTTTTTTT
>CAYRCT010000045.1:0-2945 GCA_964422845.1 uncultured Candidatus Saccharibacteria bacterium | reverse complement strand
CAAGTTGAAAAAACCGCCATAATTAACAGAAAAGAGAATTGAAAGAATATTTTGAGAAATCTTGAAAATAATTTCGATTAAAAATAAAAAAAAGTGGAGACCAGAACCCACTTAAATAAACGGGGTGAAACCGAAAAACCTTACGAGTAGGGAAGTTTAATTTAAAAGGAGATATTATGAGTACAATTTTAGGAAAAGATGAACAAAAAATTAAAGAAGTTGCATTCACAGCTAATTTAATTTTATTTTGGCTTAAAGCAAATTACGTTTTAACTAACAAAAGAGTAACTGGTCATACCCCAAACACTCTTTTGGGGCTAATTCCTTTAGGTAAAGCTCAAATTGCACAACCGTTAAAAACTATTGCTTCGGTGACAAGTTCAACAAAATTTTCGTTTTTGAGACTTATCATAGGAGTTGTGTTCTTGGTAATAGGGTTCTCTGTTATGGGGTCTTCATTTTTTGGTGGGATAATTCTGTTGATTTTGGGAGCTACCAATATTCTTAATTGCTTTACAGCTACATTTGTAATAACTAATAATGCAAGGCAAAGTACGGGTTATGAAATTTCTATTCTCGAAAAATCAAAAGTTGTAGCATTTACAAACGAAGTGAATACTGTTATTGCGGATTTATAATTTTCATTTCAAATAATGAGAGGTCTCTTTTATTAAATTGAGACCTTTTATTGTATATTATGTTTTTGAAACATCCTAATAAAGAAAAAAATACGGAATTGTAATACAAATCTTAAATAATGCAAATTAGACAAAATCAGTTACAGTAGAAATTGCTCATCGTAGATAAGTATTTAGGATAAAATAAAAAACTGTAAAGACATGAAAACCAGCCCATAACAACAAATATAGTGCATTTGGCAGCGATTGCTAATAATGAAGATTATAGCAATAAATGAATATAGAAGTAAATTGAAAGTTTAAAGCGTTGAAATGCCAAACGCACCATATTCAAACCGTTATAGGCAAGCTTAAAAAAAGACACCAAATATGACTAAAGAATTTACATTAAGGGGAGAATGGTTCTTACCTTCAAGTAAAGACCAAAGGGTTCATGGAGTATTGACATATCATCCTAAAGAAGGAACATCCTTAGAACTATATGGCAGTTTAGACGGTGAAAATTTTATCCCAGAATTAAAAAACCAACAAATAATACTTGGATTGACAAGCGACAGTAAGCAAGTGACACTTTGTAACTGTTTCATGACTAAAGCAGGTGGAGCAGCGCAGGCTCTAGGAGAAGAATCAGGAAAACCCTCAGTCTCTTATTCCATAAGATATACATTGGTTGGTTTCCATGGAGAAAAAACAGAAGACCTGAGATTTAACAGGATTTCATCAGAAATTTTTAATCTTGGAGAGTGGGTAGGTATTACTGGTTTTAAAAGAGAAAAACCAGATTTTGAAAAATTAAAACGGCATGAGATAACTGTTGATTATAAACTACCTGAGGCAATAGAATTTCAAATTGACAAAAACTCTAAAGGAAGATTTAATTTTATAGCAAACAATCCAGGATTATCACGTTATCAAAAATCTATCAGTATTACCCAACGAGTGGATTTTCAAGTCGATACTACATTTGAAAAAGGGATTGGCGATTTATTGACTTACGTTATTAGTTTCCAAAATTTTTTGACACTCGCATTGTATCGAAGCACTTATCCTGTTTCAATAACATTAAGTGGTGAAAGGCATAAAAAAGACTATGGTAACGGTGAGACTTATAACAAATCGATAAAACTTTACTTGTCGACATCAAACTTTAAGGAGAATGAAAAACCAAAGTTTGACCTTGAAATGATTTTTGATTATCGAAGAATTAAAGACGACTTCCCAAATCTTATAAAAAATTGGTTCTCAAAGTACGAGCTTCTTGAACCTGCCCTTGACTTAGTATTCGAGCAATTTTACCTTGGAAATCGATTTACAGTTAACACCTTTTTAAATTTAGCTCAATCAGCAGAAACATTCCATGCAAGAATTCACAATCACACACGAATTCCAAAAACTGAATACAAGCTAATGAAGGAGGAAATTTTAAATGCAACTCCAACTAAGTATCATAAATGGCTTAATGACCAATTTAATTTTGGAAACAATTTAAATCTACATGCAAGACTGACTGAACTAACGCAAAAGTATTCAAACAAAATTTTAGATAAAATTCTTGGTGATAAAACCAAATTCGTTTTAAATGTAAAGCATTCTCGAAATTATTATACACACTATTCTAAAAAAGGAAAGAAAAAAGCTTTAAAAGGCGGAGAACTATACTACCTATCAGAAAGACTAAAAATACTTTTAGTATGTTCGTTCCTAATTGAAATTGGTTTTGACAAAGACACACTTTCTTCTTTACTTGACAATGTAAAATGGCAATTATTCAATCACTTAGCAAACTGGCGAGATAAAGAATAATAGAAAGCCTGCCTATAACAAAGGCTATACCCAATAAGGGTTTTAATGGAAAATTGAAAGTAAATGCAAGTAATTAAAATTAGTAATAAAATAAAACGGAAGCGCTTTGAAATCCCTTACTGGGCATAGCCAGACCGTTAGGCACAAGCAAAACAAAGACCGAGAATGATAAATTTGCTACAAGAAAATATTGACATAATAATTAAATAAAGGAATATAATGACTGAAAGTAAAGAGCCAAAAGAAGGATACATATTTGACTACATATCTAGTCGAGAAATAAAAGCTACTCCAGAAGAAGTAGAAGCGGTTCAAGTTTTTACTAAACAATTAGTTGAAGATTACAACTATCCAAAAGAACACATTCAAACAAGACCTCAATTTAGAGTTAAGGTAAGACCTTCCGATACAAAAAAAGAATATCCTGTTGATATTGCTGTTTTTCCTAATGATAAAAAACAGGAAGACGATATTTACATAATTATTGAATGTAAAAAGAAAAAT
>CAYRCT010000044.1:0-2998 GCA_964422845.1 uncultured Candidatus Saccharibacteria bacterium | reverse complement strand
GACAGACGGCGACCCTATCAATCTCTGAGAGGTATTGCGCCTTATAATCATTAGACGAAAAAATTGTGTCTAAAATCTCAAGCTTAACGATATTTCTCTGCCCAATTGGGGCTTGATATCTTAAAAAAAACTGCAATGCTTTTTTACTTTCATCTTTTATTTCTAAATTCAAATCTTTGAAGATGGAATGAAGCTCTTTTCTTAATTTTCCTTTATTGGTTCCTTGTTTTAAATCAAAGTCTAAATCAACTGAAAACCTGTCCAAAAAACCAAGTATTGAACAACAAGTGCCGCCCTTGAAAAAAATATTCGGGACAACCTTTTTATTGTCTATTAATCTTGTCAAAAGTCTATAAAGCTGAACCTTATGATAAGCTTTTTTTTGTTTTTCACTATTCATTTAAGATTTAAATCCTACTTCCTTTTGAATTTTTTTAACCTTGCTCCAATCTATCAAATTGGGAGCATCGAAATGATAATTAGCATCGTAATAAAGCATGTCTGCTACCGCTCTCTCTATACTCGCCTCTTTAACATTGTCCCTTGTTGTAATTCCAATTTCATTAAATAAAAATTCATCTTTCATTTGCCTTGAAATATAAGAATCATTTTTTATCTTAAACTTCTTTGATTGATCCGAAATTAGAGTAATATATGGTATGGCTTGAGAAATAATTCCTTCTTTAACTAAAATGCTTTCTGCTGATAAATAACAAAAAGAATGTAAAAAACTCATTCCTAACTTTACTGGACTTATCTGCTCAAGAGGTATCTTGGAATAAAATCCTTTTTGAATTCTAATCAGTATTCCCTTCTCTACGTACCTTTTTATCGTAGTATAAAGAGTATCTTTATTCTCTATATTCCATAACAAACCCAAATCCCCAGTATGAAAAAGATTCTGGGAATATTTTAGAAGCAAGTTCAATTTATTCTTTTTATAACGTTTCATCATACTATACAATTATGTACAGGATAACACAACGAAAATAGTTGTCAAGCTCTTAAATGTGTCCGACGCTTTCTCCAGCAATATATCCTGTGGACCAACAAACTTGCAGGTTATATCCGCCTGTCGGACCATCAAGATCAAGTATCTCTCCTGCGAAATACAAATTATTAATCAATTTTGACTTCATTGTTTTTTGATCAACTTCGCTTAACTCAATTCCGCCAGTTGTAATAATCGCTTTTCTGAATCCGTCCAATCCTTTTATTTCTAAATTAAATTCCTTTAAAAGATATAATAATATTCTTCTCTCTTCCTTGGTAATAGAATTAATCTTTTTATTAGGATTAATTTTAGATAATTTTATAATAATAGGAATAAGTTTCTTGGGCAATAAATCATTGAGACTGTTTTTGAACAACTTATTAGAATTTTTTTGAAAATCTCTTTGGATTCTTTTATCAAGTTTTGTAAAATCTAATGCGGGTTTAAAATCAATTTGCAATTTAATCTTACTGGGTAATTCTTTTCCAATTTCTTTGCTCATATCAAGAATTATTGGCCCGCTCATTCCATTCGCTGTAAATATTGCTTCACCAAACCTTGAACTAATTTTTTTATGTTTTTTGTATATGCTAATCTCAACATTTTTTAAGCTCAAACCTTCAAGCTCTTTTACATAACTCTCTTTAACAATAACTGGGACAAGCGCTGGCGACGGCTTTACAATCGTATGACCCATCTTCTGAGCCCACCTATATCCATCGCCAGTAGAGCCAGCTGCTGGATAAGCTTTTCCTCCAGTGGAAATTATAAAATTATCTGCGACGATTTCTTCATTATTAGCTAATATAATTTTTTTAATTCTATTTCCTTTTTTTACAATTTTTTTTACTTTTGAGTTTATTTTTATCTCTACATCAAACTTTTTTAAATAATTGATAAGCGTCCCCAGTACATCTTGCGATTTATTACTTACAGGAAAAATCCTATTTCCTCTCTCAATTTTTGTTTTTAATCCGTTGTCTTCGAAAAATTTTATTGTTTCATCTACGCCAAATTTGGAAAAAGCTGAAAAAAGAAATTTTCCATTTTTCCCGAATCTATTTATTGTCTCTTGCAATCCATTTGTTTTGTTCGTGATATTACATCTTCCTTTCCCGGTAATTAATAGTTTGGTTCCTAAACCATTGTTTTTCTCAATCAAAACAACATGCGAACCAAGTTCCCCTGCTCTTCCTGCTGCGATGATCCCAGCAGGACCGCCTCCAATTATTACGACATCATATTCCATATGTTAAGCATATAAAAAAAATGCTCTTTTGAAAAGCCAATTTTTATTTATCTAATTACTTAATATTAAATTATTATGGATATCATTAGAATCTCTCATTATCTACGTTTGCTTAATAATCTCTATTTTGGTAAAATAAACAAGAAAGGTCGTTAATATTTTTATTCATTAAAGATAATAAATATGATTTTTACACTTATTTCACGTATAGTCAATGGTGCAAAAGAGGGGGTTAAGGCTGGACTAGAAGGGGTTAGCGACATTGGTAGCTCTATCGTTGGCATTGTAAAAAATACAACCGTCACAACGCTAAAAGAAACTGGAGAATTCGTGGGCAAGGGTATTGAAGCTTCTGCCTCAATCGTTAAAGGTTCAATCTCTGGAGTTGCTGATATAGGAGCATCTGTGATTGGAACAATCAGCGGAATCGTAAGAGGAACCATAGCTGGCGTCATGGAGGGAGGAGGAAAAAAGGACGAAGCTGTCCGTGGTGCCATAGCCCAGGCAATACAAGATGCAAAAGAATTGGGTTTAGACGTTGGTGAGGCTGCAACAGAGGCAGTGAAAGGATCCGTTCATGCACTCAAAGAAGTTGGAGATGATACTGCTGAAGCCACCAAAGAAGCCGTATCAGCCGCTATCGAGGCTGCTGAAAATATCGGCGGCGAAACAGTAGAAACTGTCAAGAGTGCTCTTGAGAATAGCATTGAGGGAGCTAAGGAAGTTGTTGAAGCAACGCAAAAAAAAGAATAATT
>CAYRCT010000043.1:1906-3131 GCA_964422845.1 uncultured Candidatus Saccharibacteria bacterium | reverse complement strand
GGATTTAATAAGTATTTTAAATTCATTAACTATTTTGGAAAATGCCACCGGGCAAGATATTTTGTATATTATAAGCCATTTACAAATAGACGATACTTTATTGGGAGAGGAAGCAATTAATATTCTCGCAGAATTAACGATAACAGAAAGTGCCATTGGAGAAGAATTTTTGGAAGTTACAAGCCTTTTGAATTTATTGGATACAGCAGAAGGAACAGACAGTATTGCTAAAATCCTAGTAAGAACCTATACTGTAATGGATAGCCCTTACAGTAAAATAGAAAATCCTTATAGTAAAATAGAAAGTCCATATGGAAGCAAAAATAGCCCTTATACAAAAAAAGAAAGTCCATATTTATTTAAAAGCTAATTTAAAATTATGAAAGGATATTGCTCCGAAACAGACGTGGAAAATTATTTATTAACGACCATTGATGATACTTTTAGCGGTCAGATTGAAAAATGGATTGAGCAAGTTGAGGCATACATAGAAAAAAAGACCGAAAGAATTTTTATTGCTGACACCGAGGCAAGCGAAAGGTGGTTTGACGGTAACGGGGAGTTGGATTTATATTTAGACGAGTTTGTTTCAATATCCGGGCTTGTTATTTATGACGCATTAGGAAACGAACAATATACGCTGACAGAAAATACTCATTATTTATCTTTCCCATATAACGAAACTCCAAAAAGGGGATTAAGAACTAAGTATTATAATACTCTAGGATTTACTTATTTTCCTGCAGGGATTAAAAACACCAAGGCAACTGCCAAATGGGGATATTCAGTTGCGGTTCCGGATCCAATTAAATTTGCTACAACAGTTTTAGTTTCAGGAATTGTTAATTTTTCCAATCAATCGGAGGGGGAAATTAAAAGCGAGAAGGTAGGAGAATGGCAAGTTACCTACCGGGACAATCAACAAGAGGCTGATTTTAAAAGAGCCAACGAGATAATTGACCAATTCACAAAACACAATGTATAATTTATTAACAATGCTATTCGATACGAAAAGATTGACAGCCGTTGAGGGAACGAACAAGTCAGAATATACCGACAATCTATCTTCGCAATACGGGTCAATCCAACCCGCAGGGAATATCGAAGAAATAAAAGGAGAAAAAACGGGGCAGGCTTATAATTTATTTTGTAAAAGGATCGATATTAAAATAAGCGACAAAATTATTTACGAGGATGATGAGTATGTTGTGCAAACTATCAAGGA
>CAYRCT010000043.1:0-1806 GCA_964422845.1 uncultured Candidatus Saccharibacteria bacterium | reverse complement strand
AAATGAGTTATGTAACATTTACGCCACTAATTAAAACCCTGCTCGAGGGATTAAAAGAGAGCGGAGCAATTGACCTATTCGCCGATGTTAGATACGGACATAAAAAGGATTTTAGCGGTTATCCAACAGCCGAATTTTTTAAAAAAGCAAGCGAGGGAGAAGTGGAAGACACTCACCAAAATGAGAGGACTTGGGAATATACTTTGCTTTTAATTTATGAGTATAAAGGGCAGAAGACCCATGAGGAAGTTGAAACATTAATGGATACCACGGTTGATAAAGTTATAGAGGCTTTCGACCAAGATCCAACGCTTTCAGGAAACTGTATGTCCCTAGAGGTTGCACCTGTTAATTTCTATGATATACTGTTAGAAGAACCTTTCGTATTTGCAGAATTTATCATTTCAATAAAAGATTTTGTTAATCGTAATTAAAATATTATGCAAAAATTTAAAAACATTTCTGGCAAGGATTTATTTGTGCGGGGATATGGCTTAGTTAAAAAAGGAGCCATAATTATTTATAATAATCTTAGCAAAAAGAAATTTGAAGAAATTAAAGACGAGGTTAAATCAAAAAAATAATTACTTTAGAAAAAAATAATGAGTTATTTCAAATCGGACGAGGGGTATCTAGCGATAGGGGTTCAGACCGATGTTAATACCGCAGTAGTTCCAGATGTATTTATTCCATTAATAGAAGAAGATATTTCCAGCGATCCTAACAACGAAAGAGTAGACCAGATTGTGGGGAAAGATTGGAAGTCAAATTTAATTTTGCAAGGAGAGAGAACGAGCGGTGGCACAATTAAAATAAACGCCGATCCCGAGAATTTAGGACATTTGCTCAATATGACAATTAAGAAAGGTTCAACTACTGGAGATGCCAAAGGATATACTCACCCATTTACAGTTGACGAAGGCGATTTTTATACCGTAGAGATTCTAAAAGGGAATTATGTGCATAGATTAGTTGGATGCCGAATTAAAAAATTAAGTCTTTCCTTTGATAGTGGAATGCTTAAAGCTGATGCCGAGATAGTTTCAAAAGCCAAATTCAATTACGGAACTCTTAAAACAGGATTAACAGGAGCAGAACAAGAAAGCGTTGTATTTGATGAGGATTTTGACCCTGAGCCATGCAACGGATTAGTAGCCGGAGATGTAATTCAGACTTGGGTTAGTGGGGTTGCTACCGATGTAATTGTTGCGACAGTTGCTGCCAATAAGAAGTCAATTACTTGCGAAAAAACAACGGTTACGGCAAGTGCAGGAGCATTAATTACACTCAAGAAGCAGACGCCAACATATACAGCACTTCAAAGACCATTTAGGTTCGGGCAAATGTTAGTAGGGATCGGAGCCAATGAAACCGCCTCAACGTCAAACGCTGCTTCTTATACGACAGCTACACCAGTTGATGAATTGACCTTTGAATTTGATAATGCAACGGAAGAACATCACGCAAGCGGGAATAACAATCCTCTATTATTAGGAGGAGTTCCTGACGCTAATGTTAAAGTTAAAAAGCTATTCGAAACGGCAGAAGATGTTCAGCAATGGAACGATATTGCCAAAAAAGCAATGACGGTAATTATAACTGGGGACGAGGTTGGAACGGACGGAACTTATTCGTCTTTAACGCTTAAACTTTACAATATTAAACCGAGCAAAGCTTCAAACAAAATAAGTGTAGGGGAGTATATTTATGACGAAACAGAATTTTACGCTGAATATGACGACACGGTGAGCAAAGCGGTGGAGGCTTCTCTAGTAAATGCAGATGACGGATCTAATTACTAATCAA
>CAYRCT010000042.1:0-3355 GCA_964422845.1 uncultured Candidatus Saccharibacteria bacterium | reverse complement strand
CAAATTAGCTGGTTTCAAATTTCAGGGCAAATGGACAGATTGTGGCACTTGGGAGCGATATAAAAAAGCCACTAAAAGTTGGAAACAATAAGTCAATTATTAATAATAAATTATAAACATATGTCTAAAATATTGATTACGGGCGGAGCTGGGTTTATTGGCTCGCATCTCGCTGACAAATTGATAGAACAAGGGCATCAAGTAGTAATAGTTGACAATTTATCCACTGGCAAGAAAGAAAACATTAATTCCAAAGCCAAATTTTATCAGATTGATATATCAGACGCCGAATTATTAGATATTTTTAAAGAAGAGGAACTAGAAGTAGTATTTCATTTAGCAGCCCAAATTGATATTAGAAAATCTGTTGCAGATCCAATTGAAGACGCTAAAACAAATATTTTGGGAAGCTTGAATCTTTTAGAGAATTGTAAGAAATTTAATATCAAAAAAGTTGTTTTTATTTCCACTGGTGGAGCAATTTATGGTGATGCAGACATAGTTCCAACTCCAGAAGAATATTCCGCCTTACCCGTTTCTCCTTATGGTGTTGCTAAATTAAGCGTTGAAAAATATCTTAATTATTATTATCAAATTTTTGGATTAAATTATGTAGTGCTCCGCTTGGCGAATGTTTATGGGCCCAGACAAGATCCATTAGGAGAAGCAGGAGTAGTAGCTATCTTCTGCAACAAATTATCAAAAAACGAGCAGCCGACTATATACGGAGATGGAAAACAAACAAGAGATTATGTTTTTGTAGAAGATATTGTTAACGCAGGAATTTTGGCTTTAAAACAAGACAAGATTGGTATTTTTAATGTTGGGACAGGAAAGGAAATATCAGTTAATGAACTTTTTCAAGAATTGGCAAGAATAATAGGGATTAAGATTGAGTCAATCCATAAGCCACTACGAATAGGCGAACAGCAAAGAAGCTGTTTAGATTATTCTAAAATAAAGCAAGAACTTGGTTGGGAAGCAAAATATTCTTTAGAACAAGGATTGTCTAAAACAATAAAATGGGGTAAACACAATGAATATTAAGAATGTTATTAAGAACATTTTTTCAAACCCAACCTCTTTTTTCTTTAGAAATTTAGGGACCAAACAAATAATTGCTAAAAATACTTTTTGGTTGGCTACAGCTGAAGCAATAACGCGATTTTTAAAATTCTTTTTAATTATTTATGTTGCCCGCATTTTGGGAGCAACTGAATATGGAAAATTTACCTTTGCCTTAGCCTTTGTTGCACTATTCGCTGTATTCTCTGACTTGGGAATTTCTACAATTACTACTCGCGAACTTGCTAAAAATAAAAGTAAGGAAAAAGACTTTTCAGCTATCTTTTCTTTAAAACTTCTTTTAGCGATAGGAACCTTGACTATAATTTGTCTCGGTTCTTTTTTTATTACCCTTGAGCCAGAAATCAGGAGCATAATTTGGGTTTTAGGAATATATATTGTGATAAGTGGATTTTCAGAAATCATTTATGCTTTTTTCAGGGCTCGCCAAAAAATGGAATATGAGGCTTGGACAAAAATTATCCAAGCATTAGTAGTTGCCGGGGCCGGCTTTTTTGTTCTTTTTAATTTACCTTCGGTCCGGAATTTAAGCTTCGCTTATTTAATTGCGAGTTCTGTGGCTTTAATTTTTATTCTTATATTTTTTAATTTTAAGGTCTCTCGTTTACATTTTAGTTTTAATAGACAAATTTGGAAAAATATTTTGAGTTTATCTTGGCCCTTAGCTTTAGCTGGTGTTTTTGGTACAGTTTATAATTCAATAGATTCAGTCATGATGGGTTATTGGGGACAGATTACTCAAGTTGGTTGGTATAACGCCGCTTATAAAATTATTGGAGTGACCTTAATACCGGCAGGCCTTATCGGCACAAGTTTTTTCCCTCTTTTAAGTAAGCGCTTGAAAGAATCGAAACAAGAATTTCAAAAAATCTGGCATTATTATTTAGAGATAATGATTTTTTTAGCTGTTCCCATAGTAGCTGGGGGCGTTGCTCTGGCTCCGAAAATTATTAATTTTGTTTATGGTCCGAAGTATTCTCCAGCCACGCTTGCCTTCCAGATATTGATTATTATGGCAGGGCTTATCTTTTTATTAATTCCCTTTTCACAAGCATTAGTCGTATCAAATCAACAGAAGAAATTATTTTTGATTACTATGTCTGGGGCGATTGTTAATATGTTTTTAAATTTTATTTTAATTCCAAAATATTCTTTATACGGCGCAGCCGTGGCCACTCTTATCACTTACTTTCTTATCTTTCTCTTATATATTGGATTTACTATTAAATTTACCCCAATAAAGAGATGTAACTCGAAGTTGCTCTATACATTTTTATTGGCTATTATTTCTAGTACACTTATGTGTTTAGTAGTATTCTCTTCGGTTATTTGTAACTTACACATCGTTTATATCGTTTTATTGGCTAGTTTGTTCTATTTTTTCTCTTTTTTTATTTTTCAAAAAGTGTTAAACTATTTTATTAAATAAACTATATGAAAAAAGCACTTATTACTGGGATTACCGGACAAGATGGCTCGTATCTTGCTGAATTTTTGTTGGAAAAAGGATATGAGGTTCATGGCATTAAGCGTCGCTCTTCTTCTTTTAACACAGCAAGAATTGACGATCTGTTTCAAGATCCACACGCAATAGATGTTAAGTTATTTCTTCACTATGGAGATATGACAGATGCTACTAATTTAATTCGAATAATTCAGCAAATCCAACCCGATGAAATTTATAATCTTGCTGCTCAAAGTCATGTTCAGGTTTCCTTTGAGATGCCGGAATATACATCCAACACCGATGCTTTGGGACCTTTGAGAATATTGGAAGCTATCAGAATATTAGGGTTAGACAAAAAGACAAAGTTTTATCAAGCATCTACTTCGGAGTTATATGGCTTGACCGAAGAAAGTCCCCAAAAAGAAACAACATCGTTTTATCCTCGGTCTCCTTATGGAGTGGCCAAACTATACGCTTATTGGATTACAGTAAATTATAGAGACGCTTATGGTATTTTTGCTTGTAATGGGATACTTTTTAATCATGAGAGTCCTCGTCGGGGAGAAACCTTTATCACCCGAAAGATTACTATGGCCGCTACGAGAATTAAATTAGGACTACAAGCTAAACTATATTTAGGCAACCTGAATTCTAAAAGAGATTGGGGTCACAGCAAGGATGCGGTGAGAGCAATGTGGCTAATGCTTCAGCAACCAAACCCAGATGATTATGTGATAGCCACAGGAGAGCAGCATTCAGTTAGAGAGTTTTGTGAAATTGCCTTTAAAAAAGTGGGCATTGATTTAGAATGGCAGGGAGAAG
>CAYRCT010000041.1:0-3524 GCA_964422845.1 uncultured Candidatus Saccharibacteria bacterium | reverse complement strand
CAAAAACAGTCATCCAACTATGATAATAATCTTTTTTCCCTATTTCGGCAGTTCCTGTCTTAGCCGCAGCCGTAACAGGCAAATTATTTAAAATTACAGCTGAACCGTATGTTACTGTTCCTCTCATTCCTTCTCGAATAATTTCAAGATTCTTTTTATCAATAAAATCTTGACGAATAATTATTGATTCAAATTCTTTAATCACATTTTTGTCTTTATCTACAATCTTTTGAACTATCTGTGGCTTAAATAATTTGCCATTATTCGCGATAGCAACAAAAGAGGATGCCACTTCTAGGGGAGTCACGGATACAAAACCCTGTCCAATAGAAAGATGATATGTGTCTCCAGGCATCCAAATATCATTGGGCGAAGTAAATTTTTCTCTTTTCCATTCCTTGCCCGGGATAAAACCCTTTACTTCCCCTGGTAAATCTATTCCTAATATTTCGCCCCAGCCAAAAAATTCTAAATATTTTTTAATCTTTTCCACTCCTAGTCCCTTAAAATCTTTATATCCTCCGCCTATTGTATAGAAAAAAACATTACAGGATTGGGCAATGGCTTTTTTAATATCCGTTATTCCGTGAGTCATCCAATCTTTATAAATAAAAGGTTTGTCTTCAAACCAAGGATTTTCGACTATTATTTCTCCCTTACAATTTATAGTCGTCTTCTCCGAAACAATACCTTCTTGCAATGCCCCAGCTGCAATGAGCGGTTTAATTGTTGAGCCAGTAGCGTATTTACCGCTGATTACCCTGTTTAGAAGTGGCATATCTGGATTTTTGGATAAATTATCCCATTGTTCTGAATTCATTCCTTGGGTAAAAAGATTATTGTCAAAGCTAGGAAAACTAACTAAAGCCAAAATTCCTCCTGTTTTAGGATCTATAGCCACTGCTGCTGCTCTTTTTACTTCGGCGCCTTTAATATATTCAGCCATTGTCTCATAAAGCTTTTTCTGTAAATCCGCATCTAGCCAAAGAACTAAACTATTACCGGATTCCGGCAAAGAAATCATTTCTTCTGAAATAATATTGCCAAAAACATCTCTCTCGTACTTAATTTTTCCTGATTCAGAATTCAAAAAATCATTATATAAATCTTCTAGTCCAGCGTTACTGCCACCATCCCTAAAATAACCAATAATATGAGAAAAAGAAGGACCTTCTTTATATTCTCTTATCCCTACGTTTTGAATAGAAAAACCATTAATCTCCTCAACGCTTGATTCTAATAAAATTAATTTCTCGTAATCAAGTCCTCTAACCATTGTAAATCGATTTTCCGTGTGATTAGCAATTTCCTGTTCAATCTCTTGCTTTTCAATATCCAAAATCCAGGCGATTTTTTCTAAAACTCGCTCTCTTGTTTCTATCTCGTCTGGGATCCTGTCTTTTTCAACAATTAAATTAAAACTCGGTTTATTTATTACTAATTGATGAAAATTCCTATCGTAAATCACCCCTCTCTGCGCTTGTATGGTTTTAGTAACAAATTTATTCTTTTGAGCTAAAGCAAAAAATTTATCATACTCTAAAAATTGAAACTGAAATGTCTTTACCAATACAAAAAGAGATAAAACAAAAAAAACAAACCATAAATATTTGATTGCATGTGGTCTCAGGGGAACTTCAATCTTTTTCTGAAAAACTGCGCCTTCTTTTTTTTGGATAAAAACATCTTGAACAATTTCTTCAAGTTCAATTTCGTCCCCTAATTTTTTAATCTTTTTATTTTCTAACCCATTTTTGGATTGCAACATGAAATACTCTTGTTAAAAGATAAAGAATAATGCCGACTAAAAAATTATATATTAAACTAAAAATATTAAAATAGAAACCATTGGCTAAGGTTGTTAGAGCTAAAATAATTTCATAAAAGAGCAAAGCAATGAATAGAATTATAATAAAACTAACAAATTTTCTAATTTCAAAAAATGGTTTAAGCATTCTTATTAAAAGAGCGACAGCTATACCTAACACACTAAACAATCCAGGGAAATAAGGAGAAAATATATCTAAATAAAAACCTCCTGCAGCGCCAACAATAACTCCTAATTTGCTTTCTTTTTTCTCAAAAAAGTTGACTAAAATTATTGAAATTAAAACGAGATTCAACATCCTTCCCATAATTTCATAATGAACTAAAAAACTAGTTTGAATAATAGCTAAAAAATAAAAAAATATTAATGAAAAAATAGTTTTTACCATTGAAAACTAATTAGCGATGATAAATATTAAGTCCGCCGCCTGAATATTAAACAATGGTTCAACATCAACTTTTTGGAAAGGAGTTAAATCTGTTTTCTCAATTCCTCTTATTTTCCCTACTAAAAGGCCGGATGGAAAATCAACCTCTAACCCACTTGTAATTACTAAAGCGTCTCTCAAAACTTCCTCGTCCCTTGAAATTAAATCTAGAATTATCTTTCGGTTGCCTTGACCATGAGCTAATGCTTGAACATTCGAATCTGCTATCTCAACACTAAATTTCATCTTGCTATCTGTTAAAAGTTGAATTCTGGAAGAATTTTTATAAACTTCATCTACTTGACCAACTAATACTTTTTGGTAGTTTATAACCGTCATTCTTTCCTTAATACCATCTTCTGTTCCTTTATTAATAACAATAAAATCATTAATAATATCTCTTGATAAAATATTGACTTCTAAAAGTTTAAAATCTTTTGTCAGCCCTAAGTCCAATATTTCTCTTAATCTCTGATTCTCTTCTTTCAACTCATTCATCTCCGCAGTTCTGCTTAAAAAAATTTGATTTTCTTCTTGTAAGTTTTGATTTTGAATTTTTAAGTCCTTAGCATTGAAAAGTCCAGACCAAAAACCCGAATTTTCTAATCCCTTAGTCCAAAACCATTGTTGAACTGGTTGACTCATAGAATAAAAAAACGACCGAACCGGTCTTTGTAAAAAAATAAAAACAAAAAGAAAAAAAATTGTTAAAACCAAAAACAAAATTTTGCTGTATTTTTTATTTAACCACATAGTAAGTTATTCTAACAAAGTTTTTCCAAACTTAAAACCCTGAAAACTGGCGGCGACCTACTTTCGCGCAAAGCACTATCATCGGCCCTGAAGGATTTCACTTCCGAGTTCGAGATGGGATCGGGTGGGACACCTTCGGCATAACCGCCATTTTTCAAGATTTTATTATTGAAAGCAATAAAGATTCTTAAAAAGGAAATTGAAGTAAAAAATATGATTATTAGTACCCCTCGACTAAACTCCTTACGGAGCTTACATCTAGGGCCTATCAAGGTCGTGGTCTCCGACCAATCTAAAAGGATTAATCTTGGAATAGGCTTCCCGCTTATATGCTTTCAGCGGTTATCCTTGCCTAACTTAGCTACCCAGCGATGCTCCTGGCGGAACAACTGGTACACCAGAGGTTAGTTCATTCCGGTCCTCTCGTACTAGGAACAAATTTCCTCAATCCTTGACGCCTGCGGTAGATAGGGACCAACCTGTCTCACGACGGTCTGAACCCAGCTCGCGTACCAC
>CAYRCT010000040.1:0-3527 GCA_964422845.1 uncultured Candidatus Saccharibacteria bacterium | reverse complement strand
TTTGAATTCCCACAGAAAGGGCGATTTCCAAATGGTCAAAGCCCATTTCTTCTCTGTATGCAATAGCTCTGTCGGTGAATAATGAAGAAATACATTTTTTAGTTGCTAAAAGAAGATCTTCTTCACCCCTAACGTTTAAATAAGTTTCTTGTTGGCCAGCGAAAGAGGCGCCAGGAAGATCCTCGGCAGTGGCAGAGCTTCTTACAGCTACGCTTAAATTTCTTTCTTTATAATACTGGCAAAGATTTCTATAATTTTTTATTATTTTCTTCTCTAATTTTTTTGGAAATTCTGCTTTTAAAATAATGTTTCTTATTCTTTCTCCTGTTGCTTGGAGATTTTTAATATCTTTTGCTTTCAGTTGTTTAAATTCTTTTTTTAATTCTTCGTTAATTCCACTTTGTTCAAGAAAATAAAAATATGCCCGTGAAGTTAGAGCAAAACCGTTGGGAATGTTTATTCCTTTAGACACGAGATTCCTATACATTTCGCCCAAGGAAGCATTTTTTCCTCCCACAAAAGGCACATCTTTAATTGTAGTATTTTTAAACCAGAGAATATATCTTTTATCTTTAAACGTCATGTGTAAAATAATTGATTAATGATTATTGATTAATGATTTAATCGCGTGAGCAGCGCGTAATGGGTCGGAATAATTAGGAATTTTATTTCTTTCTAAAAGCCTAACGGCTGGATTAGTGAGTTTGCCCCCCATAAAAACAGTTATTATTGGTTTTTTAGGATATTTTTTCCTTGCCTCAATGATTATTTTAGCATTTTTTATTGGCTCGGTCATCAGTTGCATAGTTTGAATAATCATTAAGCCATAAATATCATTTTGCGAGAGCAACGCGTCTATTGTTATTTTATACCTATCTGACAAAGCATCTCCCACAATATCTGCGGGATTGTTTTTAGACCATCCCTGATGCATCGCTTTTGCGTTACTTATTTCTTGTTTTACAGATGAACTCAATTTGGTTAAATTTATGCCAAGCTGATAACAATAATCAGCAGCTAAAATACCAGCCCCTCCACCATTAGTTACTATGCCTATTCCGTTTTTGCTTCTCGGCTGCCAAAGCAACGCCTTAGAAATATCTAAAAGTTCTTGCAATGATTGAACCTCAATCAATCCTGCTTGTTTAAAAGCAGTAGAGTAAATTTGAGTTGCGCCTGCCAATGCTCCAGTGTGAGACGAAACTGCTTTTTGAGCTATTTTTGTTTTTCCTCCCCTTAAAACAACAATTGGCTTTATTCTATTTACTTTTTTAGCAATATTAAAAAATTCTCTGCCATTTTTAAGACCCTCAAAATACAAGGCGATTACCTTGGTTTTTTTATCTTCTCCAGCCCAATTTAGAAAATCAGTCAGAGTTAAACCCGCCTCATTGCCATAAGAAATTATGCTAGAAAATCCATAGGGTTTATCAGTCGATGCGTCTATAATTGAGTCCAAAAGCGCTCCAGATTGAGATATAAGAGCTATTTCTCCTTGATTGGGGGAAAGGGGCGCGAACGATGCATTTAATCCCACAGATGGCCTTAGAACTCCCAAACAATTCGGTCCGATTAGTGGAATATTAGCTTCTTCTAAAAGTTGTTTAATTTGATTTTGTAAAAAAGTCCCCTGCTCTCCAGTTTCAGCAAATCCGGAAGAAATAATAATGATTGCTCCAACCTTTTTTTCACAGCACTCTTTCACAATTTTTAAAACGATTTTAGCTGGAACAGCAATTATTGCTAAATCAATTTTTTTATTTATTCCCTCAATTTTTGAGAATGTTTTAATCCCAAAAATTTTATCTCTATTAGGATTAACTAAATAAATTTTTCTTAATTTTTTACCTTGAAGCAAGTTTTTTACCAATCCCCTGCCAACAGAACCACTTCGGTCAGTAGCACCGATTACAGCAATTATTTTAGGATTAAAAATTGAATTTAATTTCATATATTTATTACTAAACTGGGTTTATTGCAAAATTTTAGCATCAACGATAACGGCTTTTTTGTTGTTGACTATTGCTGGGTTAAAATCAACCTCCTTAACTTTGCTTTCTTTAGTAATTAAATCAGATAAAGACAACAAAATCTCCTCTAATTTTGGGAGATTTGCTTGTTCTTGTCCCCTGTAGCCCTTCAGGATTTTATAACCTTTAATTTCTTTAATCATTTCTTTTGCTTCTTTTTTTGTGACAGGAGCCAATCGGAAAGAAACGTCTTTCAAAACTTCGGCAAAAATTCCTCCTAAACCAAACATAATTATTGGTCCAAAAACAGGATCTCTTTTTGCTCCCATTATTATTTCAATCCCCTTCTCTTGCCCTTGAATTAAAATATCAGCTTTTTTACTCTTAGCTATTTTACTTATTTTTTCCCAAGCAGTAGAAAGCGATTCTTCATCTCTAATATCTAAAATTACGCCCCCAATATCAATTTTGTGTAAAATATTAGAAGAATAAATTTTAAGAACTACGGGATAGCTAAACTTCTTAGCAAAATTAAAAGCACTTGTTTTGCTTTTAACTATTTCCCCTTGTCCATAAGGAATTTTATACTTTGATAATAATTTTTTTGTCTCCTCAAATCCAGCTATCATTTATGGTTTGTTATTAATTCATTTATTATATCCTAAATTTTTAAAAAAGAAAATAAATCCGCACGGGTAAATCCGTAGTTTTCGTTTTTTTGAAATAAAACGAGCTCTCTCGTTAGAGAGAGCTCAATGCTAACGCTTATCCTCGATAGTCTCTGGGATATATGTTTTTTTCTTTCAGTAAAAGCTCTATTCCTTCTATCACCTGGTTGTATTTCTTATACCAGTTACCTCTGCCTTCTTTCATTGAAGCATACTCTTTAAAAACAGATTCCGAGGCTACTATGATGGTCAGAAGCGTCCCCGACAAAAATATCAACATCAGAATCATCCCAAATGGATAAAACCCGATATTACGAGTCTTGTACCATTTCTCCTGGAGCTGTCGTGCTGAACTTGTATCGCCTTTCAGTGCAAGATTAAGTGATCCAGGATAATTCAGGATCAGTTGCGCTATACAGCTATCTTCAACACTCTCTTTGCCTTCATTCTTCGCAAAAGTCAACAACCCTAGTAAATTTACTTCAGGATCTTGGCTTTCAGTAGAGAGCGACATGGTGACATTAATCAGGTTTTTGATGGAATCATCCTCCTGATGAGGAATTTGTTCTTTCCCTTCATATCCCGAAAGCTCGGTAAGGTACGCTGCCTGGATTCTTGTTTGAAGAACATAACTTATTCTGTTGATAGAATAATACATCCCTACCCCGAGCGATACAAAGATCGTCAGAATAAAGCCAATAACCATCGTTCCCCAGAATTCTTTTCTCATCGCTTCCTCCTCTATAAATTTTTTTTAGGTGCTACGCTTGATAAACAAACAATGTCACAGATTTAACAAAATGTCAAATTTTTTAACTCAAAAAATCACACGATCGATTTCAAAACATATTACATATCACTAGGATATCACTAGGCCGGGTCTAGTGAT
>CAYRCT010000039.1:0-3785 GCA_964422845.1 uncultured Candidatus Saccharibacteria bacterium | reverse complement strand
AGAGAGTAAAAAGTATCTATTTCAATAATTAATATCTAAAATTGTGTCTGAAATAATTGCTAAAATGCATGGTCCCTTTGGCTTAATAGGGGAAAATAATCTTTTTCAATCAGAAGAGTCTTTCTTTCCTGGTATATATTTTTTTACTTTTGAGATTAACAATAAAATACTTATTGAGTATATTGGAATAACAACAAGGAATTTTAATAAAAGATTTTCAGAGCATATAAAAGAATTATGGTCTGGAGGTTACCAGATATATGATTTTGAAAAATTAGAAAATCATCAAGATTTTGTTATCTGGAAAGGTAGGTATGGTAAGGATGTCGATGATATAAGTCTTTTCTCAGATGAAAAGAGCACTTTCTCTCGTTCCATTTCTAAACAAATTGAAAAATTTAAAATATATTTAATTCCACTGGACAGGGATAAAAGAATTTTAGAAAGAATTGAAGGAAAACTTTATGAAATTTTAAGGGGGAAAAATAATAAAATTATATCAACCTTTATTAAAGGTGTTAAATCAAACCCAAGATATAGCAACGAAAAACTGCTGGATTTTGAAATATTAAACAATTCTTTATTACAAGAAATACCAAGTAAATTTACTATCTAATTATAAAAATGGGGTTAACTAAAAATTTAGAAAAATTTATAGAATCTTCAAGTTGGATATTTGCAAAAACTTATGCAAAAAAATGGCCCCATGAATATATCGTACAAGGGGAAACAAATAATGACTTGTTTTTAGAACTAGCTAACCATATTGATAAATATGGATATGAAGATTTTTTTTATAAAATAAAGCAAACATATTTTAAATATGATGGATATACATATTGGCATATGGAAAATATTATAAATAGGTGCATGAATAAAGATACATATCATCAAAGAAAAAAGAGAGGTATTTCCTAATCATTTCAAGGTTATAAGCGGTACGATAAAATAAAATAAAGTAAATTCACGAAAGGGGAAATTAAGAAAATTATATGGATTTCTGGTAGATCCAGTTATGGCAAAACTACTTTTGCTTATTCTATAATTAAAGAGTTTGAAGGAAAAAATATATGGAAAAATGTTATCATTATAGTATTAAGTTAAAAAATAAAAGGATTGTTTCGCGTGAAAAAGAGAGGTGTGACAAGAAAATGATAGAAGTTGAAACTTTCGAAAAACCTGTTACAAAAAACAATCTACCAAAGTTATATGTTGTAAAAGACGCTAACAGCATTTTATATGTTGGAATTACTTGCCAAAGCATAGCAAGTCGCCTTAGAGGTGGATTTCAAGCAAAGGGAGAAAGAGGATATTATGGATATGGATGGAAAGATATAATAACGCCATTAGATTTATTCATATTTTGTTTTGAGGGAGAAGAACATAAAGAAGAATATAAAAAAGCAGAAACCATTGAAGCGGAATTAGTATATCTGATCCGTAAAAAAACTGGGAATTGGCCTAAAAATCAAACAGAAATTCACTTTCATAATACAAAAAAAGAGGAATATCAATCAATAATTGACTCTATATATAAAAAAATAAAGTAAAAAATAATTAAAATTTAACTAATGCTATACGGGACAGTGATATTATTTATTAATGCGTAATAAAAAATAAAAATACGAATATGAATCCAGAAAAAAATAGAAAAAAAGAGGAAGATGAAAATATGCAAAAATTGAAATCAGCAAAAACTGGGAAACCAATTACCATTAGCAAGTCTTATGGGATTATTGGTCTCGATGGCAAAGATACGGGCAGGAGATTTGTCCGAAAAGAAGACGCTGAAAAGTATCTTAAAAGAACAAATCTATGAAACCAAAAATTAAAACAATTCTTACAGGTATTTTAATCGGCGTTATTTCTTTCCCAACTATTTCTTTAGGTGGCACTTTTGTTTCTTCTTTAATTCAAGGCAAAACCGCAGAGGAGGCAGTTCAAATTTTAGCCGAACAGATTGATTCTTTGATTGGTAGGATGGGGGTTGTTGAAATAAAACAAGCCGAGCAAGGGCAAACCGTTTCTGAATTACAGAATCTTATTGATCAACAAAAGGAAACAATTGATCAATTAGAATTACAGCAACAGACTGCTCAGGCTCAAATTACAAGGGATCGATGGTGTAACAAAATGGAGATATTATCAAGACGTGTTGTAGCTGGCAGAGAAGTATCAATACAGGAAGGGGTAAATTATTATGACCAATATCCACCAACCGCTGAAGGGGTTTTAGAAGAAACACAAACTCAATACCAGCTTTGGTTACAGGCCAAGGAAGAATGTGAAGATAGAAGTGAGGAATAAAATTATGAAAATTTATTATTCCGATATTAATTATAGTAATAACTGCACCTTTAGCTTATAAGTTTGGAATAAAATAGTATTGATCGAGGGGGGTCAGATTTTACCTTTTTTTGTAGTAAAAATTAATTTTTATGATTGAATACATATTCGCTGGTGTTGTAGCTGTTATCGGTTGGATTTTAGCTTTTTATTATTATAAAAAGAGTAATATCATCCAACCCAAATGGTATAACAGGGGGGTTTCGAAAAAAGATATTCAAAAGATTTTAACCAAATTTTTAAAGGACAAGAAAGAGGATGAGGCGATAGGAGGCATTCAAGAGTTATATGATCCTTTTGATTATAATAATTGCCCGATATGTAATTCCACTGATTTAGAAAAGAGTTGTTTCGTAGATGAAGAGAGGGATAACGTATGTCTTAGTACTAAATGTAAAAAATGTGGTTGGTCAACCAGCGGTGAGGCATGAATATTTTTATGAAAAAAATGCTATCAACTCTAAATTTTGTGAGAAAATATAGTGAGTCAGGGGGTGGAGTAGATTAAGCAATTGGTCTTAAGTCTGGGATATAAAACCCGTCTGATTGCTGAATTATGGTTCTATATTGTTCACGATGGGGATAACCTTTGTTGCTATCTTGGGAATAATAAGTCACTTTAATAATAAGAAATTTGAAGCAATATGGATTCATTTGAAACGTTAAAACAAAAAATTAAAAATGCCAATAACGAAGAGCTCGCAAGAATAATTTCTGATGCTGCTCTTCGTCTTGACAAGGAACAAACCGACACAGTTTCTTTCGTTTTTTGGCTTAGCTTTATGACGGAGAATGATCTTGATCAAGTGCTTTGTGGGGCATGGAAGATGGCGAAGGAGTACGGTCCCTCTAGCGAAGAAGTGATTAAGATTATAAAAGAAAAGTATAGTATAGATATCGCAAAGATTGACCCCGATGATCCAGATTATAATCCAACGACGGTTTATTTTGGCGACAAAATAAAAATTTATGAAGATATGTTTGGTACTAATAGTAATGTTGAGTTATTTCGTAAAATTAAAGGTTTGAGAAATGACATTAGTCATGGCCGTATAGATGGATTAAAATATGAGGGCTTAGATTTGAAAACGAAAGAAGGAAAGCAAAAAATTCTTATAGATTATTTTGGAACAACGACCAAAAGGGATTCCGTTGAACCCTTAATTTTTCAACAGATGTCTGAAGCTGAAAAAGGAGAAGTTAAGAAAATATTTGAAAAATGGAAAAAAGACAAGGGATATGAAGAATAAATAAGAGGAAGTTCGATTTTATGCTATTTTCGAGAATAAAGTGACAACTGGCTGTGATTTTAAGATGTGTTTTGTGTCACTTTTGTCACTTTTTAGCTTGCTCGAGACCCGTCGTTTCATTATACTAAAAACAAGACAGAAAAGCCTTACTGGGCTTAAAATGAATACGGTTCTAGCCCGAGGTGGCCA
>CAYRCT010000038.1:0-3910 GCA_964422845.1 uncultured Candidatus Saccharibacteria bacterium | reverse complement strand
TATGTTATAATTCACCTTCTATTCTTTCTGATTTAGATTTTCCTTCTTTTGAAATCATTTGCTTAGTAAATCCATATTTATTTAGTTCATCTTTATATTCTTTATAAAAATTTAATGAAACCAATCCAGTTTTTCCAAGAACTTGTAAAACTTTTAATGTTTCTTTTTTATCATAAATACTTTCAAAAATTTTTAAAGATTCAAATTTAGATTTATTACTTTTCGGATATAAAAAATGTTTAATAATTGCTTGTTTTTTATCAAAATCACCAATAGCAAAACGAGCATTTATTACTTTTTTATACCAATTCCAACTTTTCTTTTGATTGGAATTTAATTTAGAAGTTTTAAATATTTCATTTTTTAGTTTATTTAAATTATTAATTTTAAGTTTATCTGATTTATCTTTATTTTTTATTGCATCTCCAATATAATTATCTAAAATTTTATACTCCTCTTTTTTTCTCTCATTAGTTGTCTTTTCAATATCTTTAGTAAGTTCCCTGTATAATTCTTCCTCACCACCTTTAATCGGTTTTATAAACCTGTTAAATACCGGAATATTCTTTTTAAAATAATTTAATTGAGATTCATCTTTTTTCTTTTCCATTATATTCATAATACCCCTTAATCCTACTTTCTTACCTGTCCATCTAACCATATCTTTAAAGGCATCCATTTTACCAATACTCCAGTTCCTATCACTTATAACAAAATCACCATAAAAAGCATCATAAGGATTTTTACCAGATAAATATTGTGACCAACCAGAAATTGCTTCAATTAAAGGAGAAGGACTTGGAGATAATGAACCAAAAGATGTGAATATTTGTCCAGGTTCTTTAAACTTTGTAATAGAATTATAAGTTAAATTATATATAACTCTACTAATATCATCAAGAGGAATTCTTGCAAAATCATCAGAAAATGGTAATGGAATTACTGGATAATTTGATTTATTATAAGTACTTATTCTTTTAATTTTTTCTTCTAACTCATCACCAAACATTCCAGATTCAGCTAAAGCAATTATAGTAGCAGGTAAAACTGCCACAAGTGCTTTCTGCATCCAAAATGCACCAGCAGTATTAGGAGTAACCGCAAGATTTAAATCAGTTTTAAGAGCTTGCATGATAACATTAGAAAATGGTAACCATTCATTTGTTATCCTGGTTGTTTTCCCCTTGTTTCTATAATTAGGTGTACCGAAAAAGTTTCTTGCATAATAAGCAGCTAAATCAGGACTATCAAGTTCTTTTTTTATAACCTCAAAACCTGTCATTTTAGAAGCCATTTCAATAGCAGATCCACCATGTAACATTTGATCTACTAACCATATTATAGGTTTTAAAACTTTTTGTTTTCTTATTTTATCTGAAACACTTCCCTTTTTTTCAATAATTCCTTTTGCTCTTAATATTGTTCCAACATCTTGGTTAGTATTTGGATCATACTTATCATAAAATTGTCTTCCTAATACTGCATTTTCTAACATTTCATTTACATACTTTACATCTTTACCACTTAAATAATCAGAAGCTCTTTTTATATTACGTGCTAAACGGAAAGGAAATGTAACTGAATTTTCTAAAACTTTTAATTTACTAACTCCTTCGGTAGCAAATAAAATAGTATTAAGATTTTGTACAGTTCTATTAGCATCACGAGCTAAGTTCATATAATATAAGAACCCAGGATTATATGTTGTAACTAATGGTTTAAAAATACTATTAAAATTATGTAAAATTTGAGTAACAGGATCGAGTACATTATTATCAGCAGTCTTAAATACTTCTGATATATATTTATCTACGTTATATGCTTTCCGTATTCCTTTATCGAGGTAAAAAACCTGACCTTTATTTAATCCAACTTTTTTATCTATAAACTCATTAACTCCTTTTGCTTTTTTAGCTTCTCCAACTTTTTCTAATTCTGGTAATACTGCATTAATAGCACGTTGTTTTGATGTAGCTTGTTTTATTGCTGCCATTTTTAACATTGTAGCAACATAAGGATCTGCAATTTCACCAAGATTCCCTGTTACCTTTTTTATAGCAGGACTTATATATAACCCATCTTCCGGTAAATATCTAGTAACAAGATTTGTTGCATAATAATCTTTATTGTATTTAATAACATCTTCAAATATAGCATCACTATACATTCCTTGTTTATATGCTTCTTCCATTACTTCAAAAACATTATTATGAAAGTTTTTTTGTGCTTCTTTAATAACAGCTTTTTGTTCCGGAGTATAATTTTGTAAAATACGTTCAATTATTTCTGCACTTTCTTTTACTTGATGTCCTAATGGATTAGCTTTATTTTTTCTTGTTTCATCATATAAATTTCTTTCTGATTTTAATATTGAAGAAAAATCTAACATTTTAACATCAGCTTTATCTAAAATACTTTCTACAGTATTTTGCATATTATCTACAAAATTATAAACAGACATATCAGAATAAGCCATTCTTTCAAAAGCATCACGTGTTTTTTGTCTTAATGAAAATTCTTTTTTAAGCTTTTTATCTTTTTCAAGTTTCCATATAGCCGGATCTAATTCAGAAACATAATGATTAATAAATGAACCAAACCATGTTAAAGGTCTTACTTTCTTTTTATTTGATAATTCAGAAAGTTTTTCAGCAGCATCTTTAAACATTTTTTGTTCTCTATCAATTCGTTGATTTATTATATTTTCTCTTTTCATTCCCATTACTTCCTGTAATTCACCATATAAAGATTCAAATTTTGGTTTAGTACCCAAGTAATTTGTAAATGCTTTATAAAAATGTGGAGCAGAATCTAATAATAATTGAGGATCATTTAAAAATACACTTAATGCTTCTGCATATAATTCTTTAGGATCATCTCTATATTTGGTATATCTTTTATCTACATTTCTGTCAAATGGATTCCAAGCCATCGTAAGGTCTTTTAATTCATTTTCGATAATATCTTTGTCAAATAATTTTCGTTTGTTTATTTCATCTAAAATTAACTCTCTGAGAGCTTTTTTAATATTTTCCGAAGTTACTTTTGGTGGAGTAACTATTTTCTTTTTTAATTCTGTTACTTTTTTGGTTCCTATTTGAATTTTAAACTTCTTTGCAATATTAGGATCGAGCAATCCTTTTAAAGCATCTACCATAATATTCTTTTTTTGTATAGAAGATAATCTTGCTATATAATCATAAATTTCTGGAACCTTACTTCTTGCTTCAACATCTCTCCATATTAATAATACATCTTCTGGTGTAATTCCCCCTTCTTTAAATATAGGAACTTCTTTAGTTATTTCTTCAATAATTTCTCTAATTCCTTTTCTATATTCTGATGTAAGTTCTTTTTTAGCTTGTTTTTTTAATCGTTCTACATCTTCCTTTGTTAAGATATTATCTTCTTTTTTAGGATTTTCTTTTAATAACCACTCAGTATAATCTTTAGCATTTTTAATTTTTCCAAGAATATTTTTACCTCCAAGTTTTAAGTCATTACTTAAATTATCAATCATGTGTCCTATCTCATGTGCAATTACTTTTCGTAATTGTTTTTCATTTCCTTCTTCAAACAGGTCCCTTCTTAAACTAACTTTTTTTTCTCCTGTTTTTTTATTGATTGAGAAAAATCCTGATTCTTTTCTTTTGGAAAATAATTTAGGATATTTATTAATAATTCTTTTTACTAATTGGATTAACTCCGGTGTTTCAATAGGCTTTAATTCTGTTTCTATTGGTAATTCATTTGTTACCCAATCTTTAATTTTATCTTCTGTTGTTTTTCTACGTTCTTTTTTTCCTTTGTTTATAGAGTTTTTAATGTCGTTTGTTTGTTTGGTACCACCTTTCTTTTTTGGTTCAGCAGCAAAAGCAAACTCATCCCAATCTTCGTCTTTTTCTTTTTT
>CAYRCT010000037.1:0-4093 GCA_964422845.1 uncultured Candidatus Saccharibacteria bacterium | reverse complement strand
TAATCAAAATAGCGAATATTATTAGAGGCAACACAAAAAGCGCTAAAAGCGCTTTTCATATTTCATATTGAATTCTTAGAGTTGTTCCGACTTCGAAATAATCGATTTATGAGATGACTCGATTAACATCTTAATGTTGAAAACAGAATTCTCAGTTTTCAACTCTAGCCGACACTCTACCCTATATAAAATAGAATAAAAATTGTGTGATCTATCGACAGCTTCCGCTACCGATGCCTTGTTCATGTTCTTCCACGTGTTTCCAGTGGCATGGACTATATCATCACCCAACACATAATTTCTTATATCTTGGGGCCAACGTGTAGTCTCTACGGGGTCAACCCGCGCAATGCGGACGACTTCCCACGGTATTACCGCTTACTAATTATTAGCAGGTCGGTTTCACCGTTACAGTTAGATTTTTCTATTACTTTACAGTAATAGGTCGCAACAATCAGATTGAATCAACGACTTCACCATTATTGCTGACCTTACCTTAGGCCCGCGCAAAGCGGAACTTCGGGTACTATCAGCTCTCTTGGTGTGACGGGCGGTGAGTACAAGATCCAGGAACATATTCATCGCAGCGTGGCTGATCTGCGATTACTAGCGATTCCGGCTTCACGAGGGCGAGTTGCAGCCCTCGATCCGAACTAAGATTGGTTTTAAGGGATTAGCTCCGTCTTACGACTTGGCAACCCGCTGTACCAACCATTGTACCACGTGTGCAGCCCAGGGCGTCAAAGGGCCATGCTGATTTGGTGTCATCCCCACCTTCCTCCCCGCCCTCTAGGCATATGTAATAAACATATACACAGAGGGCGGGGCGGTCTCCTGTGACACTTGTAACACAGGACAGGGGTTGCGCATGTTACCCCATTTAAGGGAGCACTTCAAAGCACATGCTGACAACAACCATGCAGCACCTGTACTATTGTCCTTGTGAGTGGCCCCGTGTTTCTACGGGGTTTCAATAGTATGTCAAGCCCTGGTAAGGTTCCTCGCTTATCGTCGAATTAAGCCACGTGGTCCACCGCTTGTGTGGATCCCCGTCTATTCCTTTGAGTTTCAGCCTTGCGGCCGTACTACCCAGGCGGGATACTTAACGCGTTAGCTTCGCCACTGAAAGGGTCGACACTTCCAATAGCTAGTATCCATCATTTACAGCTAGGAGTACGAGGGTATCTAATCCTCTTCCATGCCCTAGCTTTCGTTCCTCAGCGTCAGGACTGCCCCAGTTGAATGCCTTCGCTTTTGGTGTTCCCCTCGATATCAACGGATTCCACCCCTACACCGAGAGTTCCATCAACCCCTAACATCCTCTACTTTGTGGGTTTTTTCTGCGGCTTTAGGGTTAAGCCCTAAAGATTTGACAGAAAACCTAACAAAGCGCCTACGAACGCTTTACGCCCAGTGAATTCGGATAACGCTTGGGGCTCACGTATTACCGCTACTGCTGGCACGTGATTAGTAGCCCCTTATTCCATCGGTACAATCACAAAAGTTTTTCCCGATTAAAAGAAGTTTACACCCCGCAGGGCTTCATCCTTCACGCGGCGTCGCCTCGTCAGCCTTTCGGCCATTGCGAAGGATTCTCGACTGCTGCCTCCCGTAGGAGTATGGGCCGTTCTCAATCCCATTGTCGGCGATCGGGCTCTCACCCCGCCTACTCGTCATCGCCTTGGTGAGCTATTACCTCACCAACAAGCTGATAAGCCGCAGACTCCTCCTAAAGCGATAAATCTTTACCCATGACAAGCATGGGACCATTAGGTATTATCCCCAATTTCTTGGGGCTATCCCTAACTTTAGGGTAGATATCCACGTGTTACTGACCCGTCTGCCGCTCCCGTCCGAAGACGGTCGCTCGACTTGCATGCCTTATCCACGCCGCTAGCGTTCATCCTGAGCCAGGATCAAACTCTCAAATAAAATAGTCGGAACAACTCTAAGAATTCACTTATACTTAATATTCAATTATTAAAGTTCTCGCCGATTGCGTATTGTCAATTGTATTCTTTTTCAAAAAATTGTCAACCCCAATATATTTTCCCATACCAAGTATTAGAAAATATCTAACTATTATAAAATCTCATTTCGCTTGTCTGTTCCAAAATAACTAAAAATGTTAAAATAATTTAATTGAATCGCTCCCCTCCCCCATCTCCTGTCTCTTTCTTTTGTTGAAAAATAAAGGTAGGGGATAGAGAATATAAAATACAAAGTGCAAAGCATAAAGAATAAAAAAATAATTTATGAAAAAAGATTTAGCCATCGCGATTGATTTAGGCGCATCAAATTTGCGTGTTGCCTTAATTTCAAAAAAGGGCAAAATTTTAAAATGTTTAAAAACAAAAACTCCTGAAAAAGGAAATTCTGGAATTATAATTACTAAAAAAATAATTACTCTAATTAATTCTCTTCTTGAAAATCAACCTAAAAAACAAATTGCTGGAATTGGGATTAGTTCCATCGGACCATTAGATTTTAAATCAGGAAAAATTCTTGATTCTCCAAATATTCCTTTCAAAAATGTTCCACTTGTAAGTCCGTTAAAAAAATATTTTAATCTACCAGTTTATTTATCCAATGATTGCTCTGCAGCTGTCTGGGGAGAAAAAATCTTTGGCGTTGGCAGAAAATATAAAAACTTAGTTTATGTTACAATATCTTCTGGTATTGGCGGCGGAGCCATAGTGGACAATCATCTTTTAAACGGACACACTTACAATATCGCAGAAATCGGACATTTTATAGTGGACACAAGATATAATCTTCTATGTGGTTGCAAAAAAGGACGCGGGCACTGGGAGGGTTGCTGTTCTGGCAATAATCTCCCCCGCTTCTTCAAGTATTGGCTAAAAATTAATGGAATAAAAGAAAAATGTCCGGTCAAAACTTCTGCGGACATTTTTGCTTTAGCAAAAAAATCAAACAAAACTATTCTAAAATTTATTGAGGAAATTGGGCTAATCAATGCCAGAGGATTTTCTAATATAATCATTGCTTATAATCCAGAAATCATCACCATAGGTGGAGCGGTGTTCTTAAATAATAAAAGATTTCTTTTACCTAATATTAAAAAGAATATTGATAAATATCTTGTTCCCCCCAAAATTATTGCCACGCCCTTAAAAGAAAATATCACTCTTCTTGGAGCAGCTGCTCTAATTCTTTTCCCGCTAAAATAAACATTCTATCTCTGCATCGCTTTTTTTCTCAAAGCTTCTGGATATTTTTCAATAGCGTATCTTAAAGAAATGCGAGGCATTTTATTTTTATTCTTCATTACAAAATTAAAAACTTCTTTGGGATAAATATTGCTTGCCTCTTTCAACATCCAGCCATATCCTTTTCGGACCATATCATCTTCGTCTAATAAAAGAATATCGGCAATCTCAAAAACATGTTTGAGATATTTTTTATGTTTAACTGGATAAATGAAAATTACTGCTGACGCTCTTCTTACCCATCTATTTTTGGATATTGTCCACTTTTTCACTTTTGGAATAAATTCGGGAAATTCGTTTATCAAATATCCGAGATTGTGTGTACAAAAATCATCACAATTGGCCCAGTTAGAAATATATTTTTTGAGCCATTTTTCAAAAATCTTAAAATCTTTTTCTTCGTATTGATTTTTGAATCTAAATGCCCAGCGAAAAGCAATTCCAATTTCCTGAATATACCCTGATTCTAAAAGCTCCTCGCAAAGAGAAAAAACTTTTTTCTTTTCTAAATGCTTAATCTTCTTAAAATATTCTCTGGAAATTCTTTGAGAAACAAAACTTCTCACGCCATAGGTCTTTATTTTCTCCTTAAAAAAATTAAGTTCTCTTTTTTTATATTTAGGATCAGTATTTTTCTTAAGTTCTTCGCGAATTTCTAAAATTATTTTTTCCATATTCTATCAGAAAAATTCACCAACGAGATTATCAAAGAAGCCCGTCCTCGTTGGTAATTTTATTAAATAAAATCTTAAACCAATATGTGTAATTGTCAGAATTTTTTTGAATATCATTTTTGAGTTCATCCAAACTAATCCATTTCCAATCACTAACTTCTTCTGGATTCAAGTTGGGATTGCCTTCAA
>CAYRCT010000036.1:0-4300 GCA_964422845.1 uncultured Candidatus Saccharibacteria bacterium | reverse complement strand
TTGTTCATCTCTATTGGTAAGCATGATATTTATAAATATCTTTAATTTTTTTAATAGATTACTTTCTAGCGCCACAGATATTTCTAATCGTCTTGTGGGCGTTTTTTTGTTATAATAGAAAGATGAAAAAGATTTCAATTAAAATAAATGGGAAGGAACTATTAGTTGATTCTGGAAAAACGATTTTAGAAATTGCCTTGGAAAATGAAATTGATATTCCATCTCTTTGTTATCATCCTGACATTGAAACAAAGAATCATTGCGAAATGTGTTTGGTTGAAATAAAGGGAAAAGATGAATTGAAGCGGGCTTGCACAACGCAGGTAGAAGAGGGAATGGAAATTATAACAGAATCGCCAGAGATTCAGGAATCAAGAAATAAAAAATTAGATTTAATTCTCAAAAAACATCTTTTAGAATGCGATGATTGTGTTTGGTTTCAGCATTGTAAGCTTTTAGAATTAGTAAATAAGTTTAAGGGAAAAATAACAAATCAAAAGCCAAAAGGAGCTGAAGTGTTTCAATCAGGGTCAATCGTATTTGACCAGACAAAATGTATTGGCTGTGAACATTGTGTTAGTGTTTGTCCAACAGGTTTTTTGGAAATGAATGATAGAGGACAAGTAGTGTTGTCCGCGGACAAAACTAAAGAGTGTATAAATTGCGGACAGTGTATTCTTCATTGTCCGGTTGGAGCAATTGAAGGAGTAGGAGAGTTTGAGCAATTAAAAAAGTTTTTTAAAGATAAAAATAAAACTACAGTTGTCCAGTTTGCGCCGTCGTTGAGAACGAGTATTGGCGAGGAGTTTGGATTGAAACCAGGCGAGATTGCTACAGGTCAATTAGTGGCAGGGTTAAAAAAACTTGGGTTTGATTATGTTTTTGATACTGCTTCTGGTGCGGACTTTACCACAATGGAAGAAGCTGATGAGCTTATTGAAAGAATTACTAAAAATAAGAAATTACCTGCCATGACTTCATGCTGTCCTGCATGGGTAAAATTTGTGGAGTTTTATTATCCAGAGTTTATTGAAAATTTATGTACCACACGATCTCCACAAACAATACTGGGCGGTATTGTTAAAAATTATTGGAGCGAAAAAAAGGATATCAAATCAGAGGATATTTTTATGGTTTCCATAATGCCCTGCGTGGCCAAGAAGTTTGAGATCAAAAGGAAAGAACTAAAAATAGATGGAATTTATCCTGTTGATTCTGTTTTGACCACGCGAGAATTAGTACGGCTTTTTAAGCAGAATAAAATTGATTTGAAAGATATGGATTTAGTAGAAGCGGATGATCCTTTGGGACAGCCATCTGGATCTGGAGTAATTTATGGAGCAAGCGGCGGTGTTTTTGAATCTGCTCTAAGAACAGCCCACTTTAAGATGACAGGAAAAGAATTGCCGAAGGATGGAATAAAAGAGATTCGTGGGATGGATGGGATAAAGAGAGAAGAGATAAAGATAGATGGTCGCTTAATAAAAGTATGTGTGGTAAATGGGATTAAGAATGCACAAAAGGTAATGGAAGAATTAAAAAGCAATCCAAAAAAATATGACGCTGTTGAAGTTATGGCTTGTCCCGGAGGGTGCGTGGGAGGAGGCGGACAATCAATGCCAAGCAATAAAGAAGTAATTAAAAGCAGGGGAGAGTCGCTATATGTTATTGATGAACAAAAAGAAATAAAAAGCGCGCATCAAAATCCAACAGTTAAAAAAATCTATACAGAATTCTTTTCTAATTTAGAAACAAGAAAGAAGATTCTTCACACTCATTTTGCTCCTCGCAAAAAAACGAAAATTGAAAAATTAAAAAATTCTAGAGAAAGTAAAGATATATGAATAATACAAAAATTTTAGCAATCAATAGGGAAAAAATTATTGTATTAAGTGAATTCGCTGTTTTAATTGGAGTTGCGACGATAGCACCTTTGTTGGGACAACAAGCAATCTCTGGTCCAATTGTTAATGCCACACTTTTTATCTCAACAATGTTTTTGGGAATCAGGGCTGGAATTTTAATTGGTTTGCTCCCGAGCATAATTGCTCTTTCTGCTGGTCTTTTGCCACTAGCGCTTACTCCAATGATACCGTTTATTATGATAGGAAATGTTATTTTGGTTTTATCATTTGATTTTTTAAAAAACAAAAATTATTGGCTAAGAGTTATTACAGCAAGCGCTTTGAAGTTTATTTTTTTATTTAGCACGAGTTCAATAGTGATAAATTTAATTTTAAAAACAGAAATTGCCAATCGTGTAGCAGTAATAATGTCTTGGCCTCAATTTTTGACAGCTATCGCCGGAGGAACAATAGCATATTTTCTTTTCAGGCCCGAAAAGATTTAATTTTGTAGAGTCGCGAGTTTTCCACAGGGCATTTTTCTTTTTTTAATAAAAGGAGTAAAATAAGAGAATGTATTTGAATTCAAAGGTCGGATAAAATTATTTAATCTAATATAATAAAAACATGATTGACTGGACATCAATAACTGCGCTGAGATTAGAAGAGTTTTGGACAGGTTTTTTAGGTTTTATGCCTAAATTCATTGGGGCTTTAGTTATCTTTTCTATCGGATGGTTGATCGCTGCAGGAATCGGAAGATTAGTTGAAGAGATTTTAAAACGACTTCAACTTGACAAGTTGTTTCAATCAAGGAAGTGGTCACAGTCATTAGCAAAAGCTGATTTTGAATCCAAGCCGTCAGAATTTATTGGATCTATTTGTAAATGGGTTCTTGTCATCGTTGTTCTATCTATTACAGCGGATATTCTCTTGCCAGTAGAGTCAAACTTTGGCGAATTTTTATCTGATGTAGTTGCTTGGCTACCTAATCTTTTGGCTGCAATTTTGATTTTTGTGGCTACTGTAATTATTTCTAGTTTTGCTGAAAAATTAGTTAAGGCAGGTGTGCATGGGGCAAATGTTGGATATAGCAAGTTCGCTGGGACCATTACTAAATGGTCTGTTTGGATTTTTGGAATTTCAGCTATCTTGATTCAACTAGGGATTGGAGATACTTTAGTTGTCATTCTACTTCAAGGGATTGTGGCTATGTTAGCTATTGCTGGGGGATTGGCTTTTGGCCTTGGAGGTAAGGATGTGGCAGCTGATATCTGGAAGGGAATGAGAGATAAGATGAAAAAATAAGAGATTGTTTTGCAAAATTTTTTAATAAGTTTTTAACACTTGACAAGCAATTTCAATTTGTTAAACTTGAGAACAGACACATGATGAATTACATTAAAGAAGTATTAGGAATTGGCGGTTAACCGTTAGAGATTTTGACTCTCTAAAAGCCGCTTCCTAAAAGCGGCTTTTAGATTAGAAAAGATTGAAATGGAAAGTTCGTTGATAACAAAATAGATTCTAAGCAATAAAGAAGCTTAGAAAGGAAATTGAGGTAAATTTAATTATAAGCAGATGGTGGATGCCTTGGGACCGGAAGGCGATGAAGGACGTGGCGTGGCTGCGATAAGCTTCGGTGAGGTGCCTAGCAACCTTTGACCCGGAGATCTCCCAATGGGGTAACCCTATGGCGGTTAAGCGCCATAAACATTATTTATAATGTAGCGACACCTGGGGAAGTGAAACATCTCAGTACCCAGAGGAACAGAAAAAAATCGTTGCTTTGCAACGAACATTCCCTTAGTAGCGGCGAGCGAAACGGGAAGTAGCCCAAAATTATTTGTGTTTTACACAGATAGTGGTTGTAGGGAAATTTCATCAGGTCAATCGAGCACTAAGTATATTTTTTTGTATTTAGTGCTCGATAGATGCTGAAGAAGTATATAAAATGTAATTATTAGCTGAGTGCTCTGGAAAGAGCAGCCAAAGAAGGTGATAGCCCTGTAAGCGAAAATTATTACAGCTTTGTGGAATTTTTCCTGAGTAGCGCCGGAAACGAAAACTTGGCGTGAAGCGAGCTGAACTGTCAGCTAAGGCTAAATACTAACCGGTCACCGATAGTGAACTAGTACCGTGAGGGAAAGGTGAAAAGCAGCCCAGTGAGGGCGGTGAAATAGAACCTGAAACCATCTTGCTTGCAAAGAGTCAGAGCCCGTAAGGGTGATGGCGTGCTTTTTGCAGAACGAACCAACGAGTGGTTCCTAACTTTTTGTCTAAGCGGTTTTGCCGCGGAGGCGTAGTGAAAGCAAGCGTTAATAGCGCGTTTATAGAGTTGGGTGCCAACCCGAAGCCAAGCGATCTTACCTTGGGCAGGATGAATTCAATCGAAAGATTGAAGGAGGTCCGAACCCGTAGGTCGTGCAATTCCTTGGGATGACCTGAGGTAAGCA
>CAYRCT010000035.1:0-5253 GCA_964422845.1 uncultured Candidatus Saccharibacteria bacterium | reverse complement strand
CTTGCTCGCAAAGCAAAAACAATAAAGCTAACTAAATATAGGGCAAAAAGAGCAACAGTGAAAATTCCAAACACAATTAAAAGAGTTTTCAAAATAAAATATATTTTAGGTCGCATTTTAACTTGACCTCCTTTTATTTGGCCAAGAACTTTGTCTGAAATTGATGTTTTTTGTAAATGGCTATTCATAAATGATAGTTTATTTTTTGACAAAATGATTTTAAAATCTTTTTTGCTCTTAGTATTCTGACTCCAACAGTAGAAACAGGGATACGCAAAATATTTGCAATTTCCTTATAACTCAATTCTTCAAAATAATATAGAACAAGTGGTTCACGATACCTTGGGTCTACTTTGTTAAGATATCTATCTATAACTTGATGTAACTCTTGCTCTTTTATTTCTTTATCAGCACTTTCTTCAGTGGCTATGTGTGGGAATAAGAGATTAGAATCAAAAAAAGGTAACGGCTCCCTTTTCTTTTTTCTGATTGCATTAATAAATTCATTGTGAGCAATGCGATAAAGCCACGAAGAAAACTTTCTCGTTGTATCAAAGCTTCTTATATTAACAAACGCTTTTACGAATATCTGTTGAACAATATCTTCGGTATCATCATATCCAAACAAAAATTTCTTAGCATATCGTTTCATCTTGGCTTCGTACCGTTCAACTAATATACCAAAAGAATCGGTCTCGCCCGACCGAATCATAGATATAATTTCTTTGTCTGTTAATTCATTTGTCGGTTGAGACATATATACCTTCTATAGGTTACTACAACGGAACTATTCTTTTATTTCATTAAACTTTTTCTGCCAGAGTTTAGTAATAACTTCTTTCAGATATTTATTTATTAACCAAGCCGAAATAACTCCTATAAAAATTCCTGCCAAAATATCTCGCGGATAATGAATTCCTACAAAAACCCGGGCTATACCCATCAAAAAACTAATAACAAGAAAGAATATACCTGCTTTTTTGTTGAAAAAATAAACTATTGTAGAAATAGCAAAGAAAAAAGCAGCGTGGCCCGAAGGGAAAGAACCCTCTGCTCCGTGCTCTAAAAGAAGATTTACCTGATGCGCAATAAATGGCCGAGGGCGATAATATATAGCCCTGATAATGTTTGAAATAACTATTCTAGATAAAATGCCTGCGAGAATGGTCTCCAAAATCATTACGCTATATTTCTTTTTGCTTTTAAGAAGTAAAAAAATAAAAAGTAAAAGTATCAAAAAATATCCGCTGTATTCAGCAAAAAAAATGCTGAGATTGTCTAAACATGTCCATCTCCCCGCAAATTGATTTATTTGTTGAAAAAGATAATAATCTATCATTATTTAATTTTACTTTTTTTCTCAAAAAAAAACAAATTAATTTAAAATAAAATCGCCAATTAAGCGATTTTTTTGTCCGGCTTGTATGTTTATATCTTAATAGAATAAAAAAGCACTGACAAAAATCGCCAGTGCTATTAACTCTTACAAAAATGTTGCGAGAGATTCTACACTCCTCCATCTTGTCCTTAGAAGAGTACTCATCTTCTGTATGTCCCATTGCTTTCCTCCTTTTGGGACACTATAATATTTACAGATTTTGTCTATCCACGAATTGTTTTCCATGGGAAGAAAGTCCTCCGCAAATAGGGGAATTACTTCCAGTCCTACTTTTCCAAACGACCCAAGAGCTCTTTCCATGTGATACAATTGTGTCAAGAGCCCTATCCTTTTCCATCCGCTTCTCTTAGCTATACCCTTGCAATAAAGGGCATTTTCCTCTGTACTCCTTGACTCTTCTTCAAGAATCATATCCTCTGGAGGAACTTTGTAATGGCGAGTTATAAATTCCGCCATTACGGAAGCCTAGGAACGATAGATTCTTGCTTTTACGCGAGCTTCTTCGCTAAAGTCAGGATTTCTATCAGAACTTGCTGTACCAAAAACGGGCACAGAAAGATCAATATCATACCGAACTCCAATATTGTAACCGCCCGAAAGAATAATCCTTGGGCATATGCCCAACTGATGAGCTATTCCTGCGGCTCTCGCTCTCATTTCAGTGAAGAAGGCAGGGACGATATTCCCGTCCTTAACTCCTATTTGAGCTCCTAAAACTATCACTCCATCATAATACATTTCCAATTTCTACACCCCCTTAAGGTCTTCCCGTTTTCGTATCTCTGCTTATTAAAAGAACAACTGACTTGATTTAATACAGTTAAATTATAACACACAACAAATTAAAAGTCAAACCATTTCTTATTTAATAAGGTACGCTCATTGCATTATCACTAAGCCGGGTCTATTGTAGCTAAAATCGCTTTTTAAGCGATTTTTAACTCTACAAATTTTAATTTTCAAAAATTCAGAAACATTCCCATTTACCTTCGGAACTCGTTTGTAAAAAAATAGCTCCTGGCGCCACAATACACGCCAGGAGAAATATGATTCTACCGAATCACAACTGCGAAGTAAGTTCCCGGATCCCACTCATTTCGATCGGTTTCCACTTTAAGCGCCGGGTTACCATGTTCATCGGCCCGCAGTATCAGATTCACATCAAGGAGACGCCATTTTTCTTCTGGATCTGGAAAAACGATGCTCTGATTGAGCGGTTTCAGGTAATATTTCCAGTTCTTAATAATCCAGGATAGCATCTCTTCAGGATTACAAGCTCGGATCGAACCCCTTGACTGAATTATGAGTTCTGCGAGAGCAAAAGGCACTGAACTAGACTCATCCCGCCTCAAAAGTCGAACAATCACCTGTTCCTTTGTATGGGGGGAAATTACCGTGTTGCCCAACGACCCTCCGAAGGTGATGTTACCCTGCAACAAAAGGTTTTCCCATGTCATCGTTCCGTCGCAATCCGCACCATATCCAGGACCTTCCTCGGGCAAGAGAGAATTTATTAGATTATCTATCTCCTCCTCAACTCCGGGAAGGGCCATAAGATACTGTACATCCGCTGATGATATGTTGGAGATACCTCCCAACAACATCCTAACTAATTTAATGAACTGTTCGAGTGGAACTTCTCCACTTTTCATGGACTCTTCCTCCTTTGTATCCGCATTCCTACCCCATTGTAGAAACTAATTTCATCCTGCCGACAAATGATGGTTATGTCAACACTAAAAAGTCAATCACCATATATTATATTCGAAACCCAAAAACCCTCGAGAGCCAAGTATTTGTATATCACTAAGCCGGGTCTATTGGTAATTTGCAATGTGCAAAAAATGCACATTGTTCTTTTTACTAATTTCTTTGTCCTTAAAAATTTTATTTATATGCTTCGTGATAACTGAACGATCTTTGCCAAATAATCCTGCTATTTCGTTCTGTCGTAACCAAACCGTTTCATTTTGAAAACGCACGCTTAATTCCACCCCACCTCTCTGGGGTTTATATATTACAATTTTATCCATCTTTAATTTTTTGACTATTCTTTTTGTCATTTTCCTATTTTTTCAAATAAATCTGGCCGGACCCTTTTTCCCGCCCTCCTTCCTATAGTAAAATCAAAAATAAGAGCAACGATAGGATATATCCATAATAGATGTAATTTATTTACATCACAGAAAAGAAAAATTATCAAAACGATGCTCATTATTGAAGTGATGAAAGGAAATGAGGCTATCCCCATTATATCAGTAACGCTTTTTGGCTCTCCTTTTATTAAAGAGCTGTATTCAGTAAAACTTTTTATAAAAAGAAACAAAGACATAATTCCATAAATTCCCCAAACAAACCACCCTGCCGCATTTGCAGAAAATAGAAAAGACAAAAATAGTGATATTACCCCTATTGCTATTGAAAATAATGCAATGCCCATATTTCTTTAATTTTTTCTTTCATAGTTTATTTATTAGATAAAAAACAACCAAAAAAGGAAACAGAAAAATAGAATTCCCCACCAAAAATCCTTGAAGAAACCCAGAATATTCTTTTCTTTGATTGCCTCTGTTAATCCCATAATACCAAGGCCCGCCATAATCCCTAAAATTATTATTTTTCCGATTAGCCAAACTATATCTTTCGCTGTCCAAAAAGAAATATCAAAGCCTAAAATTGTAGCAATCCCCCATAATATCAATGAGAAAACTCCTAAAATCATGAAAAAGAAAAAGAGATAACTAGCAAGGCCAATAGCTAAAGGCGTTCCTAAAAGAACCAATATCCCCCAGAGAATTGAACCTTCCATAAACATCCTTATTGCTATTCCTATCATTCCTAACCCAACGGAAGCAATGAGTAAAAAGTTCAAGATAAAGTATAAAATACCGATTATTCCACTACCTACAAAGAAACCTCCGTATCCAACCCCTTTAAAGATTTTTTTGAAAATACTTTTTCTTTTAGGAGGTTCTTCGAGATAAGGATCTCTATCAATTTCTTTTTCGTTTTTTATAATTTTATTTTCCATAAATCTATTTTTTTCTAAATTTTATAATCAAACTCACGAAAAATGCTGCGACTATTACATCAATTATTCCCCAGATTGTTTTATCTCCTATATAAACTGGAAAAATTGGATTAAAAAGAATTGCAATGGCTATTAACGCCCAAAACAAAAAAAATTGTTTTTTGATTATCGTATAAAGATAATATACATAATAAACCGCCACAATGCTCACGATTACTCTCAAGAAAGTATAGTAGCCATAGGGCCAATCAAAAAAACTTAACAATAATAGAATTGAAGCTATTATTGCCGGAATCATCGTAAATTTTGTATTTATTTTTTCCATAATACTTTTTCCTGATTTTACAGCATCGCCCTGTAATAAATCCGTATTATGATCTATTTCTTTCAATTCTTTTACATCGCCAACTAAAGAATAAATACCGTTTTTATACTCAACAATATCGTTACCAATAATAGTATTTATCTTATATCTATATTGCCTTATGTGATTTTCAGTATAATCATTAGCAAAATCAAGATATTCGCCTATCTCTGTAAGGTTTCCATGTTTGTTTTTACATAAAAAAACGAGCATACGATAAGCATTGCCCGTTAAACGAAGCTCTTTAGCATTTTCATCAAAAACTTTTTTGCTTTCGGTATTTAAAACAAATTGTTGGTGTTTATAAACCATCAATTATTGTTATTAAATTTGAATTTTTGCCCACTATATTTGGAAAATCGGGCTTCTCTCACTTACACGACGCTCCTCGTGCTAGCTCAAGTTGGCTGGCCACCTCGGGCTAGAACCGTATTCATTTTAAGCCCAGTAAGGCTTTTC
>CAYRCT010000034.1:0-5424 GCA_964422845.1 uncultured Candidatus Saccharibacteria bacterium | reverse complement strand
TTTTTCATAGATTTACAAATATCACAAAAACCCTTAAGGGGTTTTTGTGTTGACTAAAGAGTCTCGATAAATTATAGTAAGATATAACGGACATAAGAACTAGAGTCTTTTTTAAGATAAAAAAATGGAGAAATCTCCGGAAAAAAAAGAAACTAAAGTTAGCGATATAGAAGAAATTAAAAAGCGTCTAGCCGAAGATTTTAATATAGGAAAAGTAGAAAATATAGAAAATATAGAAGAAAAGGAGGAAAAAAGGAGTGTTTTGGCAGAAGAGAAGATAATTAGAGATAAATTAGAAAAGGAAGTAGAATTAATGCAGACAAGTAGTCCTCAATTGCAGGATGAAGCCCAGAAAAAAGCCCAAGATATTAAAGAACTTGATGCCGAGGGTAAGTTGAAAGGGCTTTTTGATTTAGCTCAATCCAAGGGTCTCCCTTTTGCCATTACCGCTGCACGAACAATGGATGATCCCTATATCTTAGATGTTTTTCACGACCTTTTAATTAAGCAAGGATTTTATGGAAAGTTTAGCGAATAAAAGAATAAAATGTTGTATTTAATAATTCTTATTTTAGGTCTAGTAATATTAGGAGTTCTGTTATTTTTCTATTTTAGAATAAAAAACAAGGGACGACTTTTGAAGAGCTTTGATATGGCTCTTTTTTTAGTGACAATGCCCAAATATGAATTTAAGAAAGAGGAAATGATAGAAGAAGGGGAAAAGGCCTTGATCGGGCAGATGGAACAAGTTTTTAGCACTTTTTTGACTTTAAAAACTTCAGGTTTTTTTAAAAGAATTATTTATGGTTCTCCGCGAGTAGCTTTTGAGATTGCTTCTCAAATTGGAGGAACAGACATTTCTTTTTATGTTGCTGTTCCTAGTTTTTTAGAATCAGCTCTTGAAAAGTATATCCAAGGAGTTTATCCAAGGGCATTAGTTGAGAAGATTCCTCAGGACTATACTATTTTCGAACCATCGGGCGCTACAGCTGGTTCTTATTTAAAGCTAACTAGTCCCGCTTTTTTTCCGATCAGCACTTACAAGAATTTAGAGAAAGATCCCTTATCTACCGTAACGAATACTTTGAGCAAAATTTCTCCAGACGAAGGAGCAGCAATTCAAGTGATTATTAGGCCCCTTACTCAAAGAAAATGGAAAAAAACAGGAGATAAAATTTTGAGCAAGATTAGAGAAGGCAAATCAGTTAAAGTGGCTATGTCCGAATCTTCCAGATCTTGGTTTATCGATTCGTTAATGGAGCTCAATAATATTTTCATTGGTCATAAGGAAAAAGAAAAATTTGAAGAACCTATTGTTAAAGAGTTAACGGTGGACGAAGGAACTATTCAAGCTATCCAAAGCAAGGTCCAGAAACAAATTTTTGAAGTGAATATAAGATTAATGGCTGCAGGTAAAGATAAGGCAAGAGCAGAGGAAATTTTGACTCATTTACAAGGAGCTTTTAACCAGTTTTCTGTTTATTCTATGAATAGTTTTAAGACCATAGAATTAAAAAAGAAGCGACTTAAAAAACTTATTTATGATTTTAGTTTTAGAAATTTTATTCCAGCTCAAACAAATCTTTTAAACATTGAAGAGTTGACAGGCATTTATCATTTTCCTACCCACTATATTGAGACCCCTCATATTAAGACAGCCAAGACAGGATCAGCAGCTCCACCGGCTGAACTTCCAGAAACGGGTCCGAATTTAATTGGCAGAGCTACTTTTAGAGGAGAAGAAAAAGATGTTTATTTCGCTTCAAAAGAAGATAGGCGTCGTCATTCCTATATTATTGGACAAACAGGAACAGGAAAAACCAGCTTGTTACAGGAAATGATTCGGCAAGACATTGAAAATGGAGAAGGAGTAGCAGTCATAGATCCTCACGGTGAGCTTATTGAAGACACCTTGGCCAATATTCCCAAGGAACGACTAGAGGATGTGGTTCTTTTTGAGCCGTCTGACATGGATCGACCCATAGGGTTGAATATGCTTGAATATGACACGCCAGAACAAAAAGATTTTGCTGTTCAAGAGATGATTGCTATTTTCCATAAGCTTTTTCCACCAGAGATTATTGGTCCCATGTTTGAGCATTATATGAGAAACGCTATGCTGGCCCTAATGGCTGATATGAACGAGCCCGGCACATTGGTTGAGATTCCCCGAATGTTTACTGATGATAATTTTATGCAAGAGAAGTTAAGGAAGGTTAAAGATCCAATAGTTAAAAGTTTTTGGTTGAAAGAATGGAAACAAACAACTGGTGCTACTCGTTCAGATATGTTGGGTTATGTCGTTTCCAAAGTGGGTCGCTTTATTGAAAATGAAATGATGAGAAATATTATTGGGCAATCGCACTCTGGTTTTGATTTAGAGAAAATAATGAATAAAAAGATGATATTTCTGGCCAATCTTTCCAAGGGTTTAACGGGAGAGGTAAACAGCTCGTTACTTGGATTAATTTTGGTTTCTAAAATACAAATGGCGGCAATGAAACGAGCGAAAACTTCAGAAGAAGAAAGACAAGATTTCTATCTTTATATCGATGAATTTCAGAATTTTACTACTGACAGCATTGCCACTATTCTTTCAGAGGCACGAAAGTACCGATTGAATTTAATTTTAGCTCACCAATATATTCCTCAATTAGAAACAGAGATTAGAGATGCTGTTTTTGGTAACATCGGAACGCTTGGAGCCTTCAGGGTCGGAGCTGATGATGCTGAGTTCTTAGAAAAACAATTTCAACCAGAGTTTTCAAGATTTGATTTGGTAAATTTAGACAATTTTAATTTAGTAATTAAAATGTTAATTAATAATAAGGTTTCAAGCGCTTTTTCTTTTCAAACTATTATGCCTAAAAAAGGAAATATTAAACAAGTAGAAGCAATTAAAAAGATTTCCAAGTTGAAATACGGCAGAGAAAAAGGACTCGTTGAAATGGAAATTAGTAAAAGATCAAATCTAGACAATATTTAGTGCTTGATTTAATATTAAATCTATGGGAAATCAAGAAAATTTTAAACCACAACCAGAGACAGAGACAGTAATACCAGAACCAGAAACAGAACCAAAAACGGTAACAGAGGGAGAAGAACATCAAGAGGCAGAGGAAGAGGAAACAGAAAATAAGCAACAAAAATCAGAATCCGAAAAGGGTTCGGAGATCTATGAGGTTATAGAAATAGACGATGGCAGATTTGAGGCTGTTTTCCCCGGTCTTTTGGATAAAGAGAGTGGTTTAATTGTTGGTACATCACGAGAAAAATTTGAAACCCTCGAAGAAGCAAAAGCAGCAGTCGAGTCATCGAAAGAAAATATTAGAACTAGGTATGAAAGAATTTCGCTTGAGAAAAGTTTCACAGATAATTTTTATAAAATCGACGAGACAGAAGACGGTCAATTCAGGGTAACGCTTCCCGGCCTAATCGACTCAAAAACTGGGTATTATGTCGGAACAGCTTCGAAGGAATTTCCTTCGTGGGACGAAGCAAAAGATTTTTATTTACAATGGCTAGAGGGTGAATCGAAATTAACAGAACATCCAATTTTAGAAGTACAAGTTAGCAAATCAGAGCAAATAGCATTTTCGGACTTCGATAGTTTCAATCCAAAAGTAGCGCCGGCAGAAATACCAAAGGATATTCCCCAATCCATTAAAAAATACATGCTTCAACAAGAGAGGATGGCAGGAGAAGCGCCCAGCGCTTCCACTTATCAAGAAACTATTAAAGAAAAAGATTGGGAGAGAAAACTTTTTTCTTTCGTTTCTTCATATTTAGAAAAAAATGGAGAACAAATTATTGAGAAATTAGGTATTAAAAGTTTAGATGCACTTACTCCTCGACAAGCAGTGGATTTGACAACTCGATTGGTAGTAGAACTGACAAAATATAAGTATAGTGATGCGGAGAAACAGAATGGCAGTGAGCATTTAGGGGCTCTCGAAAAATCAAAAGCTGATCAAAGCACGGTATTAAATCTATTAGAGGAAGGACTTGCCAATAAAAATAATAATGAGTGGGAAGGGAACGGCGTATGTAGAAATTTTGCGAGTATAACTAAAGCAGTATTTGAGGCGTTGAAAGTAAATCAAACGAGATTTAATCGACTTCAAGATACGTACTGTTTATATGACAACGGCACAGAAGCGTTCGCTCCAAGGCGAGACAGGAAGAATGTCTTTGAGATGGATAAAACTGGACATGCTTGGAATACTTTTGTGACAACTTCAGAGAGTGAAGCGAATGCTACAATAGTCGACACAACATGGGCGAAAAGAAATCTGGATACAGGGGAAATTGAAGGATTAGATCATACGTTGATGCGCATGGAGCCGGCAATACATCAGGTCGCGTCAGAATTGCCAGAAGACGCTCCAGACAAGAAGGAACAAATGGAACACATTTTTTCTTATTATCAATTAAAAATGGAAAGCCCTAACAAGACAGAGTTTAAAATTTTGTCGATTAAAGAGCTGGACGCAAATCAAAAAACTTATTATAAACAAGCAGCTCTAAAAAATGTTGGTGACAAGCATGATCTGAGCCAAGCGAGCGAGGAACAGTTAGTCAGAATCGGGCAACAATTTATAGTTGAGTTGAAACGAGTAAAAAAACAAAAAGAAGAAAATCAATTTTTTAGCTCAAGAATAGTAGATATACTCAAAGGGCAAAAAGATATTCCTAAAATTCCAACAAGTCTTTTAGAAATAATTGGGAGAGAATACGGAACTCTTGCCGAAGATGCAGACCTGACAGAAATTGAAACTTTATGGCGAGTGACCAAGACGAATCCCGAATTATCTTTTAGTGATATTCTGAAAGGTTATTTAAAAAACAAGAAACTAACTGATTATCACAACAGAGAATTTATTTCAGGTGACGATGAATTGCAACGAGCGATATTTGAAGAAATTAAAACTAATCCAAAATTCGATGAGTTTATGAAAGAAAGCCCAATCTTCAGAATTCGGATGAGAGAAGTAATACCTCAATTGTTTATCGATTTTTCACCAGGAGTAAACGAAGCAGATGCACGCGAGTTAAAATATTTTATTGATAATTCCAGATTTTTACGTTTTGGACGACTATTTAATACACAAGAACCAAGCGAAGAAAGCGCAAATGGATTGTTCTCTAAAGCAAGAGAAGCTTTACGAAGCATGAATCCCGAAAAATACAAACAGATTGCGGAAAATATTAGCGACCATGAATTAATTAGAAAATACGATTCATTATATTTGCAATTACAGGATAAAAAAGCGAAGATTTAAGAATTAAGCCCGTCTACCGTATTTCGATTCCGTAGACCTAGAGAAAAGCATTTGGGTAATAAAACTTAAAAAAAGCAAAAAAAGAAATTTAATTAAAACAATTTAAATTTATTATGCGAAATCCAGAAAACTTTGAACCACA
>CAYRCT010000033.1:0-5466 GCA_964422845.1 uncultured Candidatus Saccharibacteria bacterium | reverse complement strand
TCTTTTTGATTTGAGTGCCAATTGCTGTGTCTTTTATTTCGAAACCCAATCGAGATATTTCTTTTCTGATATTATCAGATTCTGCCCATTTTTTTTGTTTACGTAATTGTTCTCGTTTTTCAACAAAATCCTTTATTGTTTGAGGGATTTTTTCTTTTTGAGCTGGAAAAATGAAATTAAAGATTTTATCAATTTCTTTAAAAAAAACTAAGATTTCTTTTGCTTGAGTTTTACTAATTTGATTTTTATCTAGACGGGGATTGGTTGTGCGAATTAATTCAAAAACAACTGCCAGTGCTTCGGGAGTATTAAAGTTATCGTCCATTACTTCTTCAAATTGTCTTTGAGTTTGCAAAACCAATTTTGCACTTTCGGCTATTGTTTTGCGTTTCGCGCTTTGAGATTTTAGTTTGTCTACAAATTCATCAATTCGTTCTAATTTTTTTTTCGCCTGAAAAAGATTTTTTTCTGACCAATCCAAATTGCTTTGATAATGGCTTGAGGCAACAAACATTCGGATTATTCTTGGTTCCCATTTTTTTAACACATCTGCTATTTCAATATAGTTGCCAAGCGATTTTGACATTTTTTGTTTATTTATAGTCAAAAGTCCTGCGTGGAGCCAATATTTTACAAATGGTTTGCCACTGATTGCCTCTGATTGAGCGATTTCATTTTCATGATGAGGAAATTTTAAATCTTTTGCTCCCCCGTGTATATCAATCTGTTCTCCTAAATGTTTTTTACTCATTACAGAACATTCAATATGCCAGCCCGGCCTGCCCTTACCCCATGGGCTTTCCCAAAACGGTTCTCCTAGTTTTGTTTTTTTCCATAAAACAAAATCGCAGGCCTCTTTTTTTTCATATTTATCTGTTTGAACCCTAGTGCATATTTTTGCTTGTTCAAGTTTTATTCCGCAAAGCTTGCCGTAATTTTTGAATTTAGCAACATCAAAATAGACAGATCCATTGCTTTTATAGGCAAAACCTTTTTTTTCTAATTCTTGAATAAATTCTATAATCTCTTCAACGTGTTCAGTAACCCTTGGATAAACATCAGCTTTTTTGATTCCTAATTTTTCCTGTTCTTCTAGGAAAAGTTTTGTATATTTGTTTCCCAAAGTAAAAATATCAGTTTTTTCTTTAATAGCTGCGCTTATAATATCATCGTGGACATCTGTAATATTCATTACAAATTTTACTTTGTATCCTTTATATTCTAAATATCGTTTAATAATATCAAAAGCAACATATGTACGGGCGTGCCCAATGTGCCCGGGTCCGTAAACCGTAGGTCCGCAGACATAAAAACCGACCTTTTTATCTTTTAAGGGTTTGAATATTTCTTTTTTCTTACTAAGAGAATTATATACTTTAAGCATAGTTTTATTCTAGTATATTTTGCTTTTTTACTCAAATTTGATAGTATAAGAATAGTTTATAATTAATCTACTTTAAACATGAAAAAGAAAGATATATTTATTGTTCTTTTTATAGGCGAAGCAATTGCCTTGTTCGGATTAACCATTCTAAGGAATATGGATATCGAGGGGATGAATTGGCTCAACTGGGCATTGCCAATTATTTTTCCCTTTATTACTCTATTTTGTTTCTGGGTAGCTTATATTTTAGGTAAGAAGTTTCTCTTTATTTTTCAATTAGCCAAATTCGGGTTGACTGGCGCACTTAATACCTTTATTGATTTGGGCATACTAAGTATTCTAATGGCTGTTTCGGGAATTACTAGCGGTTTGGCTTATTCTTTATTTAAAGGGATTGGTTTTATAGGTGCTACGACTAATTCTTATTTTTGGAATAAACATTGGACATTTCAGAAGAAAGAATCCCAAGGAGCCAAGAAAGAATTTTTGCAGTTTTTAGTGGTTAGTGGTATTGGATTCGGGATTAATGTAGGAGCTGCTTCTTTTGTAGTAAACATGTTGGGACCAAAGTTCGGACTTAGTGCCAATGTTTGGGGAATGCTTGGAGCTGTAATAGCTGCTTTTTGCGCAATGGCGTGGAATTTTATCGGTTATAAATTTATTGTATTCAAAAAATAATCAATAATAAATAGTCAATAATAATTTTTTATGGCTAATCTTGTATTATATCGAAAATATAGGCCAAAGACATTTTCTGAAGTTGTTGGCCAAGAGCATATTGTTCAAACAATCACTAACGCTATTGTTAATGATATGCTTTCGCATTCCTACTTTTTTTCTGGTCCAAAGGGTTCTGGGAAAACAACCATTGCCCGACTTTTGGCAAAGAGAATCAATTGTGAGAATCCTAAAGGAGGAGAGCCTTGTAATAAGTGCCCTTCTTGTTTAGAGATAAACAAAGGAAGAGCCATTGATATATTAGAAATTGACGCCGCTTCAAACAGAGGGATAGACGATATACGGGAATTAAAAGAAGGAATAAGATTTAGTCCTACTCGTTTAAAATATAAGGTCTTTATTATTGATGAAAGCCATCAACTTTCCAGAGATGCGGCTAATGCTTTGCTGAAGATTCTAGAAGAGCCGCCTTCTTTTGTTGTCTTTATTCTGGCAACCACAGAAGCACACAAAATGATTCCAACTATCATTTCTCGTTGCCAGAGATTTGATTTTAGAAAACTGACACTTCCGGAGATAACCAAAAGATTAGAATGGATTTCCAAACAGGAGAAAATAAAGATTGAAAAACCAGCTCTTGAATTAATTGCTATGAATTCTGAAGGAGCCATGAGAAACGCAGAGGTCTTACTCGACCAATGCTTAAGTTTCAGTCAGACAACAGGCAATAAATTAATAACAGCTGAAGAGATTAAGGACTTACTTGGAGTAATAGATGTTTCTTTGGTAGCGAAATTGATTGATTTGATTTTTAAGAAAAAGAGCGGACCAGCAATCAATTTTCTTAATCAAGCGATAGAAAACGGAGTTGATCCTTTGGAGTTTGCTAAAGCTATTATTAATTATCTGCGCCAAGCATTGATTTTAACGATTAGCCCTGATTTGGAAAATCCAATATTTCATAATTTAACCCAAGAAGTGAAAGAACAGTTGAAATCTCAAGTAAAAGATTTAAAAGCAAATGATATTCGCAGAGCATTAAGGTTTTTTCTGGATGCTCAGAATAAGATAAAATATGCTTCAATTCCCCAATTGCCAATAGAGCTGGCAATACTTGAAACAATAGGAGATAAGTGATAAACGATAAGTGATAGATAATAATTATTTTGCGGGGTGGTGTAATTGGTAACACGCCTACCTTTGGAGTAGGAGACTTCCAGGTTCGAGCCCTGGCCCCGCAGCTCTTCGTCGTTTCCGCTCCTCAGAGCTGTGAGGCAGAAGTGTGCAATTATTAAATCATGTCATATTATACTTACATTCTTGAATGTTCCGATAAATCTTTTTATGTAGGTTGTACGAATAATTTAGCAAAGAGAATAAAACAACATAATGAATCAAAGTGTGGAGCTCATTATACTAAAATTCGTAGGCCAGTTATTTTAAAATATTTTGAGGAATTTACAACATTAAAGGAAGCGAGGCACAGAGAATCTGAGATCAAGAGCTGGCATCGAGAGAAGAAATTTAATTTAATAAAAAAGCAGAGTTAATACTGTTATCATAGAAATAGATAAATTGTTTTATCGTATCAAGATGATATGATAAATGTGCATGATTAATATGAATATGAAAAAAAGAGGGTGATTTTAAACTTAGAATCAGCCGTGTTGACATTATTTTTTAGAGGCATATAATGAAAATATATGGACAAAGATTATAGTGAGCTAATTGAACATTTAGACGAGAAATTTGTTGAAATTAAGAGTGAGATTATAGAACTGAAGAATAATTTTTCCGATCTTCAGGGCTCTGTGGATGCGTATGCCAAACGAGCAGATGATTATTTTCAGGAAATGGTTATGTTGAGTCGTAAAGTTGATAGGCACGAGAAATGGATCCAAAAAATTGCGGAAAAACTAGATTTAAAACTAGATTATTAACTTTAGTTGGTGTTGGTTTTTTAATAGAGATTTAAAAATAATTGGTAGAAAGGTCAAAATCGCTCAAAAGGCGTTTTTATTTTAGATTAATTTGTTTTTTTTGGAAAAAAAAGTAGAATAAAAGAATGATAGATTATTATCTTTTTCAACAAATAAATCAATTCGCTGGTAAATGGGATTCTCTCGATAATATTGGTATTTTTTTTGCTGAATATAGCGGGTATTTTTTGGTGCTTTTACTTTTCAATTTTTTACTTCTTAAAAGCAAAAAGAAATATAGCATAATGATTTTTCAGGCCTTCCTCTCAGGTATTTTAGCTAGACTAGTTATTGCAAATATTATCAGAGTTTTATATTATCGTTCTCGGCCGTTTATTGCACATCAGGTTAATCTTCTTTTAGAGCACGGGGCAGAGGGTTCTTTCCCCTCAGGTCATGCTGCTTTTTTCTTTGCTATTTCTACAATAGTTTATTTTTTCAACAAAAAAGCAGGTATATTCTTTCTTGTTATTAGTTTTTTGATGGGTATAGCCCGGGTTTTTGTAGGAATTCATTATCCGCGAGATATTTTGGCAGGAATTTTTATAGGGGTTATCTCGGCTTGGTTAATAAATAAATATGGGAAAAAGGTTATTAATAAATTTTTGCGAAAAAGGCCCGATGAAATAAAAGAATGATTCTATTGTAGTAGTTTATAGAAGGTATATATGTCTCAACCGACAAACGAATTAACAGATGAAGAAATTGTATCTATGATCCGGTCGGGCGAGACCGATTCTTTTGGCATATTAGTAGAACGCTATGAAGCGAAAATGAAACGATATGCTAGAAAATTTTTATTTGGATACGAAGATACCGAAGATCTTATCCAGCAGGTGTTTGTAAAGGCATATGTTAATATAAGAAGCTTTGATACAACAAGAAAGTTTTCCTCATGGCTTTATCGCATTGCTCACAATGAATTTATCAATGCAATTAGAAAAAAGAAAAAAGAACCGTTGTCTTTTTTCGACCCCGATACTTTGTTTCCGCGTTTAGTTGCCAAAGAAAATGCTGATAAAGAAACAAAAGAGCAAGAGTTAAGTCAAGCGATTGATAAATGTCTTAATAAAGTAGATCCTAAATATCGTGAACCACTTGTTTTATATTATTTTGAAGAGCTGAGTTATAAGGAGATTGCAAATATTTTACATATTCCCGTTTCTACTGTTGGAATTAGAATGTTGAGAGCGAAAAAAATTCTAAAATCATTTTGTCAAAAAATAAATTATCATTTATGAACAGCGATTCACAAAAATCATCAATTTCTGACAAGGTTCTCAAACAAATAGAAAAAGACCAAGTTAAGATGAGGCCTAAAATATATTTTATTTTGAAAGCTCTTTTAATTATGTCGGGAATTTTTATCATTGCTCTTTTTGCCCTATATTTAGTTAGCTTTATTGTTTTTGCTTTGCGAGCAAG
>CAYRCT010000032.1:2522-5531 GCA_964422845.1 uncultured Candidatus Saccharibacteria bacterium | reverse complement strand
TTAGAAAAAAGGAGGAGCGATTAAAAGAAATTTACAGGAAGGCAATTCGTGGCAGAAAATTATTACGCCTCCAAGACAAATTAATTAATGATATTACAATCAAAGTGGCAACCGCTATCACTCAAACCCAAAAAAGAAAAACTGTAACAAAACAATATGATAAAGACGCTATTTGGAAAACCTTTGATAACTTCTTAAAAAGTTGGGAAAAGAAATGGCAGACAATGGACAGGAAGTTATTTAAGGCTCAAAAAGCAAGAGCATTAAAAGCTTTGAAAAAATTAAAGATTAATAGTAAAATAGAAGCGGAAAAATTAGGACTACTTAATTTAAAAAAAGAAACTAAACTATTCTCAAAAACATCAAAGCCGATTATTACAACGATAGTAAAAGAAGCCGGAGACTTGGCATTGAAACAAGTAGGGAAGAAATCAATTAAAAAAGATTTTGATATTGAGGATCCAGTAACAGCAGAATGGATTGACAAAAAAGCAATGAAATTTGGAGTAGAAGTAAACGAAACAACAATACAAAAATTAAAGTCAGAGTTATCGGCAGGAGTTTTAGAAGGCGAGAGTATTCCAAAATTAGCCAAAAGGGTGGATAGATTATTTAATATGTGGTACAAAGGGAGGGATAAAACCATTGCAAGGACAGAAGTATTATCCAGCAATAACGCGGGAACATTATTTGGCTATGAACAGAGCGAGGTAGTCAGTAAAAAAGAATGGTTAGCGACTAGAGATACAAAAACTAGAGATACGCATATTAGGTTAGACGGAGAGAAGGTCGGAACGAAAAAGAAATTTAGCAATGGATTAAATTACCCGGGTGACCCAGAAGGAGATCCCGGAGAGATCATTAATTGCAGATGTACCATAATTCCTGTGGTTAAATAATTTTAAATTAAGATAATGAAAAAAATTTACGGATTAGGGGAAGTTAAATTCAAGGGGTTGGACGATGACGGAACTTTTACAGCGGTTGTTAGTGGAATTAAAACCGACAGATACGGAGATACGATAGACCCTAAAGGTTGGGATTTAAAAAACTTTAAGAAAAATCCTGTTCTGTTATGGGCTCACGATCACTCAATCCCAACGATAGGGAAAGCCATAAAGGTTTGGGTAGAGGAAGAAATGTTAATGTTAAAAGGAGAGTTTGCCCCGACACCTTTCGCAAGTGAATTAAAACTTTTAACTGAGAAAGGATTTTTGAAAGCATTTAGTGTTGGATTTGCACCGACCGAGTATGAACCGAACGACAAAGGAATTGATTTTACCAAGCAGGAACTTCTAGAGGTTAGTTTTGTAAATGTTGGAGCCTATGCAGAAGCATTAATGAAAGGTGTTTCAAAGGATAAAAAGAAGTATAAACATTTTATTAAAGAAACGGAAGGAACTTTAAATTGGGACAAGATAGTAAAAAGTGATGACCGAAAGAAACTAAGGAAAACAAAGAAGATTGTATTTACAGCAAAAGAATTCAAAGAACTCGAGGCAGAAATGAAAACAGGTAAAGTTTTAAGTAAACGTAATAGAGATTTAATTAACAACGCTATAGGTGCGATGGACAAAGCCACCGTCCCATTAAAAAGCCTCTTGAAAGCTACCGAAGCTAACAAGGGCAAGGACGCGGATAAAAAGGGTCGAGCCGTCAAACCTAAAGCTAAAACCGTTGACACGGAAAAAGCTAAAAGCGAATTGATTAAAATAGCGAGATCTGCCATTGAGGCAGTTCTAATTAAGAGCAGAAAAGATAATAAGTAAAAAAAGTTATGGATAAAAAACTATTAAAGTTAGTGGGGACAGCCGTAAACGAGGCGGTTGGAAAAGAATTTGACAAAATCAAAAAGGAAGTTAAGAAAGTTAAAAAAGAAGTAAAATTCGTTAGCAAAGAAGGAGAGCAAAGCGAGAAGTCAGTTATGAATACAAAGAGCCACCTTGCTCCTTTTGTTAAGTTGGGAAGCAAAATGGAAACCTTTGTTAAAGATATGAAAAATATGATTAGAGGTGCTCAGTTTACCGAGAAGGCTGCTGCTTTCAACGAGGGAACCGATGATGACGGAGGTTATACAGTACCGGAGGAATTAGAAACTTCCATTTTAAGTTACCTAGAGGAAGAAGCGATTGTAAGATCTAGAGCCACTAAGATTAAGATGAAGTCAGATACTTGGAAGAAAAACAAGCTTGACCAATCTTCCAGCCAGTTTGGAGGGGTTTCAGTTTCTTGGGTTGGCGAAAGCGAAACTGATACCGATACAAGTTTTGCATTGACACAGATTTCAATGACAGCCAAGAAGATGTTAATGTTGACAACCGAGTCAAGAGAGATTTTGAGTGATAGTAATATAGATTTTGCCAATTATGTTGTAAACATTTTTGGGAGAGCAATGGCTTATTACGAGGATTACTACTTGCTCAGAGGCAACGGGACAACTCAGCCTTATGGTTTACTAGCCGATACGGATATTTCAGTGGTAAACAGAGCAGTAGCGAACCAAGTTAGTTACGCAGATGTGATTTCAATGTTCTATACTTTGAAACCACAGTTTAGAAAAAATTCAATATGGGTTGGCGGAACTGACGTAATTGAATATGTAGATAGTTTGGTCGACGCTACAACCGGAAGACCATTATGGGCGGATAGTCAAAGAGAAGGAACTCCTCCTAAGTTAAAAGGAAGATCATTTATTGAAACGGAGAAAGTTCCAGAATTAGGAACCAAAGGAGATTTATCATTGACCGATTTTTCTTGGTATTACATTGGAGATAGAGAAGGCATAACAGTTGATGTTTCTATTCACGATCGTTTCAGATACGACGAAGTAACAGTTAGATTAGTTAAAAGAATTGACGGAGTGCTAGCCATGAAAGAGGCTTCTGTTATTTTAGATGTCCCTTCTGTAAGCTAGAGTTAATTTGTATACGGGGGGCGGTGATTGAAACTGCCTCCCGTTTGAGATAGAATTATGGCTCAAACAGCTTTCAAGCAACCGGACGGAACGGT
>CAYRCT010000032.1:0-2422 GCA_964422845.1 uncultured Candidatus Saccharibacteria bacterium | reverse complement strand
GTCAAATAAAAAAATTATAGATTTCAGCGATACTATTAGCCCATTATTTAAAAAAGGGAATTACGATTTTTTTACAATTACAAATAATTAAAAATATGGGGAGCAAAATATCAGTAATAATACCAAATAGAAAAGGGGAAAAAAATGAGTCGTTAGAGTCTATAAAAAATCAGAGTTATAAAAATTTGCAGATTATCAATATTATTGACAAGGATTCGAAAGGTGCAAGTTGGGCTAGAAACCAAGGACTTAAAAAAGCGAAAGGAAAATATATATTTTTTTGCGATAATGATATAGAATTAGAACCGGATTGCTTAGAAAATTTATATGATACTTTGCAAGAGAATAAAGACGCGGATTGGGCTTTCGGGAGATTTAAAATAGACGACAAGGATTTTAATTTAAATAAAGAGGGAGTTCCCGAGAATAAATACAGTAAAGAATTTATAGACTACTTTCACGGAGTTAGCACGATGTCATTAATACGGGCAAAATGCAATCCGAGAATGGATGAGAAAATGCACAGGTATGATGATTGGGATTTGTGGGTTCGATTATCAAGAGCCGGACACAAGCCAGTATTTTGCGATAAGAATTTATTTGAAACAATAAACAGAGAGGGCGGAATTTCAAGCGGGGACTCAACAAAGGATAAAGAGAAAATTTATGATAAGCATTTGAAGAAAATAGCTGATATTGTAATACCACACCATAGCCAACACGATATGTTGGCAGAAGTTTTAAAAAGGATTGATAATAAGATATTCAACATAATAATAGTTAGCGGAGGAACCTTCGGGCAGAATTGTAATAAAGGTGCAAAGCTAGCAGAAACAAATAATATTATATTCCTAAATGACGACACCGAACCAACCAACGAGATTTTAATAAAAATGGTTGAGGAGAAACATAGTATTACCGGAGTAGGACAATATATTCCAGCAGTAAGGAAAAAAAAGTTTGGGATAAGATTAGATAGATATAAATTTCAGAGATTTTTATCAGACTCAATCGAAGAAAATTTTATGCCAAGTGGATTTTGCTTTAAGATTAAAAAAAGTACTTGGGAAAAATTAGGAGGGTTCGACAATATATATAAGAATGGAGCAGAAGACATAGATTTATTCCTAAGAGCGAGGAGCAGGAGAATAAAATTTGGTTATATCGAGGATTGCATTACCCATTTTTTAAGTAAAAGCGAGAATAGATTTGACCACGCCGGTGAAAATGATAGAATTCTAGAAAGGAAGTGGAAGAAAAAAATAATGCTCAAGGGAAAGAAGCCAAAAGAAGTTGTAAGAGAAATTGCGAAGAAAGGCGATGAAATGGTTTTGGCAATAAATAGCTTCCATTATAAGGGAAGGGATATCCTTAAAGGGAATTGGTTCCATTTATCGGTCGGAAGTGATATAGACTTATTGCGAGAAAAACAATTAATAAACTAAAATAATAAACAAATGAAAGCAAAATGTATTGCAAAGTTCGTGCTCAAAGGGAAGTCGATTAAAAAGGGAGAAGTGATAGACGTGCCGAAACATCTATTTGAAAAAGCTTCCGAAAGTGGATGTATAGCAGTAGTCGAAAGAGTGAGAACGACCACTATTAATAAGACTCCAAAAAATAGGCAAATGAAGCCTAGGAGAAGGAGAAAATAATTTTTAATCTTAAAAGCAATGGAAACAACATTAGTATCAATGTACGACCCAACCATAAACGCTTTCAGGCAGGTTACAATCGAGAAGGCTAAGAGATTTATTGCGGAGGCAAAAAAACTAGAGAAGACAATAAACGAGATAGAAAAGAAGCCGGGGAAATAATCAAAGAGGGGAAAATAACCAATTATTTAAAACATTATGAAAAAGCAATTTAGCGACAAGGGGACTCACAAAACACTTTGGACATTGACCAAGTTTGAAAATGACGAAGCGGTCAAAGCAGGAACGCCTTATGAAGTAAAAGAGATCAAAGGCAATATTCTAGTAAACGCGGGGATTAATGCTCTAACCACTTTATTGGCAGGAGCAGGTGGGGACGCTTTCAGCAATGCTAATGCTTATTTAGGAGTAGGCGACAGCGATGATGTAGCTGCTGCTACTCAAACCGATTTGCAGGCTGCGGTTAATAAAGTAAGAGCCGATATGAACGGCGGATTTCCTACTTATGGAACAGATCAGAAAATTACATTTGAAGCAGACTTTGCAAGTGGAGAAGGCAATCACGCATGGAAAGAGTTCGGAGCATTCAATGCCTCTTCGGGTGGAACTATGCTTAATAGGAAAGTTGAGGACGAGGGAATAAAAACAGCAGGACAAATTTGGAGATTGACATTAGAAATTACATTCAGTTAAGAAAGACCGGCAGACTTTTAAAAAGTTATATTTTAAATCAAAAATATGGATCCAGTTCTTAACTTTGCAAAAGT
>CAYRCT010000031.1:0-6034 GCA_964422845.1 uncultured Candidatus Saccharibacteria bacterium | reverse complement strand
TTTTTTACTTGACAACAATACTATACATTTAGTATAGTGTACTCACAAAGGGAAATGGAAGAATACGGCATAAGGGTGGACACAGACATTGGAAACTTCGGCAAGGGCACAGTTCCATGAGGACTTTTACAAAGCGATAAGAAGGGATAAGGAAGGTCTCAGAAGAGATTGCGTTAATAAGAATGAGGCTTCTACCTTTAACAGGTTATCATATACCAAGTTAGCAAAATCAATAGCATACATTTTCTTAATGACAGATGATGAATTATTCAACAAAATCAATGAGTGCGTGAGTAATGGTTTCGCCACTAAGGCAGAGATTTGTAGACTATTCAAGGTAAGAGAACACATAATGTCTGACCGTATAGCTCAGGCACTATCAGAAAGTTTAAGAATATATTACAACCAATTAATAGATAATGTAGCGGAAACATATTCACTGGCAAATCCAAGTTTTTTCAACGCAACAGAAATAAATAAAGACGGTGATATTGTTGATTGTGGGTATGTTTCTGCTATTAAGAAGTTTGCTTCAAGGGGCTTTGGCAAGAAAGAGATTTGTGAAATGATGGAGTTCAATCCTGCTTCATGGAACGAATATCCAGTATTAGAACAGGCTTATAATGTAGGTCAGGTGGAATTTCAGTCAGGTAAGGCAGACGCAATCCTAACAGCGATTTCCAATAAGTTTATCAGGAACAATTATTTTATAGATGTTGTAATTCCAGCTATCCAGTTAGAAGCATTTGAGCATAAGGTGTTACTAACTAAAAAGAAATATGCAATGGTGGAAAATAAGGAAACTGGTGAAAAAATAAGGATACTTAAATTTGAAGAGACAGAGGAAAAGTTAGTCGCTGGTAATAAGGACATGAGAGATTATGCTATCAGATTATCAGCAGGAAAGTTACTTGAGGAAAACCAGTTAGATAGAGACACGCACGCAAAGGTAAAAGCAATCCCAATGTTCAGGTCAGAGTTAGTTACAGATAAGGGAACATTTGAAATCCCGACAGAAGATGCAGATTATGAGCCAGCAGAAGACTAATACAGCACAGGAATTGGGTTTTGATTATCTACCTATGCAATGGGACGAGTTCTCAAAGATGTGGAGGTATGAAGCGTTTAAGGGCGATTATTCCAAGTATAAAGACAGGAAATTGTCTGATGATGAACGCAAAATAATAAAAAGCTCTATATTTCAAAACCTTGATGCTACCTTAGAGATTATGCAGGAAGCTATCAGGAATGACCCTTTAAGATATTATGTTCCTACAGGTGATAACGTTAAGATAATAGAAGCATTAAATAATTGCAGAAAGAAAGGTAATGACATTGCCAAGATAGCTAACTTCGCTGCGAACGGAATAGGCAAAACAGAGCAGAATGTTACTATATGTCTTAATTTATTAATACCACAGCATACATATTACTGGTTTGGTAAATACAGCTTTTTTGCAGACCCTAAATTCATGCACCCTAATATATGGTATTGTTCAAGCTCGGAAGCATTAAAGAAGGGTGAAGCTGTTGACAGTGCATTGCATAAATATTTAGACCCTATAGGCTATGGTCATTTAATTAAATACAAATCAGGTAACATACTTGCACATTTGAAGTTACCAACATCTCCATATACAATAACATTCAAGACTTACGGTCAGGATAAAATAGCATTTGAGTCTGGTAATGTATCATTTATTATACATGACGAACCAGCAACTACATCATTATATAACGCTTCTAAGGGTAGGTCAAGGGGTGGTCTTATAATGCTGATGAATTTCACACCACTTGAATGTCCACAGGAAATGCTTGAAGATGTAGAGAATGGCTTAAAAGACCCTAATCAGACCGTATATAAGTTCTCATCATCATTATGGGGAACTTCCAAAAGTAAGGGTATCAGGGGGTTTTATTCTGATGAGCATATAATAGAACTGATAGCTGGTTATCCACCAGAACAAAGAGACGCAAGAGTCAATGGGCTACCTTTATATTATATAGGTATGGTTTATAAGAATTTCAAAGAAGATAAACACGTAGTAACAGTAACAGATGAAGACTTTGAGAAGTATAAAGACGGTGCTGATATTTGGTATATGCCACATAAAGACGCTGTATATCTATATTCAGAAGACCCTGCTGATGCAAGACCACAGTTCGGTTTATGGACTGCTGTAAATCCAAATGGTAGAATTATCCACATGGCAGAATTACCTAAACATGATGGCAGACCTTATTGGGAGATAAAAGTAGGAGTTCCTATTGACCAGCATTTCACTAACATTATATCAATAGAGGATAGTCTAAGTGAGAGGTTAGGGTTTGATAAAACAATCAAGGTAACTCGCAGGGTATTAGATTATCACTTTGGCAGACAGCAACGTGGTAGCCAGACAAACTTATATGACAGGTATAAACAAAAAAGCAATGAGTGTATGTTAAAGGGCAGATGGGTTGACAGCTATAAATCGAGACAGGGCAAGTCAGAGATAAAATATGGTCATAGCATAGTCAGAAATAACCTTGACGCATACCTCCCAGATGGACACCCTAAAACTGTCTTCTGGTCAAGTGTGCCTCATACCATTCAGTCAATGCAGACCTATTCATATAAGGTCAAATTAGGCGATGGTGTAGCGTTTGGCGAGAACATAATAGAACAGGGTAAAGATGGTGCTGATGTGGTGAGATATATCCACTGTGATAAGTTAATAGATTACAAGAAAAAAGAAAGTTACACAGATTATACCACAGGAAACGTAAAAGTCGATTACACCTCATTAATATAAAAAAAATATAGCACATAAATATAGCGTTAATAGGAACTTATGAACATGGTAAGTAATTTCAGGAATTTTTCCCTTGACAAGTTTTATTTACTTTATGTCAGGTGTTTGTAGGAGTATCTATGATAAGGTATGGACTAAAAGAACGACTTAACGAATTGGCTTTGAGAGATTTTGACATTGATGAAATGGTTGAACGGTACACCCACGCCAAAAATTATCGTCAAAATTCTGGTGCAGAGACAATGATGAATATTGGAACACGTATTTTAAAGAATGAGCTTAGTAACGGTGTTTATGGCACGGCACTTGATAAGCGTAATTTTGATAATATCATAAACAGGAATTTGTTTGCCAAAAAGTCACGACTTATAGCACATGATATTAACATTAGATTACATAATCCTATAAATACAAATCCAGTATCACAAGACGTGCTTGAAGCAGAGCTTAATTATGCTTTAGATTTTCATAGATTAATACGCAAGACAGATGGTGTAATAACCAATAAGATGTATTGGGGCGTTGGCGTAGCGAAAATATGTTGGGATAAGTATTATTATGCTCCTGGCTGGGAAACTGGAAAGCCAGATGTTCGTGTATGTGACACACGTAAAATGTATCTATCACCTAACTGCACAGAAGACTATCTTGGTGATAACCATGAGTTTTGGGAAGTATTCACCTACAAGAAAAGTATTCTTAAAAAGAAATTAAGGGCTGGTGAGTTTGGCGGTAATTCAGAAGATGTAGAAAAATTAATAAAAAAGATAGATAACCACCATGAAATAAATAATCTAATAGTACAGAAATATGGCTATGGTGATTTTATAGATGTAGTAGTTTGTCAATATTACAATCCTTATTCATTTACAATGCGAGCCATAAAGGACTATATCTCAGAAGATGAGCCACTTATAGAGGTAATAGAAAGCGAATTATTATCAGATGTAGGAAAGGATAAGGTAGATTTATTAGACGATGTAGATGATGATACATTGCTTCCTGAGGGACTAAGGGCATCTGCACCTTATGAGAGAAGATTAGATTCATGGTTTGAAACAATAATTATACCGAGCCTTGGCGTTACATTAAAGAAACCCACTTGTGTAGGTGATATATCTGAGTATATTGTATATGCAGGTAGGCAAAATCCAGATAGTTCATATCCATTCTCAGACGCATTTGACCAAGCACAGTTACTTGAAATACATAGTATTGCAATGACAATGCGTATTATAGCTTCAATTAAGTTATTTAAAAGTATCCCTTGGTTTGACCCTAATGGTATCGAGAACGGTGATGATTTCATAAACAACTGGGAGTCTTGGAATAAGCCATTAGTGATTAAAGATGATTGGTGGGAACAGAATACAGGTGGAAGATTACCGTTTGGGTGGATAAAGCCACCACAGGGCGGAATTGACCTTGAACGACTTGAGGCAAGTATGGAAGGTCAGATAGGAAGCAATACACAGTCACCACCAGTAATGATGGGAGAATCAACAGGCTCACACGCTTCCGCAAGGCAGACACAGACACTTACCAGTAATGCACTTAACTCTGCGAGAGTAGATTATTATCCCTATGAATTTATGATAACTGAACTTGCCGAAAGGTTAAAGGATAAATTAGCAGAAAATAAATTACCACCTCATAGATTTAATTATATGGGTAAGCCAATAACGGTTAATGATGAAGGTGGTGATATACAGTTAATGGATGCAGCCCCTAATTGCATGGCAATAGTCAGGGAAGCAGATAATGATGAGTCTATCAGAGAGGGTAAGGAAATGCGTGTTCAGGAACTATTACTGAACGGTCAGCTACCTTATAACTATGCAATATCCAATATGGGTCTTGACAATCCAGAAGCGATAATTTCTGGTATGCAGGAACAAAATCAGGCAATGGAGATATTGAAACAGATACAAGAATTAAATCAGATAAATCCACAAGCTGGACAAATGATTATCCAAGAGATACAGCAAGCGTCTCAAAAGGCTATGGCAGATGGAGCACAACTTGAAAATGATACAGCACAACCCCAACAGCCACAGCAACAATAAAAGAATGTCCTCAAAGGTCAAACTGCAAAGGCAACGCCTCACTGCGACAGACAAAGGACAAAGGAGCACAGAATGTTAGAACAGTATTACCCGAAAGAATTTTTGTCACCAGATGATGGTGGCGGAGTTTCAGAAGCGTATGAAGACAAGGTCACAATCGACAATGAAGTAATCGAGGTTCGTGTAGAACCACAAGGTGATGGTAAGCCCCCAAAAGTGTTTCCGAAGGGAAATTACAAACAATGGGGTGAACCTGTTTTTGCAGATAAGCTAACAGAACAGCTTGTACACAATTCCAAGAAAGCAATGGAAGTATTAAAAAACAACAATGAAAACACTAAGGCTATGCAGGAACTTCAAACGAGATTAAGTGAGCTTGAGAAAGAAAAGTTACGTAATGAGGGAACAATCGAAGCCTTGCAGAAGGTACGCACTCCTGATAAACAGGAGAAAAAGCTGACTTCTGAACCAGAGGAATTTGATGTAGTGAAAAAAGCCTATGGATTTGCCGGTGTAGATAACGAGGAAGATTGGGACGATTTAACCCCATCTCAGCGTTTCAAGGCAGAGTCAAGAGCTAATCAGGAATTTACAAAGCATAACAACCTACAGTTTATGAAACAGTTTAATGAAACAAGTGCAAAAACTAATCAGGAGTTTATGCAGGAGCAGAAGTTAAGTTCCATGATAGTGCAGGCAGGTCACGACCCACAGGCAGTAAAAGAGCTAATGAAACAGAATGGGGTAACTTACAGTGAACAGGGCGTTAGCTTTTATATTAACAGTATAAACGCTAACAAACAAACTAAATCTAAAACAGACACCATTGACGAGTTAAATAAACGTACTGAGATAATAAACCGAAACCATGATACTAAAATAACTGGTGCACAGGGCGGTTTTGAGTTTGTTACTCCTCAGAAACAGAAGGAACGTGAATATGTTGAAGCAGTTTCTAACAGCGAAGTTGACCACAACGCACAGGCTTCACAGATACTCAGAAAGTTCCGAAACAACAAATAATATCGTCAAGGTGTCGTAACTAAAACGGAGAAACATTATGGAAACAGGAGCTTGGCAACAAGGACCAATAACCACGCAGACAACTCAAACTGAGTTACTTAGACCAGCGTGGAAAGACGTAATTAACGACACCTATATGTCGAGAGCACC
>CAYRCT010000030.1:0-6313 GCA_964422845.1 uncultured Candidatus Saccharibacteria bacterium | reverse complement strand
TTGTATCAGGTGGTATTATTGTATCAGGTGGTATTATTGTATCAGGTGGTATTATTGTATCAGGTGGCGCAGAGGAATCCGTATCAGAAGGAATATCGCATTTAATGCTGAAAATTCCCTTTTCCCACCAGCTTTCATAAAGAGGCTTAGTCCAGTCTGTGTTTAGCCCAATTGATTGCAGGAATAAACCAACTAAGAAAAAAGATCCATAGATTACTACTATTCCAATTAAAACAGAAGTGATTATTTTTTTCGCTTGAGTGATTTTTTGTGGGTCACCAGTTGCGAGCATAAACATTCCTCCACCAATAACTAACATTAACAGAGCTAATGGCGGAGCTAATTTAAAAAAGACAAATTCAAGGATAGTTTCGATGAGAACGAAAAAATGACAGATGTTACAGGTTGGCTCTCCATGGCCTCCGCATGGGATAAGTCCGGCGGCAGAAATTTGATTAGCGATAAAGAAACAACCAATAAACAATCCGATAATTAAGATTTTAGTTCTTTTTGTCATAATTTTACCAAGGAGGACCGGCCTCGTTGCAATGATTAATAGTAAATGATTAATAATGATATAAAGCGATAATTTGCCCTTCTTCGTCCCTCATTCATCCAGGACTCCTCAAAGGACAAGAACAACTAAAACTTGTTTTATTCGCTAAGTTGTTTTAACGTGCCCCCGGAAGGATTCGAACCTTCAGTCTCCGCGTCCGAAGCGCGGCACTCTATCCAGTTGAGCCACGGGGGCGGATATTATATATATCATATGTATGTTAGCAATAGAATTGAAAAACAGCAAGATTTAGGATAGGATTAAAATAATGATTATTCCGAAACAAGTTGAATCAGTAATTGAGAAATTGGAAAAGAAAAATTTTCAGGCTTTTGTTGTCGGTGGTTGCGTTCGTGATTTGTTGCGAAAAGTTGAGCCAAACGATTGGGACATTGCTACAAGCGCCAAACCCGAAGAGATGGAGAAGATTTTTCCTAAAAGTTTTAATATAAATAAGTTTGGCACAATAACTGTTTTGATAGATAGCAAAAAAGAAAACTTAAAAGAAATAGAAATTACTACTTTTAGGACAGAAGAAAAATATACTGATAAACGCCATCCAGATAAGGTAAGTTGGGCAAAAACAATTGAACAGGATTTAGCAAGAAGGGATTTTACTGTTAATGCTATCGCCCTAGATACTAAAGGAAATTTTATTGACCCATTCAATGGACAGAAAGATTTAAAAAATAAGACTATTCGAGCAGTTGGAAAGCCAGAAGAAAGATTCCAAGAGGACGCATTACGGTTAATGAGAGCAGTCCGATTTGCTACAACCTTGAATTTCGAGATAGAGAAAAAAACTTTTTCAGCGATTAAGGAAAACGCTGGATTATTGGAATTTATTTCCAAAGAAAGAATTAGAGACGAATTTTTAAAAATTATTATGACAAAAAAGGCAATGGAAGGAATAGAGTTGCTGAGAGAGACCGGGCTTTTAAAATATATTATTCCTGAACTTTTAGAGGGGTATAAAGTAGGGCAGAACAAACATCATATATATGATGTTTACGAACATTCAATTCGCGCTTTGGATTTTGGAGCGAAACAGGGTTTTAATAAATTTGTGCGCATAGCCGCTCTTTTGCATGACATTGGCAAGCCAAGAGTTAAAGAGGGAGAAGGAGCTGATTCTACTTTTTATAACCACGAAATAGTGGGAGCGAAAATGTCTATAAAAATTTTGGATCGTTTAAGGTTCCCCAAAAAAGATTTAGAAAAAATTGTTAAACTGGTTAGATTCCATCTTTTTTATTATAACGTTGACGAAGTTCATGAATCTTCGGTTAGAAGATTGCTAAGGCGATTAGGTGCTGAGAATTTAAAGGAATTAGTTGAAGTAAGAATGTGTGATAGGATTGGTTCTGGATGTCCTAAAGCCCTTCCATATAAGCTGAGGCACTTTCAGTATGTAGCGGAAAAAGTTGCACTTGATCCGATTGACGTGCTCAAGTTGGAAATAGGCGGTAAGGAAATTATGGAAACTTTAAAAATAAAACCAGGACAAAAGATAGGAAAGATTCTCAATATTTTATTAGGTGATGTTTTGGAAAGTCCGAAGAATAATAAAAAAGTTTATTTAAATAAAAAGATAAAAGAACTTGGCAAAATTTCCGACAAAGAACTTGATAATTTGGCTAAAATTGCTAAGGAAAAGAGAAATGAAATTGTAACCAAGAGAGACGAGATGACAAAGAAGAAGTATTGGGTCTCTTAACGGGGCATAGTGTAACGGCAACATTCACGACTCGGGTTCGTGCGATTCTGGGTTCAAATCCCAGTGCCCCGACTAGTCTATTTTTATTTTAAGATTTTATGAGAAATTTTTTTGAACAAAAAAAACAAGGCGAAGTTATTATAGAAAATATTTCGCAAGAAAAGGAAGGAGAGATAGAGAGTTTGATTAGTAATTTTGAGGAAACCATTTTTGAAGAACATCAAAAACAAACAATTATTTCTATTGAAACAATTGCCAAGGGGATGTTAAGAGTTTTAACTAACAGCAGTGAAGCAGCAAAAGATTTAGCGGAAAAAATAGAGAAAGTTTTTAATGGGAAGATTTTATTTATTCATCCTAAAAAAGAGTCTTCTATCAGAGTAAGAGTCGTTTTAGGATAGTCCTTCGGGCTGACGCCCGCAGGACGACAAAAATCCTAAATTCGCATTACTCATTAAGAATTTTTAGTCGGGCCTGTAATCTAATGGCAGAATACCTCATTCGCATTGAGGAGATATGGGTTCGACTCCCATCAGGTCCACAGATTTAGTAATTGAGAATTTACTAAAATTTTCCAAGAAAGTTTGTATATATTTATTGACACAATGTATACAAACTGATATACTTTGTATATATTTATGTAAAGATGTAAACAAATTATGAATTCTGTTAAAATTGGTTCAAACATAGAGCAAAAGCAAGGATTTAAGGCTTTCGTCCCCTTCTTTTTCCCTCCAAAAGAGGGTTTTAATTTTGATCCAGAGATTTTTAAAAAAAACAATGAAGCCACTCGTTTGATCGGTAAGCTTGACGGCATAACCAAACTTCTACCAGATATTGATTTTTTTCTTTTAATGTATTTAAGAAAAGACGCAGCATCTTCGAGTCAGATTGAAGGGACCATGGCGACGATGATTGATGCGATTGAAGCAGAGATTAAAATAAAAATAGATATTCCTGAAGACGTTGATGATATCTTACATTATATCAAGGCACTTAATTACGGAATCAAGAGAGTTGAAATGGATAATTTTCCAATGGTTCTTAGATTTGTGCGAGAATTGCATAGACAGCTTATGCATAAGGCACGCGCTACTCATTTTTCTGACCCAGGAGAATTTCGTAAAAATCAAAACTGGATAGGTGGCACGAGACCAGACAACGCCCGTTTTGTTCCACCACCCATTGACGATATGCATCGGGCGCTTAGCGATTTGGAAAAATTTATACATTCAAACAATACCCTACCAACTATAATAAAGGCAGGATTGGTCCATGCGCAATTTGAAACTATTCATCCATTTTTAGATGGTAATGGCAGGACGGGTAGGATGCTTATTACCTTTTATCTTTGGAAAGAGGGCTATTTAGAAAAGCCTGTCTTATTTTTGTCATCTTTCTTTAAAAAACATCAAAAGCTATATTACGAGAAATTATTTGGTTATCACAATGGAAATGTCTCTAATTGGATTGATTTTTTTCTTGATGGTGTGATTGAAATTGCAAACGAAGCTATTGATATCGTTGACAAGATTACCTTATTGCGTAGCAAAGACACAATAAAGATTCAGAAACTCGGGAAACGTGCTTCAGAAAGCGCTAGTTTGGTTTTGCCGAAGCTTTACGGCCAGCCAATAATAAATATTAATGTTATTCAGAAATGGACAGGGTTTACTCGAGCGGGCGCCAAAACAGTTGTTGATAGATTTATCAAAATGGGCATTTTGTTGCCGAAAAATAAGGATAAAAGATATGGACAATCCTACATATACAAAGAATATATAGAAGTTTTCAATGGTAATGAATAGAAAGAATAAATCGCGTTAACCATATCTATTCTATCTTTGCCCATAATAAGAAAATTGAGAGCTGACATCATTCCCACTCTCAACAGAACGTATGTCCCTCTCTAACCCCTACCAAGCCATTAATTCCCATATAATTTAGTTCCAACTGAATCTCACGTAGTCCACAGTCGGACAGCCAAGTTTTTTAAAACAAGAGTTTTCCACAGGATATCTCTTGACATAGTTAATGATTGTGGTAATCTGATACCACAGATTATTAATATTAGTTTTATGTCTAAAAATCTTAAAAAATTTGGTAGGACATTAAAAGAATTAAGAATACAAAAAGGGCTAACCCTAAGAAAGGCGTCCCGGTTGGCGGATTATGATCCAAGTAATTGGAGCAAAATTGAACGAGGCAAAATTTCTCCCCCATCCGACGAAAGAGTTCTAAAAAATTGGGCAAAAATTTTAGGTTTTCCAAGCAAATCAAGTAAGATACAAGAGTTTATTGATGCGGCAATGATAGCTCAAGGGATAATTCCTCAAGACATTTTATCCCAAGCGAATGCGGTTAAGTATCTGCCTGCTTTTTTCAGAACCGTTCGAAATAAAAAACCAACAAAGGAAGAGATAGACCGATTGATAGAGTTGATTAGGGGCAACTGAATATGGATTTTAAGAAAAAGTAAGCATCTAATTTTATGATCGAAGTAGAAGAAAAATTTATTTTTGATAAAGGAAGCGAGAAGAAAGTTATTCAAGGAGCTAATTTTTTGGGAGAAAAATTACTTATTGATACATATTATGACACGAAAGATTATGCCTTAACCACAAAAGATACATGGCTTAGAAATCGCAATGGTAATTTTGAATTAAAGGTTCCCCTGAACGAGGGTAAAGGAATTAATGATAGAATTGTAGATCGATATGACGAATTGGAAACCGCGGAGGAGATTCGGAAAGCGTTGAGTATTCCCCTGGAAAGGACTCTCAAAGAAGATTTAAAAATAAAAGGATATTATCCTTTTGCCACTCTTGTTACCACTAGAAGAAAGTATAAGAAAGGAGATTTTAATATTGATTTAGATATTGTGGATTTTGGTTATAAAATTATTGAGATAGAGTTAATGGTTAAAGATTCTCTAGAGATGAAGCAGGCTGTTGAAAGAATAAATTTTTTTGCGAAAGAAAAAGGATTGATATCAAGAATAGAGAGAATAATTAGGGGAAAATTGATCGAGTACATCTACAGAAATGACTCAAAACATTATTTAGCGCTAATAGAAGCAGGAGTTGTATGATGTCAAGGCCAAAATTATTTTTTATAATAATTTTTTTATTTTTTATTTTTTTGATTGTTGTTCTATACGCGATTAATAATCAGGAAAGTTTTAAACCCAAGAAGATTTGTTTTCAAGAGAATTGTTTTTTTCTTGAGATAGCAGACACAACAGAAGAACGAGCCCAAGGATTGATGTTCAGACAAGAGCTTGCCGATAATAAAGGCATGCTTTTTGTTTTCCCAAAACAAGGGATTTATAGTTTTTGGATGAAAAATACATTAATTTCTTTAGATATAATTTGGATTAACCAAGAACAAAAAGTTATTTTTATAAAAAAAGATGCTCTTCCCTGCAAAACAGACATTTACGAAACTATTAATCCAGAGGAAGAGGCAAAATATGTTTTAGAATTAAAAGCAGGGATTACCCAGGCGATAGGATTAAAGATAGGAGATAAATTTTCCTTTGAATTTTAAACATGAGCACCAATAAAGAAATTGGTAAATTAGGAGAAGATATTGGCGTCAAATATTTGAAGAACAAGGGTTATAAGATTTTGGATAGGAATTTTGAAAAAAGAGCTGTCTTCTTGAAATTCGGAGAAATTGATATTATTGCTCAAAAGGATAAGATAATTATATTTTGCGAAGTTAAAACTCTTTCATCAGAAAAAAGACTCTCGCCAGAGGAAAGAGTTGATTTTAAGAAAAAGGAAACAATAGCCAAAATAGCTGAAATTTGGTTAGACGAATATGGGAAAAAACAAGACACAAGATGGCAAATTGATGTTTTGGCAATTGTTTTGGATTTTAATTCCCATAAAGCAAAAATTAGACATTTTGAAAATATTTAAAATCAACTAACATTCTAAAATTAAAGAATGGAGGGAAGTCGGACTTCCCCCCGAGATTGTTGGAGATAAAAACGCTTGACACAATTGGTGCAGTTTTGTTAGAATATATTAAGA
>CAYRCT010000029.1:0-6701 GCA_964422845.1 uncultured Candidatus Saccharibacteria bacterium | reverse complement strand
AAGTAACAATCGATTCTTTAGGAAGAATATTAATTCCAGATTATTTAAAAAAACACGCTGGCTTAAAAAAGAAAACAATTATTGCTGGCATTTCTAACAGGATAGAAATTTGGGACGAAGTTCAATGGAAAAATTATACCCAAAAAGCCGAGAAAGGGAAAGGGGTGGAAGATATGGCTGAACGGTTAGCGGAAGTTGGGTTTTAAAAAAATGGTTCATATACCCGTTTTAACAAAAGAAGTTTTAGAATATCTTCAACCAAAGCAAGGTGCAAATTTTATTGATTGTACTTTTGGTCAAGGTGGGCATGCGAGCAAGATTTTAGAGAAAATAGGATCTAACGGAAAATTGCTTGGCATTGAAACAGATCCAGAGCTTTATAAAATATTCCAGACAAAAAAAGATTTTGAATTTTCAGATAGACTAACATTGGTCAATGATTCATATACTAATCTTAAGAAAATTGTTGAGGATTATAAATTTGGTCCAGTAAATGGAATTTTAGTAGATTTGGGTTTATCTAGTTGGCATTTCGAAGAAAGTGGGAGGGGATTTTCCTTCAAAAAAGATGAGCAATTAGATATGCGATATGACCCTAAAAATAATCCTTTAACTGCTTTCGAAATAGTCAACACTTATCCAGAAGAGGAATTAGAAAGAATTTTGAAACAGTATGGTGAAGAAAGGTTCGCTAAAAATATTGCTAAAAAAATAGTTAAGCAAAGAGAAATTAAACCAATTAGAACCACGTTTGATTTACTTGAAGCGACATGGAAGGCTCTTCCGCCTTGGTTTAAGAAAAAGAAATTACATCCAGCCACAAAAACATTTCAGGCTATAAGAACTGTAGTTAATTCAGAAATAGAAAATCTTAAAACAGTGCTTGTCCAGGCAACAGAAGTTTTGGCAAAGGATGGACGATTAGCAATTATTTCTTTTCATTCTTTGGAAGATAGAGAGGTAAAAAGATTTTTCAAAAGGGGACAGGAAATTAATATTTTGAAAGTATTGACTAAAAAACCAATCGTTCCGACAGAAGAAGAAATAAAAATTAATATTCGTTCAAGATCGGCAAAATTAAGAATAGTTCAGAAGATCGTTTAATATGTAACAATATGAAACACAAAACGCACAAACTAGCTAGGGTACATTTTAAAATAAATTTAAAAGTTTTCTGGACTTTGTCTATTCTTTTAACTGTTAGTTTAATCGGTGTGCTGATTTTTCAAACCCAACTCTTGGCTCAAAGATCTGAATTTGTCTTTTCTTCACAAAGGGCGTTATCAGAATTTTCGGGAGAAGATAACGGACATGTTTTTTTATTATCTTTAGGAGAAACATCAGAGTTAGCTCAACTCGCTCAAAATTTGAATTTTGAAAAAATAGATAAAGTTCGTTATATTAACGTAATTGAGAGTACTGTATTAGCGGAGCAATGAAGTTTTCTAGAATAAATTTTATCTATTTTGCGATTTTCCTTTTTGGGGCAATTATTATTAGCCGTTTAGTTTTTCTTCAAGTCATTAAAGGTGAATTTTATAGAGCGCTAGCCAATGGACAGCAGGAGATTTTTCAACCAATTTCCGGGCAAAGAGGAGAAATCTTTTTATATGATAAAGATAAATTAGTTTTGGCAGCCACAAATAAGGGTTGCCAATTTTGCTATGTTTCTCCTAAAATGGTTAGTAACAAGGAGTGGCTAGTAGAGTCGATAGCTCCCATTTTAGATATTAATGAAGTAGAATTTTTAGAAAAGCTCAAAGACAATAAAGATAGTCTTTTTTTATTGGTCAAGAGAAAAATTAGTTCAGAAGAAGCAGATAAAATTATTGAGCTCAATCTAGAAGGCGTTTTTTTAGAGGAAGAGCGTCTCCGCTATTATCCCTATAATGATTTAGCCTCAGATGTCCTTGGTTTTGTTAATAAAAACGCCAAAGGACAATATGGCATAGAAGGTTATTGGAATGATGTTTTAACAGGCAAAGAAGGTTGGCAGAAAATCGCTTACGGTCCTTTCGGACGTTTTTTAGGAGGAGACAGTAATGGTTCAATCAAGGGTGCGGACATTGTTCTAACTATTGATAAAAATATTCAAACACAGGCAGAGTCCTTGCTTAAAGGATTCGCTGTTAGTTTTGGCTATGAAACAGCGCAAATTATTGTTCTTAATCCATCTAGTGGTAGAATTTTAGCTCTTGTTGATTATCCAAATTTTAATCCTAACGAATATCAAAGTTACGCCGATGAAAAAGACGTTGAGATCTTCCAGAATAAAGCAATCCAAGCCCTCTACGAACCAGGTTCTGTTTTTAAGGCAGTAACTATGGCTTCGGCACTAAACGAAGGTAAAATCACGCCAGAGACCACTTATATTGACAAGGGATATGTAAAAATCCGAGATAAAGAAATTTCTAATTATGATAATAGAATTTGGGGAAAAAGAACAATGACAGAGGTTTTAGAAAAATCAATTAATACTGGAGCAGTATTCGCCCAATCAAAAATGTCTAATGATGTTTTTTCAGATTACTTAACTCGTTTTGGCCTTTTTGAAAAAACCAACATTACATTACAGGGCGAGACATATTCAGATAATAAAGAATTTAAAAAAGGTTGGGATATTAATTTTGCTACTGCTTCTTTTGGTCATGGAATCGAAATGACTCTTCTCCAAATGATTAGGATTTATAGCACCATTGCTAATAAGGGAACATTGGTTCAGCCTTATATAGTCGAAGCTATTATGGAAAATGGAGATATAGAGAAGACACAAGAAGAGGATAATTCCCTGCAAATTATTTTACCCCAGACAGCTCTTGATGTTACGAAAATGTTAGTTTCAGTTACTGAAAATGGTTATGGTAAGCCGGCTCGCATTCCTGGTTATTATGTTGCTGGGAAAACAGGAACATCTTTAATATCCTATTCTAGCATGGGAATAAATCAATCTGGATATAGCGACAAAACGTGGCAGAGTTTTGTTGGATTTACTCCTGCTTTTAATCCAGAATTTGTAATTATTGTAAAGTTAGACAATCCAATCACAAGAACGGCTAGCGAATCAGCTATTTATATTTTCCAAGAATTAGGTAAATATATCCTTGATTATTATCAAATCCCTCCCAGTAGAGAGTTTGATTAAAATTGTCCTGGAGGGGACATGAGTCGGGATATAATGATTTGCTTTTTTTGAAATTTGTGGTAACATAGAAAAATTCGGCCCTGTCGTCTAACGGCTTAGGACGCTGGCCTCTCACGCCGGTAATAGGGGTTCGATTCCCCTTGGGGCCACCGTAGATTAACAATTATATAAGGAGGTAGGAATGACAACACGTGATTGGGCTTCATTGCAAAAAGAAATGGAGAGAATTAAGGGCGAGAATATCTCGGTAATCTATAGTATTGGTCACGTAAATTCAACGGCGGTTGGAACATTAGAACGATTTGATCCAAATTTTGTCAAACTCGCAGGGTATCCTTCTCTTGGCTTTATTCAAATTATAGAAATAAAGTACAACGGGGAACCTCTTTACTCCACATAACAGGAGGTGAGAGAATGAAAGTTTTTGGCATTGTTCTAGGTATAGCTATTATAGTAATGGGACTTATAAATTGTTTCTTTCTCAAAGAAGGATGCGATTGGCTAAGGTCTCGGATGATCAAAGGGATTGCCCTAGGTTTCTGTTTGACAGTGGGTTCGATCTTAATATATCTAGGCATAAAGTAATATGTAGAGAATATGCGTGGTTCTACGGAACCGCGCATTCTTTTTTCTTTCCACAATCGGGAAAGACGCTTGATTTTTGGGTTTTAGAATGTTAACATATCAACATTAATTCAAAGAGATGAGTGATTTTTTATTTATTATCATTGTGCTAATAATTGTTGGAGCAGGAATGATATCGGTTTTTATTTTAACTCGCAAGAAATCAAAAATAGATGAAACACAAACAGGAGCAATCAAGGATTTAGAAAGGCGGTTAACTGATTTAATGATCGGACAATTGAAGGAAATCCGAGGAAGCGTTGACGGAACTTCAAAGGCAATGAATCAACAGATTTCTTCTTTTACAAAAGAAACAGTTCAGATAAAAGAAGATATGAAACAGGTTCAGGAAGTGATGAAAGGCATTTCTTCGTTTCAAGAATTTTTTAAGTCCCCAAAGATTCGTGGCCAATGGGGGGAGGCAAGTTTAGATCATATTTTAGGAGAATATTTTCCAAAGGAACTTTACCAAATTCAATATCTGTTTTCTTCAGGAGAACAAGTGGATGCGGTCCTAAAGCTTCCTAACAAAAAATTAATTCCTATTGATGCTAAATTTTCTTTTGATAATTTCCGCAAAATGGTAGAAAGTGAATCAGAGATTGACAAGAAAGAATTTCGCAAAAAATTTATTGAGGATACCAAAAAAAGGATACAAGAGATTGCTTCAAAGTATATTTTACCATCAGAGAACACTATAGATTTTGCTATAATGTATATTCCAGCTGAAGCTGTTTATTATGAAATAAACATGATAAGAGAGTTTGATATAGGAGATTATGCGCGTTCCAAAAAAATTATCCTCACATCTCCTAATACGATTTTTCTAGCCCTGCGAGCTATTGAGCATTGGTATAAAGATGTTCAAGTTTCTCAACAGACAGCACAGATTTTGAAACGATTAGAGAGAGTTCAACGGGATTCTACTAAGCTAGCAGATGGTTTTAGAAAACTAGGGAGCCATTTGAAAAATGCTGTTTCTTCTTATGACAATTCTGAAAAAAGGCTTTCTTTATTCGGAAATCGGGTAGAACAACTATTGGGTTCTTCGGAATCAAAAAAACAATTGCCAGAAGTAAAGGATAATGAATAATTAAAAAATAATTAAAAATTATGTTAGCTGTAATCAAGACAGGAGGTAAACAATATATGGTTTCTCCTGGAGATAAGATAAAAATTGAAAAACTGGATAAAGAAGTAGGTAAAGAAGTAATCTTTAATCAAGTTTTACTTTTGGATAAAAATAAAAAACTTCAGATTGGAGATCCTTTTGTCAAGGGAGCCAAGGTTAAGGCAGAGATTTTAGAACATGGAAAAGGAAAAAAAGTTATTATTTTTAAACATAAAGCCAAAAAGAGATATAACGTTAAGAAAGGACATCGTCAGAAATATACGCTAGTTGAGATGAAAGATATTTTAGAATAATAATTTTGTTTTGCTCAGTTTGCAATAAAAAATCCGTAATTACGGATTTTTTGTTGCTTATAAGAAAATAGTTATTTTAAGGTGAGAAATCTTCTTCTAAGATAACTGCATCTTCTTCCTCTTGTAATTCTCTTTTCTCCAAGTTTTTAAAACTTGCTCGTTGTTCGTCAAAATACAATTCAATTTTTCCTACTGGACCATTTCTGTGTTTAGCTATTAAAATATCAGCAATATTTTTTCTTGCCGTATTTTCTCTATATTTATCTTCTCTATAGATAAATAAAACCACATCCGCATCTTGTTCTAATGCACCCGTCTGGCGAAGATCAGATAATCGTGGTATTGAGGGGGTTCTTTGTTCTACTGCTCTTGAGAGTTGTGATAGAGCTAAAACAGGAATACTTAGTTCTCTCGCTAAGCCCTTTAATGAGCGCGAAATTTCAGTCATTTGTTCTACTAATCCCATATTAGTACTTCTTGGCTCCATCAATTGAAGATAGTCAACGACTAAGAGAGATAAACCGTGTTGAGCCTGGAGTCGTCTCGCCATAGCTCTCATTTGCATTATATTTGCTCCAGCAGTATCGTCTATAAAAATAGGAGCTTCGGATAAAATGCCTAAGGCGTGTTGGATTTTTTCAAAGTCATTATCTTCTACGCTAGAAGAAAGCGTTCCTGTCCTTAATTTCCAGAGATCAACATTTGATTCGCTGGCGATTAATCTGTCTACGACTTGATCTTTAGACATTTCTAAACTAAAAAGTCCCACTGGTAAATTTTCGTGGACGCCAATATGTCTCACAACATCTAGAGCTAAACCACTTTTTCCGATTGACGGTCTGGCAGCTAAAATTACTAGATCTGATTTTTGAAGCCCGGAAAGAATTTTATCTAAATCAGTAAATCCAGTCGGCACACCACGCATCGTGCCTTTATGTTTGGATAAATTATCGATTCTTTCAAATGCTCCTTCCAGTTCTTTTTTGATAGGAGTGAATTGTTGAGAAAGCGAATGCTGAGCGATGCTAAAAATTTTACTTTCTGCCTTATCTAATAAAACATCCACATCTTCTTTTTCATTAAAACCCATCTGACCGATTTCGTAAGATGATTGGATTAAATCTCGGAGAATTCTTTTTTTCTGGACAATTTTAGCATAATCAAGAACATGCAGGGCATTTGGTACAGAATTAATCAATTCTGTTAAATAGGCCTTGCCACCGATTGTGTCCAGTTGTTCTTTTTCTTTAAGTCGAGAAGAGAGAGAAAGAAAATCAATTATTTCACCTCGTTCAAATAATTCTCGCATTCCTGCGTAGATAATCTGATGATTGTTTTTATAGAAATCTTTAGATTCTAAAAAATCTACAACTTTTACAATTGTGTCCTTATTAATCATCAAACCACCTAGTAAGCTTTTTTCTGCTTCTATATTTTGAGGAGGCATTTTATCAGGCAATGCCTGATTCATTGATTGATTCTTGTTCATCAATTTCATTCTACTCAATTT
>CAYRCT010000028.1:0-7151 GCA_964422845.1 uncultured Candidatus Saccharibacteria bacterium | reverse complement strand
TTAAGCCAAAATCATTGCCATATTTTAAAAAAACAGACCAAACACATCTTTGTTTAGGTGTAAGAGGTTATAATCTTTTTCATCCACAAAGATATGCTTTTCAGCTTTTAGCAACAATTCTCGGTGGAATGATGAGCTCTCGACTTTTTATGGAGGTGCGGGAGCGTTTGGGCTTAGCCTATTATATATCTACTTCGATAGAGAGCGATCCAGATTCAGGATTTTTACTTACTAGGGCTGGGCTTGATAACAAAAACGTAGAGAAAGCCATAAAAGCTATATTAAAAGAATATAAAAAGATTTCTCAAGAAATAGTAGGACCAGAAGAAATCAAAAAAGCTAAAGAATATATCAAGGGCAAGATGGCCTTATCTTTGGAGGCTTCTGATGCTTTAGCTTCTTTCTATAGCGCCCAAGAGCTTCTTAAAAATGAAATTTTAACTCCAAGGGAAATTTTTAGAGAAATTGAGAAAGTAGATGCAAAAGAAATTCTAGCAGTAGCTAAAGACATCTTTCAGCCCGAGAAACTTAACCTTGCTTTAATCGGACCATTTAAAGACAAGAAGAGATTTGAGAATTTGCTAAAAGCGTTTTAAGATCAGCCAATAACAGAGAAAAAATGGAAGAAGATCAAGTTCCAATTAAATATGCTGTATCGGAAAATTCGGAAAAAATATCTTCTCGTCTTTTAGATATTTCATGGGGGACTATTGTTAAAATTATTTTTGCGTTGACAATACTTTATCTTATTTTTTTGGTGAGAGATATTTTGATTTGGTTTGTTTTTGCCCTTATTATCTCTATTTTATTTAATCCAGCAATTAATTTTTTGATTAAGATTCGCATACCTAGAATATTGGCAAGTATTTTAATTTATCTAGGCGTTTTTGCTTTCTTGGGATCCTTTATTTTCCTCATCGCACCATTGCTGTTTTCAGAACTCCAGCAGTTTTCTGCCAATCTTCCAATCTATTTTAATCAAATCACTCCTTACTTTAGCGGATTGAGGATAGAAGCATTAAAGGATTTTCAGACATTTTCCGAATCAATCAGCAACATGCTTTCTGGCGCTTCTTCCAATATTTTCACTGCCGTGGGTTCGGTATTCGGAGGGATATTTTCTTCAATAGCCATTTTTTCTATTGCGTTTTTTCTTTCTTTAGAAGAGAAAGGGATTGCTAAAACATTAATGCTTGTCTTTCCCAAAAAACACAAAACAAGAGTTTTAACGGTTTGGAGTAAAAGTCAGAAAAAAATTGCCGCTTGGTTTGGCGTAAGAATTATCTGTTGTTTTTTTATAGGGTTGACCGTTGGAATTACTTGTTTCGTTTTAGACATTAAATATGCTATATTCTTTGGTCTTTTTGCTGGGATTTTTAATATTATTATAAGCATCGGACCGCTTTTAAGCGGTGCGGCTATCTCGATTTTTATTTTATCTATAGCGGGTTTACCAGAGGCTATTATTTTCCTTATTACTTTTTTTATAGCTCAACAAATAGAGAGTTCCGTTATTATGCCGCTTTTAAGCAAAAAATTTCTCAATCTTTCTCCATCTTTAGTATTGATATCTTTACTAGTCGGAGCAAAATTATGGGGATTGATGGGGGCAATACTTATCATTCCTTTAGTCGGAATGTTTTTTGAACTTGCCAAAGGATTTTTTGAGAACAAGCAAGCAGCAGAACTAGTAGAAGAGAATTCTTTTTAAGAAAATGTCAAAAATTTTTATTATTGGGACCCCGATAGGAAATCTTGACGACATTTCTGCTCGAGCTCTAAAGACTCTCAAAGAGGTCGATTTTATTTTATGTGAAGACACTAGGGTAACAAGAAAATTATTGAATTATTACGAGATTCATACTGCAAGTATTAGTTATCATCAGCATTCAAAAGTAAAAAAAATAGATTATATTTTAGAACTTTTAAACCAGGGCAAAAATTTGGCTTTAGTCTCTGATGCTGGCACGCCAGGAATTTCTGATCCAGGGAATAAGCTTATTCAAGAGGCAATCGAATTGTTGGGTGATCAAGTAAAAATTATTCCGATTCCTGGACCTTCTGCGGTGACAACCATTGCTTCTATTGCAGGATGTTCGATGGATAGATTTATATTTTTAGGATTTCCTCCTAAAAAACGAAAAAGAAAAAAGTTTTTTCAAGAAATGATAAACACAAAATATCCAATTATTTTTTATGAATCTTGTCATCGTATTCTTAAAACGCTTGAAGAATTGAGGAGATTGGACGATAGTTTGCAATTAGTAGTGGGCAGAGAACTGACCAAGAAATTTGAAACAATTTATCGTGGCAAAGTTGACAAAGTTATAGAGAATATAAAAAAAGATAAAATAAAGGGTGAATTTGTAATCGTTGTTAAGAACGATGACTAAAAAAAATAAAAAATTTTATATCTCCAGCGCCCTCCCATATGTCAATTCTGTTCCCCATCTTGGTTTTGCATTAGAGATTATTCAAGCAGATATTATTGCCCGCTATCATAGAATTTTAGGCGAGGAGGTTTTCTTTTTGACCGGCACCGATGAGAATGGTCTAAAAATCGCCCGGGCTGCGGAAGAAGTGGGCATAGAAGTCAAAGAGTTTGCTAAGCAAAACTCTGAAAAGTTTAGAGAACTCAAACAAGCCCTGAATCTATCTTCTGATGATTTTATTCGGACTACTGAAGAAAGACATATTAAAGCAGTTCAAAAATTATGGAAGGCTTGTGAAAAAGATATTTATAAGAAGAAATATAAAGGACTTTATTGTGTGGGTTGTGAAAAATTTTACAAGAAGGAAGAATTGGTTGATGGCTTATGCCCCGAACATAAAACAAAACCAGAATTCGTAGAAGAAGAAAATTATTTTTTTAAACTTTCAAAATACGAAAAACAGCTTAGAGAATTAATAGAAAGCGATGCCATTAAGATAATCCCAGAATCTCGGAAAAACGAAGCAATAGGCTTTCTCAATAAAGGATTGGAAGATGTTTGTATTTCTCGTTCTACTGAAAGGGCACGCGGCTGGGGGATTGATGTTCCAGGTGATTCGGCACAAAAAATTTGGTGCTGGTTTGATGCTGTGATTAATTATATTAGCGCTTTAGGCTATGGTAATGGAGATGAAAGATTCCAACAATGGTGGCAAGATAATGACAATAAACTGCATGTTATTGGAAAAGGAATTCTCGTATTCCACAGTTTGTATTGGCCAGCCGCCTTGCTTTCAGCTAACCTATCTTTGCCGAACAAACTATTTGTTCATGGATATTTAAGTGTTGATGGTCAAAAAATTTCAAAATCATTAGGCAACGTTATAGATCCTTACGAACTAGTAGAGAAATATGGGACTGATGCTGTTAGGTATTTTCTTTTGCGAGAGATTCCCAGTACGAAAGATGGTGATTTTACGATTGAAAAGTTTGAGGAAAGGTATAATAGTGATTTGGCAAAAGGGCTTGGGAATCTTGTTGCCCGAGTGCTAAAGTTAGCTCAAAAACAGGGTCAAGAATTGAAAATTCAAAATCAAGAATTAGAAATTCAGATTGATAAGACAGAAAGTGATTATGAAAAGGCCCTAGATAATTTTCAATTTGATACTGTCTTGAAATCAATTTGGGAGTTGATTGGGTTTTGTGATAAGTATATAGAGAAAGAAAAACCATGGGAAGATACAGAAAATAAATCATCAATTATTAATGATTTATTATTAGCGATCGAAAAAATTGCTAAATTTCTCGAGCCGTTTTTACCCGAGACCTCCGAGAAAATTTTTGAACAGTTAAAAATTAAGAAATCTAAGCCGTTATTTCCGCGACTTGACTAATTATGTTTTTTGATACCCATGCACATCTTAATTTCGCTACTTTTGTAAAAGATAGAGACAGCATCATTAAAAAATGTCTTAAAGATAATATTTGGCTTATCAATGTGGGCACTAATTTTTTTACTTCTCAAAAAGCAGTTGAAATTGCTCAAGAATATAATGAGGGAGTTTACTCTGCGATTGGTCTTCATCCGATGAATTTAGATACTGGATTAATCAAGACTAAAATAGATAAACAAGAAGATAATGGAGACACACCTTTTGAACAGGAATTTGGTTACGAGAAATATAAGAAATTGGCCCAGAATAAAAAAGTCGTTGCCATCGGCGAGATAGGACTTGATTATTATTGGAAGCCAAAAACTAAAAAGAAATTAGAGGAGTTTAAGTCAATGCAAAAAACCTTGTTTCATCAAGAAGTTAGATTAGCAACGGAACTTGATTTACCAATTATTATCCATTGTAGAATGGCCCACGAAGATTTAATCAATTCATTAAAAAGATTGTCTGCTGTCTATGGTAAAAAACTTAGAGGAGTTATCCATTGTTTTACCGGTAGCTGGGAGCAGGCGAAAGAATATATTGAATTAGGATTTTTAATCGGCTTTAATGGAATAATTTTCAAACTTGACCTGAAGCAAGTTATTAAGAAAATATCCCTAGATAATGTCTTGCTCGAGACCGATTGTCCTTATCTTTCTCCGCCAGGCTATAATCGAAAGAAAAATGATCCTTTTGGAGTAAAAATTATTGCACAAGAAGTTGCTCGCATCAAAAAATTTCCCTTGGAAGAAGTGGCTGATCAAACAACCAAGAATGCCCAAAAATTATTTGTCCGTATCAATCACTAGGTTTTTGTATTGTTATTTTGTAAAATTTTCTGAAAATGTTAATATAAAAATAGATATTTTATAAAAAGTCATTGTTTCGTTAATTTTAATTTTTAAATAATCATGGGTTTTTTAAACTCGAAACGATCATCGCCAGCTTCTGAGGACTCAGGTTCTAAATCCGTAGGACATACAAGAAGTTTTTTCAGTCGTCACGGCGGCGGTGGCAGAATTAGTCCGAGGCGGTTCGCCGTCAAAATGCGATCTATGCGCATGCGTCCAGCAGAGAAGGAATATGTTAAATCAGTAATGCGCAAATTTGATGCTCCTAATAGCAAGGGAATTACAGAAAAGGAATTTTCAAAAGGGCTGGATGAAATGAAAACAAATAAACGCGATCGTATTACCGAAAGAGAGATAAAGAAGATAAAGAAGCATTTTAAATAGTTTGGAAAAAATAATTTTTCGTACGGATCTATAAAAATATATGTTATTTTTTTGGATAATCATTTTTATTGTTTCTCTTATTGTTTTAGTTAAGGGCGCTGATTGGCTTTTGCAAAGCGCTGAAAAGATTGGTTTAGCCCTTGGTATTTCGCCTTTTATTATTGGCGTTACTATTGTCGGTTTAGGCACCTCTTTCCCAGAGCTTGTATCAGCCATGATGGCGGTTTTTCGAGGCGTAACGGAGATAGTCCCTGCCAGTGCTGTTGGTTCTAATATCGCCAACATACTTTTAGTTATAGGGATCTCTGCAGTCGTCGGAAAACGACTTCTTATACACAAAAGCCTTATTGATTTAGATTTACCCTTGTTGGCAATTTCAACGGTTCTTTTTTTGGGCATAGCGTGGGACAAACAGATTACTTTTATAGAGGCATTACTTTTACTACTCGCTTATAGTATTTATCTTTTATATAGTTTTTTATACAGAGAAGAAGAAACAGAGGAAATTTATGAGGTTCTTCCTGCGAGGATAGAAAGGAGAAAATTGCAGAGTCAGAAAATAGCTAAGAAGAAAACAGAGAAAAGACCCAAGATAGGTGTTAAAGATTTTTTAATATTGGGAACGGGAATTATATCTTTAGTATTTGGAGCAAAATATCTTATTGACTCTGTAATAAAACTATCCGAGATTTTGGGAATTGGCGCAGGTGTTATTTCTTTAGCGGCAGTGGCATTTGGTACCTCTTTGCCAGAACTGTTGGTCTCAGTAAAAGCCGCTTTGCAAAAGAAATCAGAGTTGGCACTAGGGAACGTATTTGGTTCCAACGTGTTTAATCTTTTGGTGGTTGTTGGCGTTCCCGGACTCTTTAAAACTTTACAAATAGATGAAAAAACTTTTTATTTAGGATTGCCAGTTTTAACTGCTGCGACTTTTCTTTTTATAATCTCCGGTATTTCTCGCAGAATTCATATTTGGGAAGGGGCAATGTATCTTCTCGTTTATATCTTTTTTATTGGCAAGTTATTTGAGCTTTTTTAAGAGTGCAACAAACTTATCAAATGATATCGATGCCATGGGAAGTTAAAGAGAAAAGAAAATTTGACAAGAGATTATAAGGGGAGCAGAATATAAATATAATTTAAAGGGGGCAAGAATGAAGTGGCAAAACGATGTACCGAGAAGAAACCTTAAGAAAGATCTCATAACTCTGTGGAGAGGTCTCTGTAAGTTGTCTATAAAAGACACAAGTGGATTCCGTAGTTTTTTTACGAGATTGTAAAGACACATCCTCTTTATTTCACGGCCGGGCATAGCTCGGCTTTTTTATTGAAAAATTTTAGAATTTTGCGTAGAATAAAGAATCATGGAAAAATATGACCCAAGGACAATAGAGAAAAAGTGGCAAAAGAAATGGGAGAAGGAGAAAATTTTTGAGGCAAAGGATTTTTCAAAAAATCCAAAGTTTTTTATTTTAGACATGTTCCCCTATCCTTCTGGGGCTGGACTTCATGTGGGCCATCCTCGAGGATATGTTGGTTCTGATATTATTGCTCATTTTAAAAGAATGAATGGCTATAATGTTTTGCATCCCATGGGCTGGGACGCGTTTGGCTTGCCAGCAGAAAATTATGCTATTAAGACAGGTATTCATCCAGAAATTTCCATTAAAGAAAATGTAGAAAGATTTAAAAAACAGATGAATAATATCGGCTTATCTTATGATTGGTCGAGAGAGCTTAATACCACGGATCCTGATTATTATAAATGGACTCAGTGGATTTTTCTTAAATTATTTGAAAGAGGGTTGGCTTATCAATCAACCTTACCAATAAATTGGTGTCCTTCTTGCAAAACGGGATTAGCTAACGAAGAGGTGGTTGGAGGAAAATGTGAGAGATGCGGAACCATTGTTACCAAGAAGAATATTAAACAGTGGGTTTTAAAAATTACTGATTATGCTGAAAAATTGCTTGATGGTTTAGATAAGCTTGATTGGCCAGAACAAATTAAAGAGATGCAAAGAAATTGGATAGGAAAATCTCAAGGCG
>CAYRCT010000027.1:0-7264 GCA_964422845.1 uncultured Candidatus Saccharibacteria bacterium | reverse complement strand
GGTAGAGCTTTTGGTTTCCAACCAAATGATGAGGGTTCGATTCCCTTCACCCGCTCACGAATCAAAAACCACCCATTATTTCCGATTCCCTTTTTAAGAGGGGAGGACATAGGAGGTGGTTTTTGATTCGTGAAAGATTGTCTATCTAATTATATCCTACCTTACTATATCTTTCAATGCCTTGCCTGCCTTAAATCTTGGAACTGTCGTTGCTGCAATTTTAATACTTGCGCCTGTCTGAGGGTTACGACCCATTCTGGCTTTTCTCTTGCTTGCTAAAAACTTTCCAAAGCCAGTTAATACTACTTCATCTCCTTTGGCTAATGTTTTGCCAATTTCATCTAAAAGTGTATTGAGAAACTCTGCTGACACTGATTTAGAAAGACCTGATTTATCTGCTAAAATTTCAACTAATTGTTGTTTTGTCATATTTTTATATTCCGTTTACTTATTAACTCGACCTTTGTTATTCTAATTACTTATTACTTAGCATATTCTATCACTCTTTTCTCTCTAATTACAATAACTTTAATCTCTCCAGGATATTTTAGCTCCTCAGCAATGTTTTTAGCAATGTCTCTAGCTAGTTTTTGGACTGCTAAATCATCAAGTTTTTCTGGGCTAACAAAAACTCTTAATTCTCTTCCTGCTTGAATAGCGTATGCTTTTTCAACTCCCTCAAAAGAAGTCGCTATGTTTTCTAAATCGCTCAGTCGTTTAAGGTAATTCTCTAGGGTATCCTTTCTAGCTCCTGGCCTTGCTCCAGAAATTTGATCAGCCGCCTGGACAATATGCGCCTCAAGAGTTTCATAAGGATATTCCTCGTGATGTGATTTCATCGCTGAGATTACTTCTTTCTCAACGCCAAATTTTTCTAAAATTTTAATTCCGATATCAACATGAGATCCCTGAACTTGATGATCAATAGCCTTGCCAATATCGTGAAGAAGACCTGCTTTACGCGCTACTCCAACATCGGCTCCAATCTCTTCAGCCAACATTCCGCTTAAAAGCGAAACCTCAATAGAGTGAAGCAAAACATTTTGTCCATAACTAGTTCTAAAACGTAATCGGCCTAAAAGTTCGACTAATTTGGGTGCTAAGTCAAGCACTCCAGTTTCATAAATTGCTGTTTCTCCTGCCTTTTTTATTTGTTCATTCGCTTCTTCCTCTACACGAAGAACTACTTCCTCAATCCTGGCTGGTTGAATACGACCATCCTTTATTAATCGTTCCATTGCCTTTTTAGCAATGTAACGGCGCAAAGGATTAAATCCAGAGATAGTTATTGCCTCCGGAGTTTCGTCAACTAAAACCTCAACACCAGTCGCCTTCTCAAAGGCCCTAATGTTCCTTCCTTCTTTGCCAATTATTCTTCCTTTAATTTTGTCTGAAGGAAGAACAACAGTGCTCGTCGTACTCTCTTGGGCTTGAGAAAGAGCAAATCTCTGGATAGCAAGAGTTAAGATCTCTTTTGCTTTTTTTCTAAACTTTTCTTCTCCTTCTTTTTCTAGTCGAATCATCTTTTCTAAAATTTCCCTCTGTGATTCTTTTTCAACTCTTAACAAAAGCTCTTTCTTCGCTTCGTCTCGGTGAAGTTGAGAAATGTTTTCCAGTTTTTGAATTTCCTCTCCTATCAAAGAGTTTAATTTTTCTTTTAACTCCTTAATTTCGTCTGCTTTTTGATAGATCTCTTTTTCTCTATTGTCTAAGCCAACAATTCTAGTTTGAAGATTGTTCTCTCTTTTTAATAGAAATCCCTCTGTTTTTGAAAGTTCTGTTTTTCTAGTTTCTTCCTCTTCCCTAATTTTTTTAATTATGTCCGAGGACTTACGACTCGCCTCTAGTTTGATTGTCTCAGCTTCTTTTCTCGCCTGCGCAATTCTCTTTTGAATCCTTTCTTCTAGGCTTCCAATCTGCTTCTTGCCGATTGACTGGCGCGTGAGATATCCCAAAACAGAACCCACGATAACACCAGAAACTCCTAGTATCAATAGGGTAAGTTGAATCATATTTTATATTGGAAAACTGGTAAAACATTTTAAATAATTTATTAGAATCACCGAATCCCAAGCTTAATTACTAGTATTTGATTAAAACTTATCAAAAAAAACCTCATTTGTAAAGCCTTTTTGGTTTTTATTACTTTTTTACCCCTATTACCGTATCAATAAGCCCGTATTTTTTGGCGTCTTGAGCAGAAAGATAAAAATCTCTATCCGTATCTCTAGCAATATTTTTTAACGATTGACCAGTAAGTTTAGATAAAATTCTATTGAGCTTATCCTTAATTTTTATAATCTGCTTAGCTGTAATCTCTATTGCACTTGCCTCTCCACTCACTCCGCCAGCAACCTGATGAATTAAAATTTCGCTATTGGGCAAGGCAAATCTTTTTCCTTTTGCGCCAGCTGCCAAGAGAACAGCTCCCATTGAAGCAGCCAATCCAACACAAACCGTAGAGATAGGGGAGTCGACATATTGCATAGTGTCATAAATAGCTAAGCCAGCCGTAACCGAACCGCCTGGACTGTTTATATATAGTTTGATATCTTTCTTCGGATCTTTACTTGCTAAAAAAAGTATTTGAGCAATTATAGAATTAGCCGTCATGTCTGAAATCGGCCCAGCCAAAAAAATAATCCTGTCCTCTAAGAGCCGAGAATAAATGTCGTAAGCTCTTTCTCTTTGTCCGTTTTTCTCAATAACTGTAGGAATAAGATTCATAATTTTTATTTTGTTTATGTTAGTTATAAATAAATAATTATTGATTATTTAATTAAATTCTCTAAAAACTGCAATGTTTTTTCCTGTTCTATTTTTTCTTTAAGATAGCTCTTGAGTGCTATTTGATCAATTTTATCCTTTTTTTGTTGATTAGCTGGATGCTCTAAAAAAATATTAACTTCTTTTTCCAATTCTTCTTGGCTAGCTTTAATCTTTTCTTGTTTCTGGATTTCTCCTAAAACTAATATTTTTTTAATTCTATTTATAATTTCTGTTTCCAAAGAATCCTCCAACTCTTTTTCGCTTTTTTTAATCTTTTTCAAATAATCGTCAAATGACATTTTAAGAGATTGCGAAACGTTTTTTTTCAAATCCTCCACCGTTCTCTTTTTTTCGGTGGAAATTAAAATTTCTGGCACTTGCCAATCACAATTTTTGGCAACAGCGCCTAAAATTTCGTCTCTTATTCTTTGTTTTTCTATTGCTTCTTTTTCTCTCTTCATTTGAATGCTAATTGTTTTCTTCAGTTCTTCTGGCTTGTCAAAATTTATCTTTTTCCTCTGTTCTTCTGGTATCTGCTCTTTCATTTCTTGAAGCTGTTTAATGGCTTGCTCTATTTCTTTATCTTCAATAATTATTTCTTGTTTTTTAACTTGCTTAGATATGTTTTTATAATCAGGCAATGTTATGTCGGGCAGAATATAAATCACCACTCTGAACTCTAGGGGATTATTGGGAGCTAATTTCAAAATCTCAACCTCGGGAGAACCAAGGGGCTCCAGATTATTTTCCTTAATAATTTGAGGATAATATTCTCTAATTGCTAGATTAGCCGCTTCGCTTAAAATCTTATCCTGTCCAACTTCTTTGATAACCATTTCTTTCGGAACTTGTCCTTTGCGAAAACCTTTCATCTCAAAATCCTTGCTTATTTCTTTTTCTACTTGTTCTATAAACTTTTTAAATTCTTCAAAGGCAATTACTGCCCTTATCTCCTTTTTTGTTTGATCGATGTTTTTAATTGAAGTTTCCATATATTTAAACAAATAATGCTAATGATATTAATGCGACAATACTAATCAGCTTAATCAATATGTTTAGAGATGGTCCTGCGGTATCTTTAAATGGATCTCCCACAGTATCTCCAACCACAGCTGCCTTGTGAGCATCCGAACCCTTGCCTCCTAGGTTACCGGCTTCAATATATTTTTTAGCATTATCCCATGCAGCTCCAGAGTTCGCCATAAATATAGCTAATAAAAATCCAGAGCTTAAAGCTCCAACCAATGTTCCAGCTACGGCTTCTTTCCCTAAAATTAAACCAACCGCAATGGGCGCTAAAACTACTAAAATTCCGGGCACAATCATTTCTCTTAACGCTCTTTTGGTTGCTAAATCAACGCAAGCCTTATAGTCGGCTTTTTCTGTTCCATCCATCAGACCAATTTTTTCTCTAAACTGTCGCCTTACTTCCTTGACAATTTCTAATGCTCCACGACTTACTCCCTGCATGGTTAGGGCAGAAAAAAGGAATGGCAACATAGCTCCGATAAAAATACCTGCTAAAAGTTTTGGCTCTAAAAGATTTATAGATGTTAAATCAATTGCCTGGGCATATGTTACTAGCCAAGCTAGCGCAGCCAGTGCTGCTGCTCCAATAGCAAACCCTTTGCCAATGGCAGCCGTACTATTGCCCACAGCATCTAGCGCTTCTACTTTTTGACGAACCTCTGGTTCTAATCCTCCCATTTCAGCAATGCCAGCTGCATTGTCGGCAATCGGACCATAGCAATCAGTAGAGAGATTAATTCCTAACACTCCAAGAATGCCTAAAGAAGCTAAAGCAATACCATAAAGTCCTCCGAAATGATAAGACAAAACAATAGTCGTAGCAACGGCGATAACAGGGACAACTGTGCTCTTCATTCCAACAATCAATCCTTCAATTATAACATTAGATGAACCGCTTTTTGCTGCACGAGCGATATCAAGAGTTGGCTTCTTTTTTTCCGAAGTATAATATTCTGTAGTTTTTCCAATTAACCAGCCAGCTAAAAGACCAAATAAAATTGGCCAGAATAAACTAAGATCTTTAAAAAATAAAGAAACTAAAATATATGCCGCCCCGATCATCAAAACATTGGCAACGATAACTCCTTTTTCCATTGCTTTTCTAACAATTTCGGTTTGTTCAGAAAATTTTTGTTCAGAGGAATTCTTGGAAACTCTAATAAAAAAAGTTCCCACAATAGAACTAAAAATTCCTGCTCCAGCTAAAAGCAGAGGCAAGATTAACCCCTTCAAATTAAAAACCGTTATTCCAATAACTGCAGTAGCAATGATAGTCGAGACATATGACTCAAAAAGATCAGCTCCCATTCCAGCAATATCTCCAACATTGTCTCCAACCAGATCAGCTATTACTGCCGGATTGCGTGGATCATCTTCCGGAATGCCTTTTTCAACCTTGCCGACTAAATCAGCTCCAACATCGGCGCTCTTCGTAAAAATGCCTCCGCCAACTCTCATAAAAAGAGCTACTAAAGAAGCTCCGAGAGCATAATTAATTAAAAGCCCAGCATCTTCAAAAATCAACCAAAGAACAACTACTCCTAAAAGACCTAATCCAACCACTAAGAATCCCATTACCTGCCCTCCCCAAATGGCTGTTTTAAATGCCACTGAAAAACTTTTCTCAGCCGAATGAGTTGTCTTGACATTCGCTAAAGTAGCAACCATCATTCCCACATATCCTGCCAAGCTAGAGATAAAGGCCCCTGCTAAAAAAATTAAGGATGGAAAAATATCCTTATTTAAAATCCCGAGACCAATGGCTACGAGAAAAAAAATAAAAAGCATTGTTATAAACTCTCTTTTCAAAAAAGTTTTTGCTCCCTCTCTAATAGCATCAGCTATTTCTCCTATCTTCTCTCCCCCAGAGCTAACTTTATTTAATCGCTGGATCAGAAAAAAAACAAAGAGCAAATCTAGAATAGCGATGACAAAAGGAATATAAATTAAGTTCATATTTTAAATAATTAAATTATTCTTTCTCTTTTTTTGTTTTCTTTTTAACTTCTTTTTTCTCTCTTTTTTCTTTTTTTGTTTTCTTTTTAACTTCTTTTTTAGATTCTTCCTCTATTTTTTTCTCTGGCTCTATCTTACCCCCTTTCTTAACTTTCTCTTGAACTTCTTCTCCGTCTTCTCCGTCTTCTTCTATTTTTATTGCCTCTTTAGCTCCCTCAGCTTTGACATCAATTTTCCAACCAGTAAGACGGGCTGCCAAACGAACATTCTGTCCTCCCTTACCAATAGCTAAAGACAATTGATCTTCAGGAACTATAGCTGTTGCTTTACCCTTTTCTTCAATTTTAACTTCTGAAATTTTAGCAGGCGATAGAGCGTTGCTAATAAATTCATCCGAGTCTTTTGACCATTGAATAATATCAATCTTTTCTCCTCCTAATCCGTTGATAACCGCCATAACTCTTGTGCCTCTTTGACCCACCATTGCTCCAATTGGATCAATCCCTTCTTCAGTTGACGCTACGGCAACCTTAGTTCGAAAGCCCGCTTCCCTGGCTATGCTTTTAATCTCTACTTGACCAGTTGAAACTTCTGGCACTTCAATTTCAAATAATTTCGTTACGAATTTTGGATAAGAACGAGATAAAATTATAGTTGGGCCTCTTGATCCTGATTCTACGCTACTTAAATAAAGGCGAAACCGTTGACCTACTGTATATGTTTCTCCTGGTATCTGTTCCGCAGACACCAATACCCCGAGTGCTTTACCGATATCAAAAAATATATTAGATCCCTCTACGCGTTGGACTATACCTGACACCACTTCTCCCTCTTTCGACTTATACTCTTCTAAAATGGCATTTCTTTCCGCTTCTTTCAGGCGCTGTAGAATAACTTGCTTTGCCGTTTGAGCAGCAATCCTGCCATAATCCGCTTCTGTTTTAAGGGATATTAACAATTGCTCTCCTGCTTTTATGTCTGGCTTTTCTTCTTTCGCCTCATCAAGCATTATGTGTTTCTTAGGATTAAAACGAATTTTCTTAGTTTCCTCTTCTTCGGAGGTCTCTTGTTCTTCACCTCCTTTCCCGCCTACAACGCTTTGTGTAGCAATGTGAGCAAGTTTCTTCTCTTCCTGATTCTTTTTTAGTTCCTCCAATTCTTCTTCGGAATAAATCATATCGTTGTCAACCACTTCAAGAATCTGCCAAAGTTTCACCTTGCCGGTTTCTGTGTCTAGTTTTGCCTGAATATTTTCTCCTCTTCTATCGTTGTCTTTTTTGTAAGCAGCAGCTAACGCCTGTTCAATAACTTCAAGAATCGTATCGTAAGAAATACCTTTTTCTTCGGAAATTTGAGCGATAGAAGAAGCGAGTATTTTTAAATCTTCCATATTTTTTAAATTAAGGATTAAAAATTACTGTTCAGAAAAAATGGCCCAACTTATTGGACCTTCATTCTTAATATATTCTAACAAAACTGCACCAATTGTGTCAAGCGTTTTTATCTCCAA
>CAYRCT010000026.1:0-7320 GCA_964422845.1 uncultured Candidatus Saccharibacteria bacterium | reverse complement strand
TTAATCAAAGCAATTTGCTATTTGAGCTATCTCTGTCCAGCGCTTGATTGGCTAAGCTATCAGCCAATTTATTTTCTTCTCTGGGGATATGTTTAAAATCAATTTTATGATAATCAGTTTTGAGATTCCATATCTCAATAAATAATTTTTGAATATTTGAATCTTTAACTTTGTATTCCCCGGTTAATTGCGAGACCAAAAGTTGTGAATCCGATTTTATTAAAATATCGTAATTCTTAATATTTTTCTTGCCAAAAAGAATTTTCATTTTCTTTAAAGCAAAAATCACCGCCTGATATTCAGCATCGTTGTTAGTGGTTACACCAATGGTTTCAAAATATTCTTTTAACACAGAGCCCTTATCGTTATACACTGCTACTCCAATTGAGGCGGGTCCGGGATTCCCTCGCGACGCACCGTCTGTATAAACAATTATTTTTATCATAAATCCTTAGAAAAATATTTTTCTAAACATTTTTTGAATTTATCTAAATTTTCATTCTTTAATCGGCAACCACAGGCAGGAGCATGACCGCCGTAAGCCTCTAAAAGTTTTTTACAAGATGTCATTGCTTTTACGCCATCAATTTCCTTTGGCAAACGAGCTGAACCAACACTTTCTTTTTCTCCCTGCTTAAAAAGAAAAACTGGTTTTTTATAAAAATTGAGCAATTTAGAGGCTACAGATCCTAATGTTGGTACTGGCCAATAATCGCTTGCCTCAAAAATTAATATTGAGTTATCTTTTGCTTTGTCTATTTTCTGACATAGTTCTTCCACTGTAACTAGATTCATTTCCTTTTTTTGCTTATAACGCTTTATTAATTTCTGGGCCAAAGATTTAGTTTTCTTTGGAGATGTTTCGGTCAATAAAAAATAACTTTCTGCGACATGATTTATTAATTTAAAACTATTTAAGGGGGCAATAATTTTCTGGAAAATATGAAAATCTATTTGAATGTCTGCCTCACCCAATTCAATCAAGGCCAAAAGCCCTTCTCTTTGAGTGGTTAAGAGAGAATCCATTCCTTGATCGACTATCTCACGATTATCTTCTTTTATGGGCATCTGATCAGACAGCGTTGCCAAAGCAGCTAGTTCTACTAATTTTTCTTGTACTGATTGAGGAAGATTTGTTTGAGATAGAGTAGCTTCAGCCACCTTATAAACCAAACCAGCAGCAGCAAAATCTTTAAAGGGATATGTCTCGTTCTTTTGTTTTGGGTCAACAATGAGGTCTGCTTTAGGTAATTTGCCCAAAATCTGATGGTGGTCAATAATAATTACCTCAAACCCCATCTTTTTGGCTATTTTAATCTCTTCAAAATTGGTAATCCCGCAATCAACAGAAAAAAATAAAGCTGGTGCTTGATCAGCAAAAAAATCAAGGGCTGTCTTGCTTATCCCATATCCTTCTTTTTCCCGGTCTGGGAAATAAACGCTTATATTTTTCTTTTGAACATATAAAGGATTTAAAAGTTCGAAGAGTTCTTTGAGAATAACGACTGAAGCGATGCCGTCCAAATCGCTATCACCAAAAATTATCACCTTTTTTCCTTTCTCGGCTGCTTTAAGAATTCTTTCAGCAATCTCTTTTGTCCCCTTAGGGTAAGAATCATTAATCATAATATCAATTTAGTTTATTATTATACAGGACTATTGAATAATGACAAAAATATAAGTACTATTTTTGAAGAGCTTTTATTCCTGGCAATTCTTTGTCGCTCAAGAATTCCAGCATTGCCCCTCCGCCAGTAGAAACATAAGAAAATTTACTACGCATATTGTTAGCTGCCAAAAATGCATTTATGTCGCCTCCCCCAACTACCGAAAAAGCATTTGTTCTTAAAATAGCACTAGCAATTGATAATGTGCCATTAGCAAATCTCTCGTCTTCAACATAGCCAAGAGGCCCGTTCCATATCACCGTACTCGCTTCTTCTATAATATTTGAAAAAATTCTTACTGTCTCTGGTCCGATATCAAACATTTGTTCTTCTTTCCGAATTTTTCCAACTGCAGATTGTCGTAAATAATCTAATTGATGATTCCTTAGACCAACTAAAGCATCTATTGGCAGATGAAGTTTTGGATTAGTAAGCTCAATACTCGCAAACTTTTTTTCGATATCTTCGTCCAAGGGAAACCCTGATAGAGAAATTCCTTTTGCATGCAAAATGGCGGGAGCAAATATTCCTCCAACCACAATATGATCAGCAATTTCTAAAAATTTTAATAAACAAGAAATCTTAGTATTTATTTTAGCCCCACCCAAAACAAGAACCATCGGTCGTTTTGGTTTTTCCATAACGGAAGACAATGTCTTTATCTCTTCTTCCAAAAGCAACCCTGCTCCACTTGGCAAATGATTGGTGATTCCTACAATAGAAGCGTGCTCTCTGTGACAATTACTGAAAGCGTCATTAATGTATATTTCGCCTAAATTCGCTAATTGCTTAGCAAACGTATCATCGTTTGACCGTTCCTCTGAATAAAATCTCAAATTTTCTAATAAAATGACTTGTCCTGGTTTCATCGCTTTTACTGCTTTTCTTGCTTGTCCTCCAACACAATCTTTTACAAATTTCACTTGTTGATCTAGTAATTTTGATAACCTTGCGGCAACTGGCTTTAAGCTCAAACGCACTCCGCTTGAAGGTCTACCGAGATGGCTTATAATAATTGTTTTTGCTTCATGTTCTAACAAATATTTAATACTGGGCAATGCTTTTCTAATCCTAAAATCATCAAATATATTTCCTTTTTCATCAAAGGGAATATCAAAATTAGCTCTTAAAATAACTTTTTTATCTTGAAGTTTAAAATCTTTTAATTTGTTCATGGTTAAATTACTTTAAGAATTATTTATGTTCTGTCGCCCCCGCCATCCCTGCTAGAGAAGGTGGGAGCGGAGAGAGGGAAAAGGAAAGAGAAAGTAAAATGGGTGATAATTAATAATAATTATTAATCGAACCTAACTTTTTGGCCCGGTTTTAAAAAACCCCTTTCTTTTTTGCTCTTTTCTTGATTATAATTTCCATTATTCGTTTCTTTTTTTACTAAAGCATCATCAATAACTTCTTTCAGCGCATCCGTATCAACTCTTTTTTTATTTCTATCCTTATTATCCTTTTTTTTCCGAGGAATTGCAAAAGGAACAGGATCTTTCTCTGTGGCCTCTTTCAAAGATATCGCTGGATTTGCGCTTGCAGGCTGAATTTGCGGAGGAGTTACAACTCTGACAGAGGTTTTAGCAGGAGATCTATTTGAATTTGTATTAGTTGATGATTCACGCCTCCAAGTTCTACTGCTTGTCTGGCTTTTCTTTTTTTGAGGAGCATCCCCTGTCTTGCTCCACTCAATAATCTTGCTTTCTATTTCTTTGCGAGGAGTGCCGTATTTTTCCCTAGAACTCTCAACTATTTCTTTTTTGAAAGATTGCTCTAATTCTGGAAGCGGAGGAAGTGTTTGAGCAGAGAAGGGATTACTAGCCACTCCGTCAATCAGTAATTTCAAATAAATATTATACTTTGATAGATTAACCAAATCCTCAGCAATAAAAATTGGACTAAATTCTTTTTCTAAAAATTCTGCATCTTCGGCTCCTATTCTAAAAGAAACAGTTGTCCCTACATTACCAAAAACAGCATCTCTAACAATATCCTCCATTTGAGCAATATATTGATGGGCTAATGTTAAACATAAACGATACTTGCGTGATTCAGATAAAATGCTAGCAAATGATTCAGTGGCAAAATTTTGGAACTCGTCGACATAAAGAAAAAAATCTTTTCTCTCTTCTTCCGGAGTGTCTATTCTAGACATCGCTGCCAAATATATCTTAGTTATAGCTAATGCTCCCAAAAGAGCAGAACTATCTTCTCCTATTCTACCCTTAGATAAATTTAAAATTAAAATCTTTTTCTCATCCATAATTGTCCTCATATCAATAGACGATTTGGTTTGACCAATGATATTTCTAACTAAAGGATTAGAAATAAATTGACCCACCTTATTCTGAATAGCAGCTGTGGCTTCTACTTCATATCTTTGGGTATAACGGGCAAATTCTTTGGTCCAAAAAAGCTTAACCATTGGATCGGTAATTTTATCAACTACTTCCTTTCTATAATCCACCTCTGAAAGCATTCTATTAATGCCAAGTAAAGTGGAACCGGGATATTCTAAAAGAGCCAAAATAGAATTATGAAGGATATATTCCATTCTAGCTGACCAAACATCGGGCCAAATTTTCTTAAAAACTCCCATTAATCCAGCGGCTATAAGATGCCGAGTATCGGGATCCGCTGCTTCCATAATATTAAAAGCAATCGGATAATTTAAATCGCAGGGGTTAAAATAGACTACATCTTTTATCCTTTCCTTGGGAATACAATTCAATAATTCTTCAGCTGTTTCTCCGTGAGGATCCATAAAGGCAATGCCATTGCCGTTGGTGATATCTTGAATAGCCATATTGCGAATCATTGCGGTTTTTCCCATGCCAGTCTTTCCAATAACATAAAAATGGCGTCGGCGATCGTCTATTTTGATCCCAAATTTCTTTTTATTTTGCCTAAAATTCGTTTCCGCGAAAAAATTTATATTTTCTTTGGACATATTAATAATTTACTGTTCTGTAGGCAAAGCTGACGGCGCCTCAACTTTCTTTGACTCAACTCGTTGAATCATTGGAGCTGGAACGGCTGCTCTGCCAATAAAATGAAACAAGCTAGCCAATTCTTCAATATTAAAAATGATTGATTTCCCCGACTTGGGAAAAAGATAATTAAGCCGGCTTATATATCTTCTGAATAATTTTCTCTTTTTTAGATAAAGCAACTGATCATAAAGAAATATATTTATAAAAAATCGTTCGTGCTTATGAATTTTAGTAATGCTTGGAGCCCATGGCTTCAGGGCATTAAGATTTCCTGTATTAAAATTAGCAAAAAATCCAAGAACATTTTTTAAATTACCCTTGTTCCATTTTTCCTTTTCCCCTAAAATAACAAACCTCATAACACATTCAAACATTGTTTTAGCGATTTTACTTTCTATGCCTGCAACTATTTCTCTTTCTCCGGGAGTTAATTTCATTTCTGGTGGCATCCATGATTTTTCTTTTTCTTCGCCCTGCTCCCCAGGTAATTGACCAAGAACTACAACATCAGCTGCTTCTTTAATCATCGAAGCTTGTTTTAATTTTGAACTGTCAGATCTGTTAGCTAATTTATCTACCTCTTCTTTTGCCCTCTTTTCATAATCATTTTCAGCAACGGTTATTGGTTTAATTCTTAATTGAACCCAAACTTGCTCGCCTGGTCCAGTTTTAGCCAATCCCTCCAAAAGAGCAGCTAAAGGATCTATTCTCTTTTCTTCTTTAGCAGCCGCGGTTTCTTCAAAAAACTTAGAGTATGTTTTAATCGGATAAATATCTTTCTTTACTGTTTCATAATCTGTTCCCCACATATCCCATTCTTTATTTGGAATATCCTGTGGAACATTTTTAGTATAGTCCTCTACTTCTGAAATCTCAACTTCGGGATATTGAGAATAAATACTTGATTCGACTAAGTTACGATAACCACGCGGAGCTCTTATGTAAAAATGGATTTCTCCACCAATGCTAGCAACCTCCAAAGACAAGGTTACCTGATATTTTCCCTCCCACCACTTCTCATACCAGTCAGCAGGGTCGTAAAACATCCAGAAACCGGCAAAAACCTGTTCCATTGCTTTGAATGGCCTGTCAACTTCTCTGGGCATTTTGAGTTCTAATAAAATATTTTCTATTCCCTTGGTACATTGATCCATCCTCCACCAACGCCACATAAACAAAAGAGGCTTCCATAAAAGAATTGGAAGCAAAAACCACCACCACGTTCTAATGATGGCCCAGACGATTGTGAAGATAGAAGAAATAACCTCCATTATTTAAAGTTAAAATAATTATTTTTTCAATAAACTATATCTCCCCTTCTTGTCCTTTTCAAAAACCTTTTTATTCTGAAGATTCAAGGCAATTGTACTTTCTTTAACTTGTCTTTGCTCAAGAACCATTTTAATAACCTCCTCTTTAGAGAGCGGTTTTTTGCTCTTTTTAAGAATATTAACAATAATTTCTTTTACTGTGCCTGATTCATAGCCCCATTTTTTCAAAGCATAAATACCTCGGCCAACTAAAACAAATCTATTATTTCTTATCACTTCATTGTGTACGCTTTCTGGTAAAATATCCCTAGAAATAGAAGGTAATTTGCTAATTAATTCAGCAATTTCAGTAAAGTGCAAGGGTTTGTTTTCTTTTTTTAGTACCAAATAGGCCTGGTCCTTAATTCCGCGAGGATTAATCTCTGGCCATTGAACTAAACCATAGTTCCCAAAGGGAGATTGAAAAATAATCTTAGAAATATCAATATATGAAATTAAAATTGGAGTTTTTAGATTAAAATCAATTTTTTCTCCTACTTCGTCTATTCCCATCGGAGAATTATTTTGTTTAAATTCTTTGATAATATTTTTGATTACGTTTCTAGCCTGTTCTAGAGATTCTGATTGGATAGTCCAAAAAGAATAAAATTCTTCTGTTTCCCTAGATTTACTAAAATCATTGCCTAAGTTTAATAAAAGCAAAACATGATTTTTGAATTTGTCTTTACCTAAATCCTCAAGTAATTTTGACTCTTCTCTAAGTCCGCCTTGTTCCTTAAAATAATCTGAAAAATACTGGAATGCCTTATCCAGTCTATCTTTTTGCGTCTCGCGAAGTTGTTCAAAAGCATCGTTTTCTATTTGTCGAACTCTTTCTCTAGTAATGCCGATATCATTGCCAATTGCTTGAAGAGTGAAGGCTGTATCAGTCGTAAGACCAAACCTTTTTTCTAAAACCTCTCTTTTTCTAGAGCTTAGTTCTTTAAAAATATCTTCACAAATTCTTGGATAATCTATCATCATATTTTTAATTAATTAATGATTATTCAACGATTCTTTGTTATTAAACACTTTTCTATTAAAACATTTTCTACTAACTGAGTCAAGCCTCTACGCCCTCCAGCCCTGTCGAAGAGTAAGCCACTGAGCCAAAAGAGTGCTTGCCAAAAATATTGAAGAATAAGTGCCTGCAATTACTCCTATAATTAAAACTAAGGAAAAATAATTTAAACTAGCGCCTCCAAAAAAGAAAATCGCTAAAAGCACAAATAAAGTAGTAAAAGAAGTATTAATTGAACGAACCATTGTTTCATTCAAGCTCAGATTAACTGTCTCATTAAAAGTTGTTCCAGCTCCCCGGATAAGGTTTTCTCTAATTCTATCAAA
>CAYRCT010000025.1:0-7500 GCA_964422845.1 uncultured Candidatus Saccharibacteria bacterium | reverse complement strand
CTGTTTTCATAATTTATTTTCCCCAAATTTCGGAGATTTTATCTTTAATTTTTTGCTCAAAAAGTTTAATCAATTCTTTGTTTGTTTTAATCATTTTTTGTTCTTCTCCAATTTTCGCCACGATTTGGTTTTGAGTTTTAATATGTGGAAGAGGAATTACTGTGTTTTTTGCACGCGTAATGGTATATGTCCCAACCATCCCACCACCAGCATTGGCGCTAATCTGATCCTTCACAAATTTATCTTGGAATAAATACCTAACAAATCTGGAAGAAGTATTATTTTTAAAATTCTTAAACCAAATTATGTTTCCATCCTTAAAATAAAATTTGTCATCTTTTTTGACTAAATAACAAACTCCGAGCGTACCGACTCCCGTAACCATTAGATCTCCCTCTTTTGGATAGTCATATTTTTTAGAATACTTCAAAAACATTTCTTCTGATATGAATAGTTCATTTTTAACAAAGCCCGTATTTGATAGTTTAACTATTTCTCTTGCGCGATAGAATGGAACTCCTTCAGCTTTCCAATCTGACTCAAAAACCCTTTTGCTTGAACCAATTTCACACACTTTTCCCAACTTCACTTTTTCCCATTTTGGATCAATTTTTATAGTTGGCTTGTAGTTATCTACTATTTGTTTTGCGCCGTCTATAATTTTTTGATAACTTTCCAATTCGGCAACAATTTCTTTTTGGACTTCAATGGGTGGAAAAGGAATTTTTATTTTTGAATACTCTGAAATCCAGTATCGTTTATGTTCGTTACCTGCGAATTTAATTTTTTGCATTACATAATATAAAAACCTAATATCTGCCTTATCCTTTTTTGTGTGCAATATCTTCATTGCTGATGATTTAACTTTAAAAGGAAAATCAACAAATTTTATTGCTGTGGTAAAATCATCAAATATAATAACTGGTAAATTCTCGCTGAAAATTCCTTCTTTTTCGTTGGTATATCCTAAAATAAAAGTTTTCCCAGCCGTTAAAACTGGAGTAGTATATTTATCATCATATTGAACCGATTTTACGATGTATTTTGTTGGTTGCTGATAATTTAACACTTCGCCCAGTTTTACCATTGGCCACTTTTGATTGCTATAATCCACCACTTTTTTATACCTGTCTACAGATAAATTATATTCTCCGCTTTCGGCAAGTTTTTCTTTTTCAACAACACTCGCGAATTTTTCTTCTTCTATGCTTAAACTAAACTTTTTATTCCCCTGAACAACTTGTTTATATTTTTCCAAAAGAGCCAACCTTGTTGGCAAGTCGTTTTTATCAATCGGTCTTCTTTGAACACCTAAATCATAACCATCACTATCAATTTTAACGAACAACATTTCTTTTGTTTGTTTTGCAATCGTATTGTCAAAAAATAAAATACTTGTCTTAACGCCGGAATAAGGATTAAACACGCCTTGTGGCAAGGAAACCACCGCCCAAAGACCATCTTCTATCAACAGCTTACGAAGTTGTTTGTAGGCACCGTCATTCTTAAAAATTATACCTTCTGGCACGATGATACCAGCTTTGCCATTAGGAGTTAAATGCTCGGTTATGTAATCCACAAACAGCACCTCTGAACGCTTGGCTTGTATTGGGAAGCGGTTGTGGGGTTTTATCCCGCCTCTTGGCGTCATAAATGGCGGATTAGCTAATAAGCAATCAAAATTATCGTCCCAACGCTCCAAACTGCTTAATGTGTCATATTCGTAAATATTTGGTTCGGCAAAACCGTGTAAATAAAGATTTACAAGAGAAAGACGCACCATTTCGTAGGAAATATCATAACCAACAATGTTTTTGGTCAATTTCTTTCTTTCTGTTGCGGTCAATAAAGATCCGGATCTGCCTGATTTTTCATCTGTGTTATTTTTCAAAATATGCTTATAAGCAGAAATAAGAAAGCCGGCTGTGCCACAGGCAGGATCTAAAATCCTGTCTTCTTTTTGCGGATCAACTACTGCAACGATAAAATCAATAATGTGGCGTGGTGTTCTGAATTGACCAGCGTCTCCTTGCGAGGCAGCGGTTGATAAAAGATATTCAAAAGCATTACCTAATTCTTCACTATTTTCATACTTAAATTCGTTTATACCTTTTAGGAATAAGCCCAATATCTCCGGGTCTTTGAATGGTAAAAATGCTCCTTTGAAAATATCTCTAAATAGTTGCGGTATTTTACCATTATGACCCATCTTTTCTAATCCTTCTGAATAAAATAAAACCCTCTCGTGGCCAGCAAGAGAGCGATCCATTATATTCTTCCAAGCATATTTTTTATATTCACCGCCAAAAAATGATTTTCCGCCCAGTTCTTCATTTTGCTCATCAATATCGCTCATAAACTTATAGATCAAGCCAAGCGTTATCTGCTCAATTTGTTGAGATGGAACTGGAATCCTACCAACAAGCACATCGCGCAAGTAATCAATTTTTCTTTTTGTTTCTGCGGTAAGCATAATAATTAAACGAAGGTATTTAATTTAACATTGTCTTTTATATATTCTGGAATTTCGGCAATACGATTTTTGCCTAACTTTTTGAAAACTTCCAACATTGTCGGGTTGTCGGCATATTTATTAAATCGTTTTTGATTAACGGCAATCCGAAAATTCTCATCAATAAGATAGTTTCTAAAAAATTCTCTGGCTTCATAATAAAGCTCTGGCTTAATATCAGAATTAACTAAAAACTTCTCAAATTCTTCTTGAGCTAATTCATCCTTTGATTTAAAACGAGGAATGCGATCAAAAACCTTGTCTAAAATCTCCCAAAGAGATAAACGACGATCTGATTGATAACCCTGTCTTATTCGTTCTAAAGTAAAGAAATCTTCTGGCTTGTTAAAGATTTTCTCTTTAACATACACTTCCATTTGTTCATAATCACCTGCATCAAGAGCTTCCTTAAATTGCTCATCTTTTTTAGCTGCATCTTTAATAACATTCTCAAACTTGTTCACATAAAGTTCTTTATCCACTCGCATTATATTGCCTTCAAAATTTATCACCTCTAATGTTTTTAATGGATCTGGAATATTAATTGAGGTGTCGTCAATATGAATCGGTGGTTCTGGTGGCAAATCACCGCCCGGCCCTTTCTTTCGGGGCGGGAGTTTAATAACTTCATCATAAGGAAACTTCTTCTCAAAGTATTCGCAATTAGCAAAAAAATCAAAAAGTTTATAATTTTCTTTCTTTTTAGTTGTTCTCTCCTCTTCTTTTTCATACTTGAAATTATAGGGCCTTGTGCCACGTCCTTTAATTTGAACAAAATCTGTTGGAGAGAAAATAGGCCTTAATAAACAAAGATTTAATATGTCTTGGCAGTCATAACCTGTCGTCATCATTCCTACGGTTACGCAAACCCTTGTTCTGCTGGATTTATAGCCCTCAAGGAATTTGGTATGGCCGTTTAAGTTATTATTGGCAAAATTTATGGTCATTTTTTGCGCATCAGGAATGTCAGAAGTAATTTGAACAGCAAAATCAGAATTATACTTGCCGGGAAACATATTCATTGCGTAGCTGTTTAAAATAGCTGTTATTTTAGTGGCGTGCCTCCTGCTTACACAAAAAATAATAGTTTTACCTATTTCATCGGTTATAGGATCTCTTGAAGCATTGTCTAAAAACGCTTTAACGAATTCATTGTTTGTTTGTTCGGAGAAGAAATGCCTTTCAAAGTCTTTCTGTCTGTAAATAACTTCTTCCTCGTCTCCTTCATCATTTTGAACTTGTGCCGCATAACCTTCATCAGATAATAATTGAGTTGTTATTTCAGTTCTACAATCAATAGCTAAAGGCAATATTAAATAACCATCTTCTGCCCCTTCAACAAGAGAATAACGATAAGTCGGCTCGCTTCTCTCGCAACCAAATGTTCTATAAGTTGAAAGAAGGTTTCTTCTTTCTATTTCTCTTGGATCGCGTTCGTTTATATCTTTTTTAGAAAGATTTTTAAGATAATCTTTTGGTGTCGCAGTAAGGCCCAACTTATGGCCAATAAAATATTCAAAAATCGTTCTGCTGTTCCCAGAAATAGAACGATGAGCCTCGTCAGAAATTATTAAATCAAAATCAGTAGGAGTGAAGACTTTTAGATATTTATTGTCGTGAGAAATACTTTGAACCGTTGTGACCACAATCTCCGCCTTACGCCAATCATCTCTATTTTGTTTGAATACAACAATTCTGTAATCAGCTTTTAGATAATTGTTGAATGCTTTTTCCGCTTGGTTTTCAAGCTCTAAGCGATCAACAAGGAAAAGAACCCTGCGCGCGTTTCCAGTTTTAAGATATAGCTTAATGATCGCTGCCGCCAAAAGAGTTTTGCCGGTGCCGGTAGCCATTTCAAAAAGAAATCTATTTTTCCCATCAGCTACTATTTTTTGAATTTTCTTAACAGCGTCAAGCTGATATGGACGAAGAAGGTTTAAACCAGTATCGCCAATAAACCGCTGACGCTTTTTCTCATCAAGCCAACGAGGATCTTTTTGATAAAAAGAATTTTGAGTAAGCGCGATATAGTCATCTTGAATGTCTTCTTGGGTCAACTTCTCGGTATCAGGAGAAAACTCTTTATTTCCCTTTAAGCTCTTCAAACTTGGGAATACAGATATTCTAGTAGGATTGCCCAGCTCCTTATCCCAAAAATAATGGATATTTCCATTTGAGAGAAGAACAAAACGAACATTTTGACTGTTCGCATATTTACGGGCCTGTTCCTTACCTACCAAAGGATCTTTATCTTCAGATTTCGCCTCTAAAACGCAAATTGGGAAACCCTTTTCGTCTAATAAAAGATAATCAATAAACCCCTCACTTGCTTTTTCAAAATCTTCTCCTACTTCATCTAATTTGGCGTTACTCTCTACTGTTATATTAGCTTTGCCATCTTTTGTATCAAAAAATCTCCAACCAGATGTCTGAAGTAAATTATTGATTTTAATTCGTGCTTTAGCTTCTTTTTGCATAATTCATATTCATTTTCATAGTAATAAACATACTTATCTATACTTAAAAGTATCATTTTTTTTCTTTAAAAACAAGCTAAATTTATAAGTAAAAACTCCCCCCAAGGGGAGCTTTTTTAAGTTATTTTATTTTTTATTCTGTTGGCTTTGCTGTTTCAAGTATTTATCGGCGTCTTCTTTCCGGATAAATCTTCTGCCTGTATCTTTGCCATCAACAACAACTCCATAAGCTTTATCAAAAGCAATTGACTCCCCTGTTTTAGCTTTTTTCAGCTTCTTTATTTGTCTCTCCTCTAATCTTTTTCGCATTTCTATAGCTATTGCCAACGCAATATCTTCAAAATGGTTACATATATATTTTTCCTTACCATCTTTTCTTGCTCTATTGAAATAATACTTTATAAAATCTTCTGGGTCATTAAATCCTTTTTCGTCAATTATATCAAAAATTTCAGATGTATACCGCTGTATATTTTCTGAAAAAGAATTAACTTCCCAATCATTAGGTCTATATTTTCCATATTTCTCTTTATTGCATTCCATTAAATTAACTAGACTAGGGATGAGATCAAAAAAATCACTCGTTGGCTCACCACAATTTGGACATTTAAAATCTCTCCTGAATGGAATAAATGATGCACTACATTTTGAACATATTACAGCTTTTTTCATTTCTTTATTCTCCATAAATTCTAATTATTTTTCATTATTATAAAATATCAAATATAAGTGGCATTAGAGGGTTTTCTAATTCCACTTTTTTACTTTCAATTCTTTAAGTGGAAATTCATAATTATTAAATTCAGTTATCATTTTTTCTTTCTTGGCGGTATATTCTGACTTACATTTCTCAACCTTAATAAGGGCTTCTTCTTTGACCACTTTCTCTTCAGCTATTTTCTCAGCTTCTTCTTGTTCTGTCTTTTGCTTTGTTCTTTCTTCTTCTAATTTTTTAATTTTCACTCTCTCTGCCACCAAAATGGAAGTGGTTTCAAAATTCTTGATAACGATTCTATAGATCCAACTTGGGCGAATGTTGGGATTCCTAAATAACAATTTTTATTTGTCAATATGGCAGCTCCGCCAGAGTTTCCGTGTTCTATTTTGGCAGAAGTAATGTAATAATTGCCATCGTAACCAGAGATTATGCCTTCGGTTGCCGTAATATCATTTGAAGATCCTATGGCTGGATAACCTAATATAATGACTTCTTCTCCAATAGAAGGAGTTTCCGTGCAAACATCAAAAGAATAGTAATCACCAGAATAAGGATAATAGCCAATCCATATTTTTGCCACATCGTATCCTTTTGAGGATTCAAATATATTTTCAGTCGGAACAGAAATAACATCTTTTCTGTCAGGAAGTTTAATTCTACAAATTTTTGGAGAATACTTTTCTTGATCTACAACCACGTGTCTATTGGTAATAAGAATGGGATGACCTTTATGGTCACGTTTATTGAGAACTCCAGAACCAGCCACAGTAAGATATTTTATATCTGTTCCCTCATAATAAAAATCACATTCTATATAAGCTATTATTGGTCTCCATTGTTCTATTAGCGAGACAATATCTGCTTTCGGCTCTTCCTTGATTTTTCCTTGCGCATCTTCAGCAATCTTCTTTGCTTCTTCAGCCTCTTTTTTTGCTATCTCTGTTTCTTTCGTTATCTTTTCCATCTCTTGCTTTGTTTCCTCTGTTGCTTTTCCAATCGCCTCGGCAATCCGCTTCCCTGTTATCATTTCTTGAGATTCTTTTATTTTACTTTTAGCGTCTTGGTAATAAGATGAGTCCTCAGAAACTTTTGATAATAATTCCTCAGCGCTCTCCCAATCTTTTTTATTAAAGTCTTCTATTCCCTGATTATATTCTGTTTCATCTATCAAAAGCTGCTTATTTTTCTCTATCCAATTAAAAATTTCTTGTCGCTTGATTCCTAAATTCTTAATTGTCCACCCATTAAGACCGACCTCTAATTTTGCGATTGCCTCATTATATTTTTCTACTTTCGTTAACTGTTTAGCTTCTTCTATTATCTTTACTGTCTTACGGTATTCAAATATTCCATAACCAATTCCCGTGGTTGCTATAATAGAAACAATAATTGCTATCAGTATGGGAATTTGAATAAATCCTTTTTGGGCTTTGATTTTTATTTTCATAAGTTCGTTTTTAAATTTTGACTAAAAGTCTGGCGATTGGAGTTATTATAAACCAGAAAATTGCTATGAGAATTAATCCACCTATAATTCCGAATATCCAAAACATTGCAATAAAAGAAATTACGATTATAACTCCACCAATAAACTCAATAGCTTCTGAAATGGGTCGCCTCAAATAATCAACTAGGCTTGACTTTAGTCCGGACAAAAAAATGAGATAACCAATTAAATTTATAATTACTATGAGCCACCATTGTAAACTAGAAAGATTCATAATGTGTCTTCATTCAATGGCGGAAAACATAAAGCTCGCCGCCAACGATCTCTTGCGAGACCCATACCCCTT
>CAYRCT010000024.1:0-8354 GCA_964422845.1 uncultured Candidatus Saccharibacteria bacterium | reverse complement strand
AAAAGGCCAGTTGCATTAATGTTGGAAATAAATGTTGAAAGTTTTTCAATAACTGTCTTTTTTTCAACATAATCCACTTTATGAATGACATTTTCCATTGCCGAACTATTAAGAACTGTCAAAATGGCAGCATACTGATCGGGAGTTGTGGCTCTAATATTCAAAGAACCATAAAAAGGATTTATTCCTACGACTTCTAATGATTCTAAAAGAATAAGATCGTTTTTGTGTTTCTCTTTAAACTCAATCAAAGCGTCATCTGCAGAAATCATGGTTACGGTTTGGACTTCCGGCATATCGCTCAATTTCTCTTGAGCTGTTAAAACATCTTCTTGAGTTAAATCGGACTTAAGATAAACACTAATGTCTATTTTATCTTGAATCTGAACAATCAAATACTTCACTCCTCCTTGAGTAACGAGAAGAAACCCCATTAAACTGATAGTCACAGTCAAAACAAAAACAGTAGCTACATTCAAGCTGCCCTCTCTCCAAAAATGATACCATCCAAAACGAATTATCCTTCGTAAATAAGTAAGCATGCGTCAATTTAACAATTAAACATTTTAATAATTAAACAAGAATTGCACTCTCCCTCCTTCCTTATCCTCTCAGAGAGAGGATTAGAAAGGGAGTGGTTGGTTTTAAAGTATAAACCTGCCTATTTGTTCGTCTCTGACAATCTCTCCCCTATCTAGCGTTACAACTCTTCTCTTCAAGCCATTAATAACTGCTTTGTCGTGAGTGGACAGAATAATAGTTGTCCCCAAATCATTAATTTTTTCAAGTAAATTTATTATATCTTTACTATGATACGGGTCAAGGTTGCCTGTCGGCTCATCAGCAATAATTACTTGTGGCCTAATGATCAATGCCCGCGCAATAGCTGTGCGCTGTTTTTCTCCGCCAGAAAGCTCTTGGGGAAAATTGTTTGCCCTATCTTCTAGTCCAACAATTCCTAAAATATTGGGCACATCTCTAAAAATTTCGTAATCAGTACCTCCCATTACTTCCATTGCATAAGCCACATTTTCAAAAACTGTTTTCTGGGGCAAAAGACGATAATCTTGAAAAATAGCTCCAATTTTCCTGCGAAAAATAGGCAAATTCTTGGGTTTAATAGAAGTAATGTCTTTTTCTCTAAAAAATATCTTGCCACTAGTCATCGGCTCTTCACGAAGCAAAAGTTTTATAAGAGTAGTTTTCCCAGCTCCCGATTTACCGACAATAGAAACAAACTCGTTGGGTTTAATTTCAAAACTTACATTTTTAAGAGCAACAGTATCAGGGGGATAAATTTTACTAACTGTTTCAAAAATTATCATATTAATTGAATTTCTGCTTTTATAAATTGGTCTAAATCACCGTCTAAAACTTCTTCTAACTGACTGGTTTCTACTTTAGTCCGATGGTCTTTTACCATTTTATAAGGATAAAAGACATAAGAACGAATCTGATTCCCCCACTCCGGGCTTGCTGTTTTTCCTTTTACTTTCTCAATTCTTTGCTTATCTTGTTTTTCTTTCATTTGAATAAGTTTCGCATTTAACATCTCCATCGCTTTACTCCGATTAAGTCCTTGAGTTCTTTCTGCTTGGCAATTGACAGTGATGCTTGTTGGCAAATGGGTAATCCGTATTGCTGATTCTCGTTTATTAACATATTGGCCACCTGGTCCTGACGCCCTATAAGTATCCACTCTTAGATCTTCTTCTCTAATATTTAATTCCTGTTCTGCTGTTTTTCGCAATTGAGGTAAAACTTCTATTAGGGCAAAAGAAGTATGGCGTAAATCCTTGGCAGAAAACGGAGAAATTCTTACTAAACGATGAACCCCGTTTTCTCCCTTTAAAAAACCGTAAGCCATATTGCCCTTAACCTCTAGAACTGCCTCCTTAATGCCAACTCTCCCTTCTGGGCCCATATCGCTAAAGCTTTGAGATAAAATCTTACTCTTAAATCCTTGTCGCTCGCAATATCTTTGATACATCCTAAATAAAATATTTGCCCAATCTTGGGCATCTTTTCCCCCTGCTCCAGCCTTAATGGTTAGAATAGCATTATTCTTGTCATAAGTCCCAGAGAGAAAAATCTCTATTTCTTTTTCCTCAAGCTTTTGCCAAAATTCTAATTTTGATTTTTCGATTTCTTCTTGAAATTTAGTATCTCCATCTGTAGCATCAGCCAATTCTTCCAAGTCATTAAATTCTTGCTCTAATTTTTGCCACTGTTCAATCTCTTCTTTTAAAATACTAAATTTCTGATTAGATGCGATAAGCTCTTTTTTGTCTTCCCAGTTCGATGTCTCGCTTAGATATTTTTCTAATTTTTGCAAGTCCTTCTTTTTCTGCTCAAATTCAAAGACAGTCCATCAGATGATGGAGTTTTTTTTGTATCTCTTGTATATTTATCGTAATTTCTTTTTTCATACTATTTGAGCCGAGGAGAGGATTTGAACCCCCAACCTATCGCTTACGGGGCGATTGCTCTACCATTGAAGCTACCTCGGCAAAGCGAGAGAGGGGAATCGAACCCCCATTTATTCCTTGGGAAGGAACCGTTTTGCCACTAAACTACTCTCGCGAAGCTATGGTCTAAAAATTTGTTTAAAAAAATCAGAAATTTTACTCCAAACAGAGGCAGTTTCTATCTCTGTAACTTCTATGGATAAATTTTCCAAAACATCATCCCTAACAATAACTGCTACTTCTTCTCCTGCTTTTTTATACATCCCCTTTTCTCTTAAAACTCGTTCTATATATTCTTCTTCAGACGAAAAAGCGAATAACTCCTTTAATTTTTGATTCTTGTCTCTTAACTGTTGCAATTCTTTGTTAATGTTTGCGTGTTGATTGTTAATTGCCTTATTCTCTGCATAAAGCTTCAGATTGCCAAAAACCAAAAAACCAATAATCAGAATGTCAAAAAATATTAACAAACCCATCAATGCCTTGTCTTGTTTATTGCCCTTTTTATATCTTCTTTTTTTTGTTATCATAAAGAATAATATAATCTAATTAGAAAAAATGAAACGAGAAAAAATAATAAGATTAATTTGGACAATTTTAGTTATTCTAATAGTGCTGAGCATGGTATTCAGTTTCACATTACCGTTCCTATTTAGATAATACATTTAATTTAAAAATTTTTCAACCGGCGATATAAATATTGCATTTCTGTCCGAATCGCCAATAATACTACTGAAGAGAGGACAGAAATGTCCCTCAATATCTGACAACTTCGGCAGAGGGATCACCTCATCATCTTCCAGAAAACCTCTTGGGGGATTTTTAATTGGCCTCTTAATTTTAATTTCTTCTTACCTTTTTTCTGTTTCTCTAAAAGTTTTCTTTTACGCGTGTAATCTCCGCCATACAGAGGGGCAATAACGTCCTTCCTTCTTGCGCTCACCGTTTGTCTAGCAATAATATTCCCACCTACTCTTGCTTGCAATGGAACACTAAAAAGTTGAGAAGGGAAAACATTTTTTAATTTTTCTACCATTGCTTTACCCTCCTGATATGCGTCGCTCGCAGGAATAATCCTAGAAAATGAATTCTCAGGATTGCCCAAAACTAAAATTTCTAACTTAATTAAATCGGCCTCTCTCCAATCCAAAAACTTATAATCCATTGAGCCAAAACCCTGTGTAGTGCTTTTTATTTTATCATAGAGATTCGCCATTATTTCTCTAAAAGGCATTTCGCAGGTTATCAAAACCTTATCAGTGCTTAAGTGAGTAATGCCAGGATGTCTATGTTCAACTAATTCTACTGCCTTGCCTAGAAATTTAATAGGTACAATTATTTTTAATTCACAGAATTGTTCGTAAACTTTATTAATTGTTGATTGATCTGGCCAATCCATTACTGAACATATTAATCTTTCTTTTTTAGAAAAATCCAAAACTTTATAGCAAACAGATGGGCTGGATGTCATTAATTCCAAATTAAATTCGCGCCTTAATCGTTCAACCACAATTTCAATATGTAAAAGCCCCAAAAATCCGCAATGGAAACCTCGACCAAATGCCGATTTTGATTCTGGTTTAAAATTCAAGGAGGGATCATTTAACTTTAGTTTCAAAAGCGCCTCGCGTAATAAAGACCAATTATTTGGATCTTCAGGGAAAAGCCCGACAAAAACTACCGGCTTTGGCTCCATATATCCCATCAAGGGCTTTATTTTCCCCTGTTCTTCCATATTTATAATCGTATCTCCGATTTTAGCTTTTTCGGATTCCTTAATGCCCAAAACTACATAACCAATTTCTCCGCTTTTAAGCTCTTGCTGAGATAAACGTCCCGGTTTAAAATAGCCGACTTCTTTTGCTTTGGCTTTAATCTGAGCATTAATTAAATAAATTTCATCTCCTTTTGTTATACTGCCTTCCATTACTCTAATATGAGCAATAACACCTTGAAAAGAGTCGTACTCAAAATCAAAAATTAAGGCGCGCAAGAGAGAATCGGAGGCCATGCTAGGAGGTGGAATTCTATTTATTACAGCTTGTAAAACCTTTTCAATATCAGTCCCCTGTTTAGCAGAAATTTTAATAATTTCTTTTTTATCTATTTCTAAAAGATTAGCTATCTCTTCGGAAACTTCCTCAATTCGCTCACTATCTTTCCCAGCCAAATCAATTTTATTAATTACTGGAATAATAACTAAGTTCTGTTTTCTAGCTAGATCCAGATTCATTAAGGTTTGCGCCTGAATGCCTTTTAACGCATCAACTAGGAGAACAACTCCCTCAATAGCTGCTAAAGACCTTGAAACCTCGTAAGTAAAGTCCACATGACCGGGAGTATCTATCATATTAAGAATATAGCCTTGATATTCCATCCTCGCTGTCTGGAGCTTTATGGTAATCCCCTTTTCTCGTTCTAAATCCATTGTGTCTAAAAATTGAGGTCTCATTTTTTCCGCTTCGATGGTTCCTGTTAATTCCAAAAACCTATCAGCCAGAGTTGATTTTCCATGATCAATATGAGCCACTATTGCAAAATTTCTAATCTTTTTTATCATAATTATTTCTAAAATAGATAGAAAAACAAATTTTTTCTACAAGCTATTGACAAGCTCTCCTTAAAATTGCTAGTATAAACATACTAGACATGGGGCGGATTCTATATGAGTCCGTCCCGTTTATTTTCCTTCCATCTTTAATATATATTTTAGATATTCAAAGTCTCTAAAATCTCCGCCAGCAAATTGACGGATTTCTTTTGCTGTCCGAGGACCACGAGATAAAATAATAATCTCTTTTCCTCTTTCTTTCAGATATTTCAAAACTGGCAAAAAATCTCCATCACCAGAAAGAATTATGGCTCTGTCAAAATTATCCCTCTCTTTCATTAAATAAAAAGTCATATCAACATCACAATTAGCTTTCTTTTTTCGACTGCCGTCCTCTTGTATGTACCGCTTCACCGGCTTGAGGCGTAACTCGTAACCAAATTCTTTTAATTTTAAATAAAAACGCACCCTCTTTAAGTGCCGATCAATAAGAGACAATTTTGCCTCACTAAATTTATGCGCCTGATTTTCGATTAGCCCTATTAAATATCTCTCCAATTCCTCAATCGGAACAGTATCTTCTTTCAAATAATTAAAATGGAAGTTGTATATTTCAACACCGCCGAAATATAATATTTTAGATGTTTGATATTTATCTTCTAAATAAAAAAGCAATTTTTTGTAGTCTATCTTCCAGCCCAAACTTTTCTCTCCTCCGTAGAAAAGATTTGAGGCATCTATAAAGGTAAAGGTTTTCATAATATTTCATTCTAACAGAATTACTTAAAAAAAACAGGGAATTCCGAAGAATTCCCTCTGTGGTAAATTAATATTATTATACTTTGCCCAACTTTTTATCAATGATTTTGCTGGCTAGAAACTTTTTGAACAGATAGATTTCTGGAGATTTTAGTAAAAGGGAAAACAGAAGATATATTAACATCGCAATAATTGATGCGCCTGTGGTTTGAAGAAAAACTCCCACAAAAGTTGAGGTTTCCAGAAATAAACCGAAAAGCCGGAGAGAAAAATAGAGAACAATTATTGTTGGCACAGTGGCTAGAAAAGTTTTTGTTATAGTTTGGAAAATCTCTCTTTGTTTTGTTGCTCCAATTTTCTTATGCAAAAACCAGAAAAGCAAAACAAATTGAAGCACGCCAGAAATAGAATACGCTAGAGGAAGTCCAATAATACTTATATTCTTAAGTCCTTCTAATTTTAAAATATTTATTAATGAATGACTGAAAAAATTGGCAGTTTCTAAAAAATGAACAAAAAGAAAACACAAACAAATATTTACTCCGATGCTTATTAACCCTATTATTGTTGGCGTCTTTGTATTGTGGGCTGCATAAAAAGTCTTTGATAATAGAAGGCCTAAACCATAAGCGAATAAACTCAAGGCAAAAAGAGCCAAACAAGCGCTAGTTAATCTTGTATCTGCCCAACTAAAGCGACCAGTCCCGTAGATAATTCTTACTATTTGAGCTCTTAGAATAAACAACAAAGCGCTAGTCGGAACAATAAGGAACAACAGCAATCGGAAACTCAAAGAAAATTTCTCTAAAAATTCTTGTCTTTTCCCTTGGGAAAAGGTAGATGATAGGGCGGGAAATGCAGCCGTGGAAAAAGGCACAGCTAAAAGAATAAGTAAACTGCGACTAAGATTATTGGCCAAGCTAAAAACAGCTATAGACCCAATGGCCAAAGTAGAACCAATAGCGGTCATTACCATTAGGTTGATTTGAGATGCGGCAATACCCAAAGAACGGGGCAACATTAGCTTGAAGACTTTTTTAACGCCAGGATGGAATATAGCAAATCCTTTAAATGGGCGAAAGCCTAGAAAAAAGAAAATAGGCAATTGGATAAGTAAATGAAGTCCTGCGCCCAGAGCTACGCCCCAAGCCAGACCAATCAAACCAATCCTGGGCACAAAAACAAGAATACCAAAAATAATGCCCAAATTATACATAATTGGAGCTAAAGCAGTCACTAAAAAGCGGGAAAACACCTGTAATATCCCGCTTATAATATTGCTCACTCCCAAAAGAATAGGGCTTAAAAACATAATCCTAGTGAGTAAAACAGTCATCTCTCTTTTTTCAATTCCAAATCCTGGAGCTATTAAAGAAATTAATTGGGGGGCAAAAATAAACAAGAAAAAAGAAACTACGATGAAAACAATCATGAACAAATTTAGAAGATTGTTTAAAAATTGCTTAGCTTCTTTTTCGTCTTTATGTAAATAAAAAGTAAAAACAGGAATAATGGCTGCAGAGATTGCTCCCATTATTAAAACCATATTAACAAAATCGGGGATTCTAAAGGCAGTATAATATATATCTAAATCATCTCCTGCTCCAAACTGTCCTGCTAGAAGTCGATCTCTAAAAAAACCAAGGAGCGCACTCCCTAAACTGGCGATTCCTAAAATAAGGGCAGCCATAGGAATCTTATTGGTTTTTATATTAAGAATTCTTTTGATCATTAATTAATTGCTGTTTAATGGTCTAAGAATACCAATAGGCGTTGATTGAGAACTTTGTCCTAAGGGATTGTCTTTCAAGGCCTTTTGAATCATTCTTTTATTTACTTTGAACGACTTACTGGTTCCTAATATTCTTATTCCTCGATCATTAGCATCGATAATAGCCACCGGCCTTTTTATCATCTCAGCAATTTTCTCAGCTACTTTTCCAGGGCTTTCTGGTCCCTTGACTACATATTGGTTATAAGGCGGAATAGTGTTTGGAGTGGGACCGTCAACTGCTCGAGCGCCATCTCCGGCAATGATATAAAAAAGACCCTTAATACCAAAGGGTTTTGTGAGAGCAGCACCCATTAAAGCTAAAAAAATTCTGAAAGACCCCACTTCTTCAATCGCTGTTTGCATAGTTTCTGGCATTGCCAAACCAATACCTCCGGGTTTTTTAGAAACAAATTTGCTTAAAAAAATTGCTGATCTTGTTGGCTTTATTTCTGTTAATGGATAAGCCCTATTCTGTAAAATAGCAATTATTTTTTCAGCTACAAAAACAATATCATCTTTTTCTAAAAAACTTTTCAGATATTTTTGAATGATTTCATCAAGATTATCTTCTAGAGTTATAAGATGGGTTTTAACAGGAATCCTAGCAAATTTTTTGCCATTTATTTCAACAATTAAATTTTTTCCAGAATTTGGGATATCTTGCATAATATTTTTTAATGCTAAGTATTAAGTATTTTAATATTTTTTCGATGATTTTACAAATCAAAAAACAGCTCCAAAGAGCTGTCTTTTGATATCCAAGCAGGCAATAGGCCGAATTCTGTTTTAAACAATCATTTAT
>CAYRCT010000023.1:0-8485 GCA_964422845.1 uncultured Candidatus Saccharibacteria bacterium | reverse complement strand
CTCTTTGCCAAAATTCTTTCCAGCTTGCCTTTTGAACATCTAAAAGATATGGCAAATCCAGCCGAACTTTGGACTTAGAAAAATCCTTTATTAACATGATCTTTAATTTTGAATTTTAATTAAAACTCGCCTATTCGACGACAAAAAATTCCCCCTTTTTTTCTTGAAAGGGTAAAATGCCTCTTATGCTTCTTTAAGAAGAATATAATTTCAAAGTTAAATATCCTATTTGAATTCTATTTTACACGTTTTTAAAAACAAGTCAAGCTATTTAGGTAATGGTCAAAAAATTAAAATTACCCCCCTCGCTTTCCCTTTTTGTTCTTTATTTTTCTTCACTCTATATCATTCAATATTCCTTCTTCCTTTTCCCCTCCCTTTTCTTCTGGCAATTCCATCTTTTCTTTCGGCTCGCTCATTCCAATTCTTAATCTTTGAATTCTATCTTTTATTTCTTGATTAGCAGGATCGGCCCCTGAAATAATATTCAACTGTTCCAATGCTTGGTCAGTTTTGCCTTGCTTTTCGTAGGCAATAGCCAAAAAATATCTGGCATTAGAATAATTAGGTGACAAGCTTAATGCCGCTACAAATTGGCCAATTGCTTTATCTATTAAGTCATTATTATAATAAAGCCGACCAAGATGGAATAACACCTCAACATCATTAGGAACTCTTGATAAAAACCATTCCCATTTTGCGATTGCTTCTTCTTCCCTTCCCTCGTATTCCAGCATTAAAACCCAATTTATATTTACTGGACCATAATCTTCCCTTTGGGCCATTACTTTCTCAAATTCTACCCTTTCCTCCTCTTTTTGTCCTGTTGCTAAATACATTCTTCCGATGTCCGCATAAACTCTTGGATTACTCGATTCCAAAACTGACGCCCCCTTTAAGCTGTCTATCTCTTTTTGAGTTATGAGGTTGGTCAGAGAGTCAATCTTGGATTCTACGATGAGGGACCTGTTAACATCTTTTTCCCAAGCAACTGTCTTAGGATTAGCAACAAAGACATTCCCTAATTTATCTTTTAACCAATTGAAATATGAAGAAAAGACATGGCCTGTTTCCTGCCAAATAGTGGTTGGATAAACTAAATCTGTGATTGCAATAAATTCAGATTTGTCTTCAATCGGAAGAAGAGATTGATTAAGAACTAAATTAATTTCCGCTCCTCCTTTTCTAATTTCTTTGGAAATTGAAATAAGAACAACTTCAGATTTCTGGGCAACATTAGAGAAAACTTCTTTCACATCTTTAAATGCTCCAGAGAGACCTCCTTGGCCAAAAGCTATTGACGAGATTAGAACCAGGAATGCTAGAGCGACTACCATATCGAATCTTAATCCTAGTTGTTTCTCTGGGATTGAAGAAGTCGCGGGTAGCCCAAGTTTAGATTCAGATTCCGATACTTTAACTTGAGTTTCTTGTTTAGCCTTTTTTTCTTTTCCAAGTATTCGCTCAGTTTCTTTCTTCTCAATTCTATGATTAAGATTTTCTCTATAACTCTGGGCTTCTGCCACATATTCGTTAATCCATTCTTTCTTTGTTGCCCAATTTTTGCCTAATTTAATAGCCTTTAATTTTCCTTTCCTTGCTCTCAAACTTAAATACTCCTGCGAATACGGAGAATTTTCGGATGCTTTAGATAAGGAAATGTATTCTTCTTGATCTTTAGAGTCTTTTTCCATTATTGATCTTAGTGGTTATCCGATATACTATTTTTATAAGCTTAATAGCGTATCGTATATTCATTTTCCCAATAAAAAGACCCTTGGTCAAGGATTAAAGTGTGGATAACTCAAGCGTCTCTTCCCTATTCCCGCCCCCGCCCTTCCTACTGGAGAGGACGGGGCTGGGAGAAATAGAAAATCCTTGGTCAAGGGTTAAGGCGCGGATAACTAGAACATCTCCCTCCCCCTCTCGCCAGACGGCGGAAGGGGGAGAGGAGAAGTCACTGATTATTGACTATTCTAACTGTTGATTTTCATATTTTGAATAACGCCCAAAGAGATAAAAAGAGCTAGCAAAGATGAACCGCCATAACTTACGAACGGTAAAGGAATACCTATGACTGGCAGAAATCCAATGTTACTGCCAATATTAATAAAAAAATGAGCTACAACAATAATGCCAACTCCAAAAATAAAAAGTCGAGAGAAATTATTGCTAACATATAAAGCTATTTTAATAAGCCGCCAGAAAAAAAATAAAAATAGAAAAGAAAGAAGAATAATAGCCAAAAATCCAAATTCTTCAGCAATAGCAGAAAAAATAAAATCAGTTTGCGGTTCGGTTAAGAAACCGTATTGAGTTTGGGACCCATTAGCAATCCCTTTCCCAAGAATACCCCCATTGCCGATGGCAATCTTTGCTTGTTTTTGGCTCCATCCTATATCTAACGGCTCATATTCGGGAGTAGCAAAACTAATGATTCTCTCTTTCTGATAATCCTTAAGTAAAAAGTTCCACGAAAAGCAAAACAAGAGAATGCCACAAAATCCTAAAATTAAAAAATGCTTTAAACGTATGCCAGAAACAATTAAAATTCCTGCCCATAATAAAATTAAGACAATCGCCGACCCTAAGTCGGGCTGAAGGTAGACCAAGAAAGCAGGTAAAATAACATAAAAACCAGAAAGAATAATGTGATAAAATCTATACATTTCTATATGTCGGGCAGAAAAATATTTAGCTAGAATAATTATTAAAATAACTTTTGTGAACTCTACTGGGGAGAGAGAGATTGACCCAATCTTATACCAACTCCTCACTCCCCTAATTGGATCAGCAAATAGTAATAAGCCACCCAAAGCCAGTAAACATAAAGAGTACAGAATAAGAATTAAATAAGAATTTTCTTTAAAATTTCGATAGTCAAAAAAAGAAATAACAATCATTGACAGGATGCCAATCCCCAAAAAAATCACTTGTTTTTTAAAATTTAAAAAATTTCCTCCCTTGCCCAGACTGGAGCTATATATAGATAAAAGACCCATGCCTGATATAATCACAGCTGATGCGATTAAAGACCAATCAAATTTTTTAAAATGGCTAAACATAAATAAAATTTAACAAATTATTTTCTTACAAAAGTTTTAAAAAATCTTTCTCAAAAATAATTTTTACGCCTGATTTCTTCGCTTTGCTCAGCTTACTCCCTGGTTCTTTGCCAGCCACCAAAAAATTAGTATTCTTACTTATTGATCCTGCAACATCACCACCCAATTCTCTAATTCTCGTCTGTGCTGTTTCTCGCGACATTATTTGGAGCGTTCCCGTAAAAACAAATGTTTTATTGGCTAATTTATTTCCCTTCTTCGGCGGTAATACAATATTAATTCCTACCCGTTTTAGCCCTTCAAGTAAATCGATATTTCTCTGTTCCCTGAACCAATCATAAATGCTTTGCGCTGACACAGAACCAATATCAAACATTCCGTTTAACTCTTCAATAGAAACGTTTCTCAAACCATCTATTCCTCTAAATTTTTCTGCCAAATCTACCGCTGTTTCCTCTCCGATATGACGAATTCCCAATGCATAGATAAAATGAGTTAAAGAAATTGTTTTTGCTTTTTCTATTTCTTTTATTAAATTTTCTGCTGATTTTTCGGCAAATCTTTCTAAAGAAACAATATCTCCTGCTTTAATTTCAAACAAATCTACTGGCTGATTTATTAATCCTTGAGTAGTCAATTGTTCAATAATTTTAGGACCCAATCCTTCAATATTAAAACCTTTTTTTGAAACAAAATGCTCTAAAAATCCTTTTTTTATAGCTGAACAATTTTTATTGGGGCATCGCCAAATAACTTTATCTTGTGATTTAACTAATGTTGTCCCACAAATAGGACATTTTGTTGGAAAAGAAAAAGTTTTTTCTTTTCCATCTCTTAGTTCCTTTAACACATTAACAACTGCTGGAATAACATCTCCGGCTCTTTCAACTATAACGGTATCGTTTATCTTAACCCCTAATTTTTTTATTTCATCTTCGTTATGAAGGGTGGCTCTTGTTATAACTGCTCCACCTATTGTGATAGGTCGTAATAGAGCTACTGGGGTAATAGCCCCAGTCCTTCCAACTTGTATTTTTATGTCTTTAATCTTTGTAACCGCTTGTTTGGGCTGAAACTTGAGAGCCCGAATAGCCCTTGGGCTTTTTCCCGCAACCCCTAATTTGTCAAAAAAGCTATTTTTGTTCACTAAAACGACAATACCATCAACCTGATATGGTAAGGAACTTCTTTTTTTCTGGGCTTTGTGCCAAAAATCTATAATTTCGGCTATTGTTTTACAAATTTCACCATGTTCTGCCTTAAATCCTAAGCAAGATAAAATTTGATGTTTTTGTGAATGTGTTAGTATTCCTATATCGGTAGCTGTATCGGCTGGTATATCGTATGCCAAAAACTTTAAATTTCTTGAGGCGGACAATTGAGGGTCAAGTTGACGAATAGACCCAGCTGCCAAATTACGCGGATTAGCAAACGGTTTTTCTTTATTTTTAATTCTCTTTTTATTAATCTCTAAAAAAACTACTTTTTCCATATATACCTCTCCTCTCACTTCAATTCTTCCTTCTTTCATCATATCTTTCAATCGTTTTTCTACTTTTTTATCAGGTAAAGATTCGTATAGTCGAAGTCCTAAAGGAATACTTGAAATTGTTTTTATATTTTGAGTGACATCTTCCCCTATTTTTCCATCTCCCCGAGTAACGGCCTTAACTAAAATTCCGTTTTCGTAAATTAAGGCAATTCCAAATCCATCAATTTTTAATTCGCATAAATATTCAAAATCTACTGAAGGATCTAGTCTTTTTAAATAACCTTGCCATTGTTCCAGTTCTTTTTTTTCAAAAATATCTTCAATAGAAAGCATCGGAATACTATGTTTCACTTTTTGAAATTTATCTAATGGCTCACCTCCTACTCTTTGAGTTGGCGAATCTATGGTAACAAATTCCGGATAACAATCTTCAAGAGATTTAAGCTCGTGCTTTAAAGAGTCAAAAACAGCATCAGAAATTTTTTGCTTATCTAGAACATGATATAAATAACGGTGATAGTTAATCACCTTTTTGAGTTTTTCTATTCTGTTTTTCGCTGCTCGTTTGTTCATTTTTTATTCGTCCCCGTCCTCTCTACCGGAGAGGGCGAGGACGACGAGTCCCTTATCCCTTGACCTCAATCGCTCTTCTTGTATCGCGATAAATGCCAATAGATTCAATACAATAATATTGTCCGTCGCAATCAGCGGCAGGCTCGATAGATGTTTCAGAAGGATAATCGCCAAAAGGTTTAGACAACAACGGTTGAGTAATTTTTACATCACACTTATAAGAAGCTCCGTCTATTAATATTTCGAATTCCGAATTGTAGGATGTATTCAGATATTCGGCCTTATTGAGAATATCATATAACGCTTTTTCTATTCCCGTATCTGCTGCATAAAACGCAAGCACTGAATTCCCTGCTTCTTTAATATTCTTGATTTGTACCAAGACAATTGAAGTAATGCTAAAAACCGCTGTCATAAGAATCGACATTATAATAATAGTAAAATAAAGTATAGCTCCTTTTTTATGGTTATGCTTAATCATTGGTCTTTCCGTCCAGTCCTCCCGTTTCCCTCCGCCCCCGTCCTCCCTACTGGACAGGACGGAGGCGGAGTATGGAAGGAGAGAACTTATTAATAACTTATATCTAAATTTCTTTGGGAAATGCTAGTTTGGACTTTGAGAGTGGGTCCATTTTCAGCATGCGCTTCTATATATATGGTTACAAATGGTTGTAAGCTGTCTCCTTGAGCTTCTCCTGAAACTTCAAACTTTAGATTTTCTACGGTTATGTCCGGAGAAGTTAACGCAACAATAATCCCTGGACTCGTTTCGTATTGAATTTGATTCTTGTTCAAAAAGAAACTCTGGCAATTTCTGTTTTGTAAAGTATTAATAAATTTAATTTCGTTTACAGAAACGCTCTCATAGTTTGAGCCACTAGTTATACATGTGCCAACCTTATCCTTGCTTGCCATTCTTAATGCTCGACTCATATATTCTGTAGCATAACTTATTTGTCCCAAAACCTTTTTAGAGCCAAGAACATTTTTCTCTATTCGCAATGTAGAAATAAAAAGACCAGTAACCGCGACCATCAAAATTCCAAAAATAGTAGCTGCCACAAGAACCTCTACAAGAGTAAATCCTTTGTTCTTAAATAATTTGTTGTTAATCATTAATTTGCTATTTATTATTGATTATTTCTTTCGCTCCCTACTGCCTAGAGTGGGGGCAAGTGAAGAAATATTGACAGAGACTCTTATTTGTCTAACCAATTATAAATATGTTGTTTTAAAATAAACTCGTGTTCCCCACCTCCCTTCTTCCTCCAATATACGATTATTTCTAATTCTATTCTGTCAGAAGAAATATTAGTAATCTGGATCTTTCTTTTAAATTTAGTATCATCGCCTAATGTATAATTATAAAAACTATGTTCATTTTTTACAAGATAACTATCAGTATAAATTGATATATGAGGAATTGTATATTCAACCTCGTAATCGCCATCAATAGAAAGACTATCATTCCATGCAATGTCATGCAATAAATTAGTATCTCTAATATTTTTTATTATTTCAACGCCTTCTTGGGCCAGAAGAGAAGCGGCGAAACGAGAATTAGCATAGTCAAGCGCTGGAATACTTTGTTGTATAGAAACAAGAGCGCCAGCTATACCAACACTTATAACAGAGATAGCAATCAATAATTCAATTAGAGTAAAACCCTTAGAAGTAGTCATTAATAATTTATTTATTTGTTTTATCGCCCCAGCCCTCCCCCGCTAGGAGAGGGCGGGGGCGGGAAATTAGTTGCTTGTGGAAATAAGCCCAACGCTATTTATGCTAATCGTTTTAGTTTTTAAGGGATTATCTGTAATGGCAATAATAATTTTAACCTCATCAATCGCCAATAATCCTCCTTGCAGACAGACATCGGGTGAAGGGGGTGAAAAAACAATATCAAGAGGATTAGACGGAGAAAGGTTATTCATAATTATATTCTTTTCTAAATAAATTATTTCAACATCTTCGGTGGCATCTGTCTTGCGGAACTTATCGGCATCCAAGTCCGCAAATAAAATATATTGATAAGGATTGTTGTCGTCAAAATACATCCCCCATCCGCCTGATGGAACTTCGCCACTAATTTTTTCTTCCTGAGCCGACATTGCCATTCCTCTAGCTCTCTCTATATCAGCTATAACTTTAAACGCAGCTCTTTGTAATCCAAGTTCCTCTCCTTTTTCTCGATAACCTACGAAAGAGACTCCTAAAAGAATAAATATAATAGCAATAACCATTAAAATTTCAATAAGGGTCATTCCTTGAAAATTTTTAATTAATGGTTTCTTATTGGTCATTTTAAAAAATTAAGGAAAAATACCAATTAATTATTGTATTGCCGTAGAAAAAAGCGATTAAAGCTCCCAGGATTAAAAATGGAGCAAAGGGCACCTCGCTTTTCAGTTTTCGCTTAGAAAAAACTATTAATCCTATTCCTATTGTACCACCAATAACAAAACTTAAAAATAACGATAAAAGAATTTTTGGCCAACCAAGAAGCAATCCTAAAAGAATCACAAGTTTTACGTCTCCAAAGCCAAGCCACTTACCTTTGGATATGAGATAAATAGATAGAAAAAAAGCAAATGCACCCAACGCAGAAAGGGAATGATTGATTATTGATAATTGACTATTAATTGTTAAATATAAAAAGGAAATTACCATAGCGGGAAATAAAACTTTATCTAAAATGATAAAATGTTTGAGATCGTAGATAAAAATAATAATTAAAAAAGAAATAATTGAAAAATAGAACAATAATCCAAAACAAGACTCTATACTATAATGTAAGGGGGAGAGAAAAAGGGGAAAAATAAACAAAATTCCTGTGACAAGTTCAACTATTAAATATTGCCATGAGATATTTTTTTTACAATAGCGACAACGACGCTTTAAGATTACAAAACTCAGGACTGGAACTAAATCATACCAAGCTAAAACATGCCCACAATGCGGACAATGAGAACGACCCTTTAAAAAATTTTCGCCTTTTTCTAAACGAAAAATCACGCAGTTTAAAAAAGAACCGACGATAAGACCAAATACAAATGTTGATAAATAGATAATTGTCATTAATTTAACTCTCCCCCCGTCCTCCCCGCTGGAGAGGGCGGAAGTGGAAATAAGAAGCCTCCTCAAAAAACGAGGAGGCATCTTGAAATTATATACCTTAGATCATTCTATTCGCAACTAATATAGTCAGCAGAGCAGAGAGTGGCGGCGGATTCAATATTATTGCCGTTATGATCAATACAAAAATACTTTGCATTTTCTCCCGTTAATTGCACGCTCACGCAATAATAATATTGCGATGAATAGCAAGTAAGCGATCTCCCATCCTTTACAACTT
>CAYRCT010000022.1:0-8709 GCA_964422845.1 uncultured Candidatus Saccharibacteria bacterium | reverse complement strand
TCTCATTAAAAGTTGTTCCAGCTCCCCGGATAAGGTTTTCTCTAATTCTATCAAAGACAACTACTGTGTCATTGACTGAATAACCAAAAATAGTAAGTAATGCGGTCAGGATTGGAATAGAAAATTCTACTCCTGAAAAATGCCCTAAAACAGCAAGCAATCCTACGGGAATTAGTACATCGTGAATAAGCGCAATAACTGTAGCTATCCCATATTGCCAAGACTTAATTGGATTTGAGACCTTACGGAAAACGAAGGCCACGTAAAAAACAATGGCAATAATAGAAAAAATAATCGCTCTCTGCGCCTTTGCTTTACTCTCTCCTCCTATAATCGGGCTCACGGATTCAAAGCTCATTGTCTCCTTTTCTACTTCGGGAATATTATAAAAATAATCGGAAAGTTTATCTTTAATATCTTGTGAAACTTCGGGCATTTTAACAGTAACCTCTTTCTCTCCACTAAAACGGACAGAAAGATTTTCTAATCCAAGAAAAGAAGATAGATTTTCTGATAATTCTTGAGTGCTTGGTCTTTCATCTGTATAAGTAATTTTCAAGACGCTCCCGCCCACGAAATCAATTCCCCAGTTAAGGCCATAAAAAACAATCGCCAAAATACTTGCCAAAACCAAAATTCCGGAAAAAATGAAATAAATTTTACTGTATTTTACAAAAGGAAAATGCATAATTTATTATTTCCAAAGCCACTTAATTTTACCTAGCCAAGTTCGGGAAAAAACTATTAAAAAACTTCTTGTGATAAAAATTGCTGAAAACATACTGAATAAAATACCTATACACAATGTTGTGGCGAATCCTTGAACAAAGCTAGTTCCTACGCCAAACAAAATTAATCCAATCAATAGAGTTGTTACATTACCATCTCTTATCGACGGCCAAGCCCTATTAAACCCTTCCTCAATTGACTGGGATAATTCCTTGTCTAATTTTAATTCCTCTCTCAGTCGTGAAAAAATCAAAACATTAGCATCTACAGCCATTCCTAAAGACAAAACAAACCCGCCTATGCCAGACAGAGTTAATGTGATAGGGATTAATTTAAAAGTTGCAAGAATCAGCACCCCATAAATCAACAAGGCTATACTGGCTAAAAATCCAGGCAATCTATAAATAATTAAAAGAAAAATAACTATTGCCAAAAAACCAATCATTCCTGCTTTTAAACTTTTTTGCAAAGAAATCATTCCTAGAGTAGGACCAATGGTTACTTGAGAAATCGGTTCGCCAATAGGAACAGGTAAAGCACCAGCATTAAGATTGCGAGCTAAATACTTTGCTTCGTCAGGAGTAAAATCGCCTGTAATCTGAGCTCTTCCTCCAGATATCTTATTTCTGACTACTGGAGCTGAAAGTAGCTCATTATCAATAAAAATAGCCAAAAGTTTACCAGTATTTTTATCTGTTAACTCTTCAAAAAGCTTTGCGCCCTCTTCATTAAATTGGATAACAACCATTGCGTCATAAGTATTCGGATCAAAATCAACTGCTGCTTTTTCTAAAAATCTACCTGTTAATTCAGTCGGTTGAAATGGACTTTGAATTTCGCTTCCTTCTGTCTGAATCGCTTGCTGATTTTGCTCTTGAATCTCTTTAAAGTTTGGTTTTTGTTGCTGGAACTCAAGATAAGGGGTTCTGCCAATTTCATCAATCGCTTGTTGAGGATCCGTGATTCCTGGAATTCTAACTTTTAAACGATAATGCGAACCGACTTGAGTAGTTTCAACTTCTGGTTCTCTCACTCCTAAAACATTTATTCTTCTTTCAATAACGTCCCTCAATCCCTGCATCGACTGACTATAGTTCTCCGATTCTACCTTGGATAGATCAGCCTCATAGAGCAATTCTACTCCTCCCTGCAGATCAAGACCTAATTGAAAAGGCCTCTCCCAAAAATGAGGAAGAGACAAATTAGACTTTCCATTAATATAATCAACTCCTTGATTAAAAAATCTAGGCTCAACAAAAATAGCCGACGAAAGGCCTAATATTATAATCCCGATACTGACAAATTTAAAATATTTTTTAACCATTCAGCCATTGTAGCCACAAAATCATTTTAAGTCAAATAAAAATACCAGCACGCGTCCTCGTTAGTAAATTATCTCTCAGTATAAAATAAAGGGCTGACAATATTCCAGCCAGCTCAAAGCTTATTCCAAGGAATCACGCATTTTTTTACGCGACCTTCTCTAAAATGATGCGATATCCTGGTATTTCTAACTCTTTCGCTTTCCAGTCCTTAATATCACAAGGAATATCTGGGATCGGAATAAGTCTATAGTGATGGAATGTCGCCATCAATTCATTTCGACGATTGATTTGATCGTGAAATGTTTGCTCTAATTGTGCTACCGCATCTTCTGGAGAACTTGCTGGAACATGTTCGGTAAAACGATATCTTTCGCCGTAATCATCTCCAAAATTACGCCCTCGACTTAATCCGCTATTGCTAAATTTACCAGTAACCACAAAAATCCTTTCTGTACCATTGTCCACAACGCACCTCCTTTTCTAATATTATCCTAATCTTTTTATTTACTTTGTCAATAAAAATTTAACCGAATTTTGGCCAACAGCATTTTTTATACTTTTTTTACAGAATCCTGTCTATATTTTCAAAATAGTTTTTACTATTAATTATCGCTCGCGTATGTAACAACGGGAAAATTTTTCTTGCCTTGCCTGATGTGGTCTTTATTTCGAGACAGGTATATCTTTTTTTATAATCTTCAATGACTAAATCAATCTCTTTCCCGCCATATTCTCGATAAAAATAAAGATTAATTTTAAGATTAAAAATTTTACGCTTCTTTTCAATCTCGGAAATAATAAAATTTTCAAAAACTCCCCCTTTATCTGGACGAAGCTCTAATTGCCTAAAATCTTTTATCAAAATATTCCGCAATCCTAAATCGTAAAAATACAGCTTTCTATTTAAAGATACAGCTCGTCTAGCGTTCGTTTTGAACGAAGGCAGGGGGATTAGAATATAGTTTTTAATAAAAATTTCAATATAATTTGCAACCGTGGCAACATTTGCTCCTAACGAATTGGCTATTTCTCTAATGGAAACTTCGGAGCCGATTTGAAGCGCTATCTTGACTAAAATATCTTTAGCTAATTTGGTATTTTTTAAATTATAAATGGCAATTATATCTTTTAGGACATAGGCGTCTAAAATATTTTGTAAAATATCAATCCGCTCTGTTTCTGATGAGTCTTTTTTTGTATAAACCTCTGGGTAAAAACCAAAAATCTGTAAATTTTCTGCCATATTTTTCTCATAATCCTTTCTTTCAGATATTTTTACTTTCTCATTATCCGCAATTTCAAAAATAGACAACGGCAAACAGAACGTTTCGATAAATCTACCAGCCATAGTGTCAAAATTTTTAGACTTTTGCCTTAACTCGCTACTACCAGTAGCAATAACTTTGACCTTAAATTCATCATAAAACAATTTAAGCATAACTGTTGCTTCTGGAAAATTTTGAACTTCATCAATTAAGATAACCTTATTTTCTTTAACCAGCTTTTGTAACGTCTTTCTGCGAGGTAAAAATTTTTCTCTATCTGATTCAAAATCAAAATTAAACTTAACAACTCCCAACTCCTTGGACAATTTATTAAGCAGAGTTGTTTTACCAGAGCGCCTCGGACCCCAAATATAAAGAATCTTGAAGCTGTCTCCCTTTAAATACTCTTTAATTGTTTTTTCAATTGCTCTTTTTAACATAAATTTACTATATCATTTTACTATAAATTTGTATAGTGACAATATATAATATTATACCACTGCTCTACTTGAAACAAAATCATAAGATGATGTCGAAGTCGCAACAATAGCGTTACGAAAAACTCATCCGAATTTTGGATAACAGCAATGTTTATACTTAATTGGGTGGCTGTCTGGGTGTTTCGCTCCACAGGAACAAGGGTCATTGCACCCTATTTTTTTCTTGCTACCAACGAGACCAGACTCATTGTCGTTAACGGGGGGAAGTCGGACTTCCCCCCGTTAACGACAGAGGTCGGTTCTCTAATAGATTTTTCCTATAAAAAACCGAGGTTTAACCTCGGGCTTTTCCGCTATCAATTTTTGAATAATTCTTTAAATTTTTCTCTTGATAATTCAGCATCGCGTAAAATTTTTCCTAGAAGACCCATATTAATTGTCTTGTGGTCAGGAACAGTAATTGATTTTTTATTGGAACAAGATAAACGAATATGACTACCACGCTGACGAATTTTAGAATAGCCAATTTTTTCCAAAATCTTAATAATTTCTCTACCAGATAAAATAGGTAATTTATCCATAGAGATTATAAAATTATAGTGTGAAGACTTAATTCTTTAGGGTGATAACGACTAAGAATCTCTTGATTCTCCTTTTCTTCAACAACTAATTCAATCACTTCGCGAATATTTTTCAACGCCTCATCAATGGTTTTCCCTTGAGTATAACAACCCTCGAGAACGGGACATTCAACAACATAAAATCCATCCTCATCTTTTTCAATAAAAAGAGGGAGTTGTAATCCGCGATATTCAGTTGATAATTTTTGATCATTCATACGCTCTTATCTTAACAATCTTATAGGTATTGTCAATAAAAATTATCCGAATTTTGGATAACAGCAATGTTTATACTTAATTGGACGGCCGTCTGGGTGTTTCGCTCCACAGGGACACGGGTCATTGCGCCCGGGTTTTTCTTTACCTTTCATAACCGCCTTATTAGATGTGGCCACTTGGCTGAATGGCTCTGGTTGTTTTACTTTCTCTTGAATGGAAACTTTTAAAATCATCTGGACAATATCCGATTCTAACTTCTCCAATAATTCGCGAAACATCTTGAATCCCTCATTTTTATACTCTATCAATGGATCAAGCTGACCATAAGCACGAAGCCGCACTCTATCCCGTAAATAATCCATTTCTGTTAAATGACTAATCCAAAGAGAATCAAAAACGCGCAAACATACAAATCGTAAAATCTTTGGAAATTCTTCTCCTATTTCCTTTTCTTTTTTTAAAAAATCATCTTTAGAAGCCTTTTGCTTTCCGAAAAACTCCAAAACCTTTTCGCGCAAATTTTCATTAGAAATATCAATAATTTCATTTCGTTTTTTATAAAAAGAATTACGATGAACATTTACCACATCATCATATTCTAAAAGATGTTCTCTCATATCAAAATTCATACCCTCAATTTTACCCTGGGCATTTTCTACTGCCTGACTAATTAACCTTGCTTGAATTGGCTGGCCATCAGGAAGTCGCATTTTTTCCATTATATTCTTAATCTTATCACCACCGAAAACACGCATTAAATCATCTTCAAGAGACAGAAAAAATTGGCTTGCACCAGGATCACCTTGTCTACCAGATCTTCCGCGTAACTGATTGTCAATCCTGCGCGCTTCATGCCTTTCAGTACCTAAAACAAGTAATCCCCCTAATTCTTTCACTTTTTCGGCTTCTCCTGGCCCTGGCGGATTCCCTCCTAAAATTATATCCACTCCCCTGCCAGCCATATTTGTTGCTACTGTTACTGCTTTTCGCTGGCCTGCTTGAGCAATAATTTCTCCTTCTTGTTGATGGTTTTTAGCATTCAATATTTGATGAGGAACGCCCTCAATCTCTAAAAGGCGACCTAAAGTTTCATTTTTCTCTATTGAACGAGTGCCTATTAAAACTGGCTGACCTTTTTCATGCGCTTCTTTAATTTTTTGGACAATGGCTCGCATTTTTTCCTCTTTTGTTTTATATATCACATCCGCCAAGTTATCCCTTGCCATAGGCATATTAGTTGGCACAATTACAACTTCTAATTTATAAACTTTTTGGAATTCTTCAGCGGAGGTAGCAGCTGTTCCAGTCATTCCAGCTAATTTTTTATAAAGCCGAAAATAATTCTGCAAAGAAATAGAAGCCATTGTAAGCGATTCTGGTTGGACATTGACACCTTCTTTTGCCTCTACTGCCTGATGCAATCCGCCCGACCATCTCCTGCCAGGCATTAAACGGCCGGTGAATTCATCAATGATAATAATCTGATTATTCTTAACTATATATTCTCTGTCTTTTTTAAAGATAACCTCTGCTCTCAACGCCTGTTCTAGGTGATGTAAAAATTTCGTTCCCTTTTCCTCATAAATATTTTCTATGCCTAAAATCTTTTCTATTCTTTCTATTCCTGCATCTGTTAAAGTAACTGCTTTTTCTTTCTCGTGAATCTCATAGTCTTGTTCTAATTTTAATTTAGGAACAATTCCCGAAAATTCCTTATAAAGTTTAGAGCTTTCCATGTCGGGAGCAGAAATTATCATTGGCGTCCTTGCTTCATCAATTAAAACAGAATCAACTTCGTCGATAATGGCGTAGTTCAATCCCCTTTGAACTCTTTGTTCTGGCAAGTGCGCCATATTATCTCTTAAATAATCAAATCCGAATTCATGATTGGTGCCATAAACAATGTCTGTTAGATATGCCTCTTTTCTAGAAACAGGTCTTAAATAACTCTCAACTATCTTAAATCCGCCAACAATATCTCTCTGTTTATCTCTTTCTTCTGACTCTGAATCTTCGGGTTGATAATCTGGATCATAAATAAAAGCAGCGTCATGCACCAAACATGCCACTGATAAACCAAGTGCGCTATATATTTGTCCCATCCAAACAGCATCTCTTTTTGCTAAATAATCATTAACAGTTATAACATGAACTCCCTTTCCTTCTAAAGCATTTAAATAAACGGGCAGGGTAGCTGCTAATGTTTTTCCCTCTCCTGTTTTCATTTCAGTAATTCTGCCCTGATGCAATGCTATCCCGCCAATAAGCTGGACATCAAAATGTCTCTGTTTTAATACATTTTTAGACACCTGTCTTACTAGAGCAAATGCCGAAGAAAGAATATTGTCTAGCTTATCCTCTTGTTTAATTTTTTCTTGAAATTCCCTTGTCTTGTTTTTTATTTGTTCATCTGAAAAACGCTCGAACTCTGATTCAAGCTTATTAACCTCATCCACCAATGGCTGAATGTGCTTCAAATATTTTTCGTTTTCATCGCCGAAAACTTTCTTTAAAAAAGACATAATTCCATCTTACAGGTTAAGACACCTGTTTGTAAAGAAAAAATCCTCTTTGTGAGGATTTTCTAAAAATCAAACTCTATATTATTTATTCCTTCTTAAAAGCGAAGAAGTACGAAATTTTTCTTTTGCCATTCTTGCCCACTTACGAGCCTTGTCTAACCTCTTTCCCTTATACTGCTTAATTTCTCTTTGAAGTTCATCTTTCGCCTCGTTAATAGCTGTTCTTAAATCAGCGTTAATAGCTTCCGCTCTTATGCTCTTCTTCGGCAAATGAAATTGAACTTCGGCACGAAAAACATCTCCCTTTAAATGGTGTTTTGTGGTTTTACCAATTTCTACCCAAATCTCTACTTTTTCTTTTTCTCCTGCAATCAAATCCTCTGGCCCAAAAGCACCTAGAAATTTTTCCAATTCTCCTATTTTCTCTTGAACCCAAAACCGCAGAGAATCATTTAATTCAATATTTGTTGCCTTGATGTTAATCTTCATTTCTTAATCTATTATTTTACTAAATTATATGTCTCCAAAACCAAACTTAAAATTTTTATTCTTAAACCTTCTTTATTGTATTCTCCTTTTTCTTGAAAGATGTGTCAAGTAAATCTTTCTAAACGATCATAATCTCTTCTTCAATGTTAATATCAAATTTATTTTTTACCTCTTTTTTAACTAAATTTATTAAAGCTAAAACATCCTTAGCTTCTGCCCTTCCTAAATTAATAATGAAATTACAATGTTTTTCAGAAATTTGCGCATCACCGATAATTTTACCCTTTAGTCCAGATTTTTCAATTAGTTCTCCTGCAGAGAACCCTGAAGGATTTTTAAAAATAGAACCAGCTGAAGAAAATTTTAAAGGATGGTGTTCTTTTCTATAATTTTTATACTCTTGTATTTGTTTTTCAATCTCTATCCTGTCCCCTTTTTGCAATTCAATTTCTATTGAAAGAATAATTAAATTTTTATTCTTTTTAAAAATACTATTACGATATCCAAATTCACAATCTTCTATTTTGTAATTTTTAATTTCTAAATTAGAAACATCTAATGCTTCTACGCTTTTAACTATATCAGACACAGAAGAATCAAAAGCTCCTGCATTACCCCTTGCAGCGCCTCCAACCGTCCCAGGAATGCCTCCCGCCCATTCTAGGCCGCTCAAACCCGCTTCTTCTGCTATGTTAACTATTGATGACAACATTACTCCTGCCTGGGCATAAATAGTATTATTTCGTAATTCATTGTTTGTATTTTCTAGTTTTATAACCAAACCATCAAATCCATTGTCTGAGAATAAGACATTGCTTCCGTTAGCTAAAATAAAAAAAGACAGATCACATTGTTGAGCTGCTTTAACTGCTTTGATAATCTCTTCCCTCTTCTTGGCTGTAAAAAAATATTTGGCATTGCCACCAATTTTAAAAGTCGTGTATTGAGCCAAGAGAACATTCTCCTGGACTTCTGGCAACAATTCTTGAATACTCATCAACTTTTCTTTTTTAACTTTTTGCTTTTAACTTCCCTTATGGGCCCCTACGCGTTAACCCCAAAGAAATTTTTAAAGAGTGTTAGCCATTAGAGCATAATAT
>CAYRCT010000021.1:0-8854 GCA_964422845.1 uncultured Candidatus Saccharibacteria bacterium | reverse complement strand
AGGTTCGAGCCCTGCGCGGGGCACAATTAAAAAGACAGCCTTTGGGCTGTTTTTTTGTTTTTATCAAAGCCAATAAGCTTTACTAAGAAGCAAATCGGAATTAAGATAGAAGAATGGTAGAAGATAAGAAAATGCAAAAAGATATACCAATATTTAAAGCAAAAGAAGGACAAGTGGATTATACAAAGATTCGTTATGCTCCTGTTGTTAATTGTGTTGTTAGGCATAAGAATACAATTTTAATCGTGCAAAGGAATTCAAAAATGAATTTGTACCCAAATTTTTGGAATGGCATTTCTGGATTTCTTGATGACCAAAAAAGCATAGAAGAAAAAGTAAAAGAAGAATTACAAGAAGAATTAGGTATTGGAATGGACGATATTGTCTCAATTCACCGAGGAGCAATTTTTGACCAAGAAGAGAAAAAATATAGCAAAACGTGGATTGTCCATCCAATTTTAGTTGATGTAAAAAGCAATAAGATTAAATTGGATTGGGAAGCCCAAAATTATAAATGGATAAAAGTTGAGGAGGCGAAAAACTTTGATTTACTGCCTGGGTTTGAAAAAGTTTTAAAATCGCTTTTTTCTTAGAGAAAATTAACCTTATTCTAAATCTCCTAACATCGCCAAAAATGACCCTAACAGATTTTTAGAAAAAATATAAATATTAAAAAGGGACTTAAAAATATAAAATAAAAAAAATAAATTTTAACTAATAATGAACAAAAGCACAATATTTAATAATAAATTATATGGATTCAATTAAAAATATTACAAAAAAAATATTAGAGTTTAGGGATGAACGAGATTGGAAACAATTTCATACATCAAAAGATTTGGCTATTTCGATTTCTCTAGAAGCAAGTGAGGTGTTAGAACATTTTCAATGGAAAAATAGACACGAAATTGAAAGTTATGTAAAAAAAAACAAAAAAGAAATCGGGGACGAACTTGCAGATGTTTTGAACTATTTAATATTGTTGGCAGATAATTTAAATATTGATTTGCTGAAAGCGACTGAAAAAAAGTTGGACGAATCTAATAAAAAATATCCAGTGGAAAAAGCAAAGGGCGTAAGCACTAAATATACAAATTTATAATATTAAATGATTATCTATTCATCAACAAAAAAAGATTTTATAAACGATGTTATCTCCAATCAAATAGACGATAAAATATTGAGTTCATTTGTACGAGAGACCGGTCATTCGACAGGTATTCGCGAGATTGCTTCATGGAGAAACTCCTTACCATATATGCGAAATGTTATTGATTATGAAGACATCCCAGACGATACAGGTATAGCAATCGAATATAACATTCCTCAAACATCAAAACGAATTGATTTTATTATTACGGGTTTAAATTATAAAAAAAAGAAAAACGCAGTTATTATAGAATTAAAACAATGGCAATCTGTAGACGCAACAGACATGGACGGAGTTGTTAAAACTTTTGTAGCTGGTGGCATTCGTGAAGTCAGCCATCCATCATATCAGGTATGGTCATACGCTACCTTTCTTCAAGATTATAATTCAAGTGTTCAGGATGGTTCTATTAATTTAGAACCATGTGTATATTTGCATAATTATATAAAAGATTCAGAGATTACAGATAGTCGATATCAGGAATACATAAAAAAGGCACCACTTTTTTTTCGTTCAGATTCACAAAAATTGCATAATTTTATAAAACAACATATTAAATATAGTGATCAAAATATATTATATGAAATTGAAAATGGAAAAATAAAACCATCAAAAGCTCTTGCTGACTCTTTGGCATCCATGTTACAAGGGAACAGAGAATTTATATTATTAGATGATCAAAAAGTTGTTTACGAAAAAGCACTTTCTATAGCTAAAAGTGTAACAAAAAACAATAAACAGGTTTTAATTGTTGAGGGTGGTCCAGGAACTGGAAAATCTGTTATAGCGATTAATTTACTTTCAGAGTTAACAAATAAGCGAATGTTTGCACAGTACATAACAAGAAATGCTGCCCCGAGAAGTGTTTTTGAAGCAAAATTAACAGGAACCATGAGACCCACTAGGTTTCGCAATCTCTTTAAGGGGTCTAGCGGATATCAGAATATTGATGCAAATACAATTGACATTGCAATAGTAGATGAAGCTCATAGATTAAACGAGAAAGGTGGTTTTTATGGAAACGAAGGAGAAAATCAGATTAAAGAATTAATCAACGCATCAAAGTTTTCGATATTTTTTGTAGACGAAGATCAAAAAGTTACCATAAAAGATATAGGTGATGTAAAATCGATCGTGCAATGGGCAAATAAGCTTGGAGTTAGTTCAAAAATTGTGAAACTTGCTTCACAATTTAGATGTAATGGCTCTAACGGATACTTAGCGTGGCTCGATCATATATTACAAATTCACCAGACCGCTAATTACTCTATGGAAGACATCGATTATGACTTCAGGGTATTTGATGATCCTCAAATATTACACAATATAATAAAAGAGTTAAATAGTAAAAACAATAAATCTAGACTAGTTGCTGGTTACACATGGAAATGGATATCCAAAAAAAATCCAAACCTTTTTGATATAGAGATAAATAGCTATAAAGCTCGTTGGAATTTAACAAAGCATGGACAGGCGTGGATAATCCATCCAAAATCAGTTTCTGAAGTAGGCTGTATACATACATGCCAGGGTTTAGAGCTTGATTACGTTGGCGTTATTATCGGTTCTGATTTTATAGTAAGAGACAATAAAGTTAAAACTAATTACCAAGCGCGCGCTTTGAGCGATCATTCTTTGAAGGGCATTAAAAAATTAGCAAGAGAGAAGGGGATTGATTATGCACAAAAAATAGCAGATAGGATAATTAAAAACACGTATCGAACATTGATGACTCGTGGTATGAGGGGCTGTTATGTTTATTCGGAAGACACAGAAACACGAGAATATTTTAAAAATATGTTTAAAAAAAGTAATAAAACATACAATAATATTTCAGATGGAACATCCTTGAATACTTATAAATAGATGATTGATAAAAAACAAAAACATAAAAGCGAAGGACACAGAAAACGTTTACGAGAAAAATTTTTAAAGTCAGGATTAGCTGGTTTTCAGGATTATGAGATTATTGAGATTCTTTTAATTTTAGGTACTCCACGTAAAGACTGTAAGAGCATCGCGAAGGATGCCATTAAAAAATTTAAAGGATTTAACAATGTGTTGGACGCGTCCACAAACGAACTTCAACAAATCAGAGGTATCGGATTATCTAATATTTTTGGTTTAAAACTGTTTCAAGCTGTTTATGAAAAATATTCTAGAGAAAAAATTAAACAATCCTTAAAATTAAATTCCTCAGAAGAAATTTTTAATTACCTGAAAGAAAAAATAGGAAAAAAGAAAAAGGAATATTTTATTGTAATGTTTTTTGATACAAAGAATAATTTGATAGTCGATGATATCTCTGTGGGCACTTTGAATGCAAGCCTAGTACATCCAAGAGAGGTATTTAATAAAGCAATAGAAAAACACGCATCATACATTGTGGTAGCACATAATCATCCTTCCGGAGATATTGAGCCATCAGATAGCGATATTAAAACAACGAAACGTCTAATAGAGGCAGGGAAAATCATTGGAATAACAGTAGCAGACCATATTATTGTTTCAAGAAATGGATATATTAGTTTACGAGACGAAACGAACTATTTCTAGCAATTTTTTAATTGTATAAACTTAAAAGATACGAAGACGCAAGTGAGTAGGAAAGTTGGGCTTTTCTATTCAGATAAAGGATTGTAGAAATTGTCTTAAAAATCAAGAATTAACAATTAAACAATGCCCCGAAGTTTACAAATTTTTACTTGTTGGAGATGCTTTAATTATTATAATTGGATTATTGACTGCCTTTGCAATAAGGGGAAATAAGAAATAATAAGTTTTTAGTTACATAACTTCTTTATTTGATGATTCCATAGACAGATCGAGCACTGTAAGAGTGGTGGAAGTCCAACTTCCCCCCATCTATAGCTTGCTCGAGACCCGTCGTTATATAATAATAAAAATATACTAAAAAGACCTTGCTGGGCTTGAGATAAAGATGGTTCTAGCTCGAATTGGCCAGTCATTTCGTGCTAGCTCGAGATACATTGAAAGACTTTTTTAAAAATAATAAATAATTTTACATGAATTATGCCGAAGAAAGAAAAATTGATGTAGAAAAAATAAAAGAATCAAAACGTCTACATAAAGTTATTGTAGCTGGTCCAGGGACTGGTAAAACTTTTCTTTTTAAAGAATTAATTGGAAAAAAGAAAGAAGAAGGGAAAAAGAATTTTCTTGCAATTACATTTGTCGGAAAATTAGGAGATGCTCTTGCAGATGATCTTTGCGGCCTTGCTAAAACCATGACTATGCATGGATTTGCTAGGGAATTTGTTTTAAATTCATTAAAGGGATGGCAATACTATCCAGATATATATAAAATAATTAAAGAAGATTTAAAGAAAGAAGGAATTGATAGTTTTAAAATAGGAGATAAAAATTATAAAGAGAAACAAAAACATTATAAAACTATAGGAAAAGATGATGTCATCTTTTATGCTAATGGTATATGTCATAAATATCCCGATAGAATTCCTAGATTTGATTTAATTCTCGTGGATGAGTTTCAAGATTTTAATGAAATAGAGTCAAAATTTATTGACATTCTTTCTAAAGAAAATGAAATGGTTATTGTTGGAGATGACGATCAAGCTTTGTATCTTTTTAAGGGGTCTTCACCTTCTCATATCAGAAAGAAATATGAAAAATCAAATACTAAATTTGAAAGTCATACACTTCGTTTTTGTTCTCGTTGCACAGAAGTTATTATTAAATATTTTCACACAATTGTAGATAAATTTGATCTTAATAATCCAACAAAAAAAAGAATCAGAAAAGAATATATTTATTATCCGCCAAGTAAAGAAGAAGATTCCAAAAACAACTCAGAAATATATTTAATTAAAAATTATCCACCTGGAATGATTGCATATAGAATAAAAAAGGAACTAGAAGACCTTATTAAAAATCAGAAGATTGAAGAAGTATTAGTTATCGGAGAAGCACGAACATGTGGAAAAACCCTAAAAGCTATAGCAAGACAATTAATTAATAATGGTTTCCATAATACAGAATATGAAAAAGAAGATAATAAAATATCTTTTAGAAAAGAAATTATTGATGCCTATAAATTTTTAAAGAAAGACAAAGAATCTTTGTTAGGATGGAGAATATTAGGAAATCCAGTAGATGAAGATGTGAAAAAAATACACATTAAAAATTCAATAACATTAGACTCGATTATTAATGGTTCTCCTTCAAAAATTAAAAATATTACAAATGATAATATAAATAAATTAGAATATAGTATTGAAAAACTTCGTTTAACAAATAAAGAAATAAGGAGAACTTTATTAATCGAAGAATTAAAAGAAAAAAATACAATATTACGAAGACCTCTATCAAATATAAAAATAAGAGTATGTAATATTCTTAAATCAAAAGGATTAGGAGCAGATGTAGTTTTTGTTATTGGATTTGATCAAGGAAAATTTCCTATCAAAAATCCGCCCAAAGATAGTGAGGTTTATCAAATGTTAGTTTCTCTAACAAGAGCAAAGAAAAGAATATATTTTATAAACACAATAGATATAAATGTATCTTCTTTTATAAATTGTTTAGACAAAAAATATTTAACCACTGATAATTATAAATAAATTAATAAAGATAAAAAAGACTTTAAAAACTTAAGCACGAGACTCGTCAATAGAAAAATAGTATAATATTGGTGTAATTGAATTCATTTTTTCGGTTCGAGCTCGAGACGGCCAACTAACTTAAGCTAGTCCATCATCTTTATCGTTAAAATATGGAGGAAATCAAAATAGACAAAATAATTCGATCAAAGAGGAAAACTATTGCCTTAGTCGTGGAAAGTGATGCGACTTTGGTCGTTCGAGCGCCCTTTGAAACAACTTTGGAATATATTGAAGCATTGGTATTTAAAAAAAGATCTTGGATTAAGGAAAAGAAACAAGTCGTTAATAAAGACTGTGCCGCTGTCAGAAAAAGGGAATTCGTGAACGGCGAAGGATTTTTATTTTTGGGAAAAACCTATAAGCTTAAAATTCAAGATTGTGATGAAATAAAGCTTTCTGATTATTTATTTTTGCCAAAAAAATATCTAAATGAGCCACGAGAAAGAATGGTTGAATGGTATATGAAAAGAGCGTTGGAAAAAATTACAGAACGCGCGGATTGGTATAGTAAAGATACTGGATGGAGATATAAAAGTATTAAGATAAATAATGCGCAGAGTCGTTGGGGATCTTGTGGTCCAAGTGGATCGTTAAATTTTACTTGGAGACTTATCATGGCTCCACTCAATGTGATTGATTATGTGGTAGTTCACGAATTAGCGCACATCCATGAAAAAAACCATTCGTGGAAATTTTGGAATAAAGTAAAAACCGTTATGCCTGATTATAAACAAAGAGAGAAGTGGTTAAAAGAAAATAGAAAGTACTTGGCACTATAACGATTCGAAAAATTAATTGAGAATTAAAATTTATAGAATAAAAAATCACTAAAAGGGCGGTTTTTTGGTATGATAAACCAATGGAAAAGATTAAAGTTGCAGACGTTTATATCCAACAAGACGACAAGGTACTAATAGTGCAAGAAAAAGGCCAGGCCTGGGAACTTTGGTCTGTCCCCATGGGCCATGTTGACACAGGAGAAACGCCGAGAATAGCCGCAGAGAGAGAAACTAAAGAAGAAACAGATTATGATACAGAAATTATTGATGAAATAGCGCCGTGGACCATAGAAGAAGTTAATTATAGGGGAGGAGAAAGAGATAATGATAAGTTAATAGAATTACACTTTTTTGTAGGGAAAATAGTAGGAGGTGATCTAGATTTTGATAAAAAAGATCTCTTGGATTGCAAGTGGATTAAAATAACTGATTTAGATAATTTACCATTAAGAGGGGATTGGTTAAAAGAATTATTTAAAAAAGTAAAATTATGAGTAGAATTTGTATTTTTGGAGATAGTATTGCTTGGGGATCTTATGAATCCGAGGGTGGGGGATGGGCCGATAGATTAAAGAATTATTATGTAGCATCAGACAAAGATGTCCAAGTTTATAATCTTGGAATTTCTGGAGACCATACAGGTAGATTATTGAAAAGATTAGAAGTAGAAATAAAAGCACGAGTTCCAGATATTATAATATTTGCAATTGGAATTAGGGATTCTCAATTTGTTCATTCCGAATCTAATAACAGGATACCGGTGGATAAATTCAGAAGCAATTTAATTAAGTTGTTGCAAATAGCTCAAAAACAAACAGATAAAATAATCTTTGTGGGATTAACTGATATTGACGAAACAAAAACAGATCCGATTCCTTGGAACTTAGATGAATCTTTTAGAACAAAATATATTTGCCAATATGAAAAGATTATAGAAAGTTTTTGTAATAAGAAAGATGTGCCGATTATAAAATTGACTGGTTTAATAAAGAAAGAAGATCTTTATGATGATGGATTACATCCCAATACGTCGGGGCACATTAAGATTTTTGAGAAAGTTAGAGATTATTTAAACAATGTGTTTTAAAATAGAAAAAATTATCTAATCTGGATTTAGAAATTAAAAATTTTAAATAATTTTAATAATATGAAATTACTTCTCACATCTGCCGGTTTTACAAATGACTCTATCAAAAAAGCTTTATTAGATTTAACTGGAAGGTCATTGGATCAGCTAAATCTTGCCTTTATCCCTACTGCGGCCGATGTAGGAAAAGGAGACAAGGGATGGTTAATAGATGATTTATCTAATTGTAAAAATCTAGGATTTGCTTCTATTGATATTGTAGATATTTCAGCAATACCTAAAGATATTTGGGAAGAAAAGCTAAAAAACGCAGATATTTTACTATTTGGAGGTGGCAACACATTTCATTTGATGTATTGGCTAAACAAATCTGGTCTTGCTGAAATGTTGCCAGAAATGTTAAAGGAAAAAATATATGTAGGCATTAGCGCTGGAAGCATAGTTGCTAGTCATAAACTGTCTGTCAGTGATTCAGAAAGATTCTATTATCCAGAAGGATATGTGCCAGACAAGGATGAACCGGGACTAGGTTTTGTGAATTTCCATATTCGTCCTCATTTTAATTCACCCGATTTTCCAAAACTTAGAAAAGATATTTTAGAGGAATTAGCCAAAGAATTGTCAGAACCGCTCTATGCCATTGATAACCAAACTGCCATTAAGGTCGTGGATGATAAAATAGAGATAATAAGCGAGGGAGAATATTTGAAGCTTAATATATAATATGAAAATTGCATTAATCAAAGACAACGAAAGTGGTAAAGTTTATCAAACTGATAATTTTAAGATTTATTATAGAAATAAAGATACAATTTCGGGGGATAATTCTAAAAACAAAGCAGAAATAATTTATCTTATTACTGGTTCTGCAGAAATTACTATAGAGGATAAGACGTGGACAGCTGATGCTCCGGCTAGAATAGAGATTCCGGCCAAGACATATCATAAAATTAAAGCTTTGTCAGATGTAAGTTTTGTGTTATTTGAGAATTAAAATTTTTTGAATTAAAATTAAAACTTATGGCAATAATTAAAAAGAAAATTTGGCCAAAGTATTTTGAATTAATATCTTCTGGAAAGAAGAGATTTGAGCTGCGATTAGCTGATTTTGATATTAAGGAAGAAGATACATTGATTCTAGAAGAGTGGAATCCTGAAACTAAAGAATATACAGGAAGAACGATTGAAAAGAAGA
>CAYRCT010000020.1:0-10119 GCA_964422845.1 uncultured Candidatus Saccharibacteria bacterium | reverse complement strand
CAAAAAACTGAATTTTCATAGAAAATAAATAATTTAATCAATAAACTTGAAGCAGGAGATATTTCACATTAGCACAATTTTTAATTTTGAGAAACCCTTGCTTGATTTGCAACTTTTTCCGCTGCTTCTTTTATCTTCTCTGTATCTCCTAAATAATAATGCTTTATTGGTTTGAGATTTTCGTCAAGTTCATAAATTAGAGGTATACCAGTAGGAATGTTTAATTTAGGGATTTCTTCTATTGAAATATTATCAAGATGCTTTATTAATGCTCGCAAACTATTTCCGTGAGCTGTGATTAAAACTTTTTTCCCCGATTTTATTGCTGGGGCTATCTCCTCGCGCCAATAATACAAAACTCTCTTTTCTGTATCTTTAAGCGATTCTGTCAGAGGAATTTCTTCTTTTTTTAAATTCTTATAAAGAGGATCTTTCCCGGGATAACGGTCATCTCTTTCTGTTAACGCTGGAGGACGAACATCATAGCTTCTTCTCCACAAATAGACCTGTTCTTCTCCATATTTTTTGGCTGTTTCTGCCTTATTTAATCCTTGCAAAGCGCCATAGTGCCTCTCATTCAAACGCCATGATTTTTTAATAGCAATATTCGTTAAATGCATTTCTTCTAAAACCAAATCTAATGTTATGGTTGCCTTTTTTAAAACTGAAGTAAAAGCAATATCAAAGACATATCCCTCTTTTTTAAGAAGTTTTCCTGCTTCAATCGCTTCTTTTTCTCCTTTTTTAGTTAACCCAACATCAGTCCATCCTGTGAATCGATTTTCTTTATTCCAGATGCTTTCTCCATGACGGAGTAAAATTAATTTATACATATTCTACAACTTTTTATTTATAAATATTGTGAGTACCAATATCAAAATAAATCACTTTATTTTTATTCTCGAATCTAAAAAGAACTCGATGATTTTTATCTACCGAGTAAGAGTAATAATTTTTTAATTTTCCCTTGAGTTTATGAGTTCTTAGTGAGAAATGAGATATGTTTTCTCGAAAGATATTGTCTTTTCTTTGAGCTTTCTCTTGAATAATCTTTGGCAATTTTTCAAGAGATTTTAAGAATCCTCTTGAATATTCAATCTCCATTATTTTTCTGATTGATAAATTTTGACTGCCTTCTTTAAAGACGGTGCTTTTATCGTTTTTCCCCCTCGATACTCCCTCTCTCCCTCTGTAATAATCTCTAAAACTCTGGCTTCTTCTACTGAATTCTTTTTCTCTTCTACTAACTTTCTCATTTTCTTCCACATTTTTTCATATTCCTTTAACGGTAAAATCACCACCCCTTCTTGGATGGCTTGTTTTGAGAGGATTAAATTTTTAGTTGAAGTCGCCATACGTTTTTATTCTAATAAATCACTTATTAGATGTCAAATTTTATTATCGACTATCTCTTGCTCTATTTCTAAGAGACGGTTGTATTTGGCGAGGCGGAAGGGCGTTGCAGGCGCTCCGGATTTAATAAAATCAGCACCAACTCCAACTGCAAAATCAGCAATAAAATCATCAAGTGTTTCGCCAGAACGATGAGAAACCATGATTTTCCAGCTGAACGATTTAGCTAATTTAACCGCATCTATCGCCTCACTAACAGTTCCAATTTGATTAACTTTTATAATTGTTCCGTTACAAGCTTTTTTTTCTGCCGCTTCTTGGATTCTTTTAGGATTTGTCACCAATAAATCGTCTCCTATAATAGTAATTTTATCTCCTAGCTCTTTTTGTATTAATTGGAATCCTGGCCAATCGTTTTCTTCAAAGGGATCTTCTAGGCCAATTATCGGATATTGAGAAATCAAATTAGAATAAAAATTAAGCAACTCTTCTTTTGAGAAACTAAAATTATCTATTTGATATTTGCCATGTTTTTCAAATTGTGAAGCAGCGCAATCCAGAATAATTTTTACAATTTTCGAACCTACGTCTATTCGCTCAATCGCTCTAGTGATTAAATCTAATGCCTCTTCCGTAGAAAAAATCAATGGAGCAAAACCGCCCTCATCCCCTATTTCAATTTCTCTAAATTTATCTTTTAAAGTATTTCTAAGAGATTGATAAATATTTTTAGCAATTTGAAAATTTTCAGTAAAAGTTTGATTTTGCGGAACAATCATAAACTCTTGAATATCTAAATCATTTTCAGCGTGAGCGCCACCATTAATAATGTTAAAACAAGCAAATGGAACAGATGGCTTAGATTTGGATATCTCATTGATATGCTTCCATAACGATAAATTCTTAGATTGGGCACCAAGTTTGGCAATAGCCATGGAAATACCAAGAATTGCATTTGCTCCTAAATTGGATTTGTCTTCTGTTCCATCTAATTTAATTAAAAAATCATCGATTTTTTTCTGTTCACAAGGATTTTTATTGATCAGTTGAGGTCCAATAATTTCATTGACATTCTTAATTGCTTGAACCGTATCTATCACTCTTGCCTCCAGCTTTCCCGTTGAAGCGCCAGAAGGCACTCCTGCTTTAACAGAAAAATCCTCTGTCTTTGCCTCAACTTCTATGGTCGGTTTTCCGCGTGAATCCTTAATCTCCTTCGCTTCAATTGATTTTATTTCTTGAGCCATTTAAACAGTTTTATTGTTTATTTTTTTTAAGATAATCGTAAACACAAAGTGCGGCTTTAGCACCTTCTCCTGCGGCAATTACAATTTGATTAAACATCACATCCGTTACATCGCCGGCAGCAAAAAGTCCAGCGCTTTTTGTTTCACAAGTCTTTGGGTCAACAATAATTTCATCTTTCTCATTAAAATCTACTAGTTCTTTTATGAAAGATGTTGCTGGCTGGGTACCAACAGAAACAAACACCCCATCTACTTTTAAGGTCTTTTTTTCTTTACTTTTGAGGTCTTCATAAATAATTCTTTCTACAAAATTATTCCCTTCAATTTTTTTAAGTGCACATGAAGTTAAAATAGTTATTTTTTCATTACTTTTTGCTTTTTCTTGCTCTAATTCGTCAGCAGCTAATTCGGGCATAAATTCCATTAAATAAACCTTGTTTGCATAATTGGTAAGTTCAATCGCTGCGGTAACGCCAGAATTTCCTCCTCCAATAACAACAACTGTTTTATTTTTGAACAAAGGAGCATCACAGGTTGTACAATAAGTTACTCCCCTACCAATAAATTCTTTTTCTCCTTCAACCTCTAGTGGTCGCGGATCAGCTCCAGAGGCAATAATAATTGAAAATGATATATATCTTTTTTCTTTATTCGTAATAATTTCAAAAAATTGATTTTCTTTTTTTATCTTCACTGCCTCGCCATTTATAATTTCTATCTCTTGTTCTTTCAAATGTTCCTCAAATTTTTTAGCGAGTTCTATCCCTGTAGTGTTCTGAAGACCAGGATAATTTTCTACTGAAACTGCAAATTTTACTTGACCTTGAAAATCTTTAGATATTATTAATGTTTTTAATTTTTTTCTAGCAGCATAAATCCCAGCAGTTATCCCTGCTGGTCCTCCGCCGATAATGATTAAATCGTAAATATCAGTCATATTAAAGTAAATTATTTTCTTTTATAAAACTTTTGAGATCTTCTTTGAAACGATCATCTTTAAGAGAAAAATAAAGGTGAGTTTTTAACCACTCAAGTTTTGTACCACACTCTAACCATTTTCCTTCAAATTCGTAACCGTAGATAGTTTTGCCGGCTTCCAACATTTTATCGAATGTCTCTGCTAGAATAATTTCTCCCTTAGTATTCGGCTTCGCATTCTTTAAATAATCAAAAACATCTGGAGTTAAAATATACTTTCCAACTATTGCCAAATCAGACGGTTCTTCTCCTGGTGCTGGTTTCTCTACTATCTTTTTTATTTTATAAACTCTATTAGCAATTTTTTCTACTTTAACCACTCCGTAAGCAGACAATCTTTCTTTTGGAAGACGACAAAGAGCAATAACTGGCTTCTGACAGGTTTTGTAGATATTGGTTAGCTGCTCTAAACAAGGAGTTTTAGAATCAACAATGTCATCACCGAAGAGCACGCCTACGGGTTCCTTCTTTACTTTAGACAGGGCTTGCAAAACAGCGTGACCGTCTCCGAGTTGCTTGGCTTGAATTACCGAGGAGAAACTCATTTCCTTGTCAAGGTTTTCTAGAGTTTCTAATTCTTGCAAAATATCTTGTTTTTTTCTTTGCTGAAGAATCTTTTTTAAAGACAAGTCTGCCTTAAAATAATCCAAAATTCCGCTTTTCTTGGCATTAGTAACAAAAACTATTTGTTTTATACCAGAATCCCTCGCCTCTTCAACAAGTTTTTGGATAATCGGCTTATCAACCAATGGCCAAACTTCTTTTGCTATTATTTTGGAAAGCGGCAAAAAGCGAGTTCCCAAACCAGCAATAGGTAAAATAACTTTTTTAACTTCAATTTCCATATTATTCATTATTGTTTCCTCTTAAAAACGCAGGAACATCCCATTTACTTTCTTCCTCAAGCATCTTTTTCTCGTCTTCTTCGGCTTGTTTGTGTAAATCAAGAGCATTATGCCGAACAGTCGTTTTATTTATAACCTTTGGTTTCTTTTTTATGATTTTCTTTTTCTCTTGCTCTATTTTTGCTTCTTTCTCTATTGCTTTTTTCTCTATTTCTTCTTTCTCTATTGCTTTTTCCCGGGCTTTTTCTCTTTCTATCTTCTTTGCTTCTATCTCTTTTAACCTTTCCTTTCTTTTCTCTTCAATAATCTCTGCCTCTCTTTTTTCCCGTCTCTTCTTTTTTCTTATCTCTAGCTTAATTCTAGCTTCTTCTTCAATTTTTGTCTTTTCCTTTTCTTTTTCAATCTTTTTCTCTCTCATAATTTTTGCTCTCCGTTCTTCGTTTGACTCGCAGCCAACTGCTAATAAGGTAATCTTAATTTTATTCTTGCGCTGATTCTCTTGTGAAACTCCAAAAATAATTTTTGCATCGGGATTAAAGTCAGATATTGTCTTGCTGATAGTCTCAATCTCTCTCATTTTCATATCTTTGGATCCAGCGATATTGAAAAGCATTCTTTCTACCCCAGCAATATCATAATCAATCAAAGGATTTTTAAGAACCGACTCAACAGTTTTTTCTGCTCTATCGAGACCACTAAATTCTTGGCTGTAAAGATAAGCTAGGCCGCCTTCCTGATTTAATATCGCCCGAAAATCAGAAAAATCAAGATTGATTAACCCGGGAGAATAAAGTGTTTCAATAAAACCTTCTATGCTTTCTACTAAAATATTATTCATAGCAGATAGAGACTTTTGAATCGGAGTTTTCTCGTTAATGATTCTGAATATTCTATGATTAGGGACAATCATAAAAGCATTAAGATTGTTTTTTATTTTTTTTAATGATTCTTTAGCAATCTTAGATCTTTCCTTGCCTTCAAAAACAAAAGGAAGAGTACAAATACCCATTGTTAAAATCCCTAAATTTTTACTAACTTCTGCAAAAATCGGCGCAGCGCCTGACCCAGCTCCACCCCCAAGACAGGTGATTAAAATACAAAAATCGTATTTTTTTAATAATGTTTTAATTCTTTTTTTCTCTAGAATGGCTGAACTTTCTCCTAATGCAACACTCATTCCGCAACCCAAACCATGAGTTGTTTTTTGACCAAAATAAAAAACTCCTGCTTGTTTAGGAGCCGCTTTAATCGCCTGATTATCTACGTTGGCTATTATAAATTTTACCCTATTTGAATGAGGGATTCTTTTTTTACTAATACTTCTGGCTATTTCTCCAACAATAGAGCCCCCACCTCCGCCAATTCCAATAACTCCAATCTTCGGTTGATAAATTTCTTTTTGCGACTTTAAAGATGTCATCTCTTTAATCGGCATTTTCTTTTTCGTTAACTTAACTATTTTTTTCTTGGTATTGACTTTCTTTTTAGAAATATTTTTTTTCTTTACCATATTAGTTTAATTTATAACTTTTGAGGCACTGCGTCAATGTTAAAACAGTATCTTTTGTCTAATAATATTTTTCTTTTCTTCTTGAGAAAAAATCTTTACTTTTCCATAAACTCCATCGTAACCCGGCTCAATGATCACATTACCTTCTCGAACGCGAATTATGCCTTCTGCAATTTCTGACAAAATAACAGATTCTAAATTCTCTTTTGAAACATTTAATAAAATATTAAATTCATTTTCAAATGTTTGAATTAATTTTTGATATTCTTTTTCTACTTTTTTAGTTGCTGGACCGCAGCTAAAAACTTCAGCAATAATTTCTTTTAATGGAACCAAGCTCTTAAAAGGGATCGCGTCCTTAGGAGTAAATCCCACATCCTTATCTGCTAATTGTCTAATTCTGTTCGCCACGCCCAAGGTTAACGGCTTTGCACAAACGGGACAAACATTATTGTATTTTGCCGATTCTTCTGGAGACAAAACTATATCGCAATTTCTATGGCCATCATAATGATATTTCCCCTCTTGCGGAAAAAATTCAATTGTGTATAAAAACTTTGTCTTGTTTTTTTCTTTTATAGCGCTAATTATAGAGTCATAATTTAGGTCGGTGTCAAAAACATTTGCCTCTCTGCCAAGCTTGCTCGGTGAGTGCGCATCGCTATTTGAGATTAAAGTTAATCTTCTTCCATCAGGAATTCTCCAAATCATAGCAGGATCTGCCGAGAGTCCCGTTTCTAATGCAAAAATATATTTTGTAAAATCTTCAAAACACTCTTCCAAAGAATCAAATCCTGATTTTGAACCAAAGACAGAAAACCAAGGCGTGAGTATGTGAGCGGGAACAAAAAAACAATCTTTATCAGAATCTAAAACAATCTTTAATAATTCTTTAGCATCTAATCCAAGGATCGGTCGGCCGTCAGATTTTAAATTTCCAATTATAGAAAGTTTTTTGCTAATTTTTTCTACAGCATCCATTGATGGCGCAAAAATAACAATATGAACCTTTCTCACTTTTCCTCCTTTAGAATAAATACAACTGATTTCTGAAGTTAAAATAAAACGAATTTTCTCTTTTGTATTTTTAAACTTAAAAAGACCCTGTTCAGCAGGCTCTAATTCTGTTTTAATTTCTTTTTGCCATTGAGGATGAGTAAAATCACCGGTGCCGACTACCTGAATGCCTTTAATTTTGGCTGATTCAGCAAGATGTCTTAAGTCTCCAGTCGGAGAAGTGGCTCTGGAATATTTAGAATGAATATGGAAATCGCCAATAAAATTCATATTAACAATTTAACAACTGAACATTTAAATATTTTTATTGAAACTATAATCCTAATTCCCTGCTAATTTTCTTCATCGCAATCAGGGCAATTTCAATAAACTCTTCCAGCGATAGTCCAAGTAGTTCTTTGCATTTATTAATAATTTCTCTATTTGCTCCGCGAGCGAAAGATTTTTCCTTAAATCGGTGTAAAATATTCTCAACAGTTAAATCTTTAATTTCTTTAGACGGTAGTACTAATGTAGACGCTACGATTAATCCGCTCGTTGGATCAGCCACAAACAAAGCTTTAGCCATTAATGATTCTGGCTTTATACCGTGTGCCTCGTTGTGAGTTTTTACTGCTTCAATTATTTCGTCCTTCAATCCTGCTTTTTTTAACATCTCTGCGCCAATTAAAGAATGAGCTTGTATATTGTCTTTTGTACTTTCATAATCAATATCATGCAACAATCCAGCTATGGCCCATTCGTCTGCGTTCTCATCAAATCTCTCTGCCAAGGCCCGCATTATTGCCTCAACGGCAAAACAATGCTTCTGCAAATTAACATTAGATAAGTTTTCTTTAAGTAAATTTAAAGCCTCTTTTCTTTCCATGTTTAAAATAACGCTTTTGTTTTTTTATTTTCAGGATAATTCTTTATTTCTTTTAGAATATTTCTATTAGACCACTCCCAAAGTTTTTTGGCGCTTAGAAATCCTTGCAAGTCTTCTTTGAAACCATCTAATTCCTTAAATTGAAAAGCTCCTTTGGTTTGAGAAAACTGATGAAGGCAACCTCTTTTTCCTCCAGTGATTTTTGGTTTGCCACTTTTTATTCTTTTTTTTGCTCCACAGATAGTACACTTTTCAAATTGATCCAGACGCAATATCCAACGAGTTTTAGCCCGTCGTTTGGCAGGAGCATTTTTATTATAGGCATTCATGTAGGCGGCTAATTGCAATCCATATTCGTCCCATATTCCGCTTCCTGTTTTAATATCTAAAATTCCAAAAACTCCATTAATCTCGGCTAAAATATCCAAAGTGCCAGCATAAAAATTATCTAAATCAAAAATGGTTCTTTCTACATCGTTTTCAGGGTCAAGAATCTTTACTTTATTCTGGCCCTGCCAATCTCGAAACGCACCAACTGAATCTAAAATTTTTTCATCTGGTCGATGTTTTTTATTCTTTAAAAGCATTTCTACAGCTTTGTGCACAGCAGTTCCCCAGCTAGCAGAATTATTTAAAGCGTTTTGAGCAGACATAAAATTACTATGTTGAGCATAATATCTAAAAAAAGCTGGCTTAGAAATAATACTAGTTATAGTGGTTACTCTTGGCAGCCAAAAACCCTCTGTTTCGTAGCCATTTTGCATCTTAAACGCCTCTATATTCATTTCTCCTCCGGTTTTTTAATAATTATTTTATATACGTTTTCTAAGAAATCTCCTCCAGCATATCCTGCCACGAAAGCAACTGTTGAAGAAAATCCAATAGTAATAATTTCTTGACCCAATTCCTTTATAGCTACAGCTGATAAAAGTCCAACGATTCCAGAAAGAAACATCATTGTAAAAAAATAAGGGGTATTAAAACCCACGTTTTTGTAAGAATATTGATGTTTAATATAGCCAACCAAACCCCTGACAAGACCCCCTCCAAACCCAGCAATTAGAATAATTAAATAGTCCATGATTTTTACTAATTAATAATTCAATCATCTTATCATATTTTGCTCAAAAAACAAAAAAAGGACTCTTCGTTAGAAGAGCCTCGGTTGAGTTTTCTATGTTCTCATATTGGGTATTTCTCTACACTTTATTATTTCTGCTCCGGCCCAATTTTGAGCCAGGTGCATCTCGAATTCTGTGAGACCTGGATCGTTGAAAACTGGGTTCTTTGTTCTTATTCTTTTTCCTACACATCGAACTTTACCACTACCAGATTTTTCGAAAATTAATATCGTTGGCGCGGGAACACCCTGCGGAAGGATCCCCCTATAAACCGTTATTTTAATTCTCGCTGTTTCGCCCTTTACTTGGACTCTTCCAGCTTTAAATTCTAACATCTTTGCCTCCTTTTTTATATCCTTTCGAAGAGCCCTGATTAATCCGTGTTAGTATCTTTTTCCCAAAAATCCCTTTCTTTCTCTCGGATGATTGCCATGGCTTGCTCTACTATCTTGTCGTAATATTTAGGGCGAATATATGTGTCCCCACGTTTTGCCTTTTCGGATTCAGTACGACTACTTATGTGTTTAGCTTTTCCTCCCCTTTTCTTCTCGAAAACAAGAGTAACGGGAGGACGATTATCTGTAGCCTCTCTTTCGAAGATTATGTATACTCTTATTTCGGTACTAGAAACTGGCACGTCTACCACATGTATCAATCCACTAATTAGATCTTCCATCTTACCCCCCAAACCTTTCTCTTAACATTACATCAATAGCAAGCTTCCTCGCCTGTTCAATAACGTCAGGAGGAACAGATTGTCCATTCTTTTCTTTCGTGGATATTTGTACCCCTTCTGTTCCCGTATCTTTAAACACAAAATGCGTTAATGGAAAATCGCCCTTGCCAATCTCAATTTCCACCTTTTCTGTCCCCCGTTCTGTTATCTTAAGATTGTATTCTGTTACATTCTCTGTTACATTCATGGTCTCTCCTTTTGGAGATTTTTTGTTTTGTTTTTAATGTGCAGCGATTTTATTGTACCTTAAATATCTTGTTTAGTCAAACTATTTTAACATTTTTATTCCCAAAAAAGCTATTTTACCACCACCCAGAATAAGAATCCAAGCAAAAATAGACCAACTAATAAGATTTAATAATTTTAGGAAAAGACCTGGTGGAAATATCTTTGCTAATTGCTCCCCTACTGCTTTTTCCATATTCTTTTGAATTTCTTCTGGTG
>CAYRCT010000019.1:0-10285 GCA_964422845.1 uncultured Candidatus Saccharibacteria bacterium | reverse complement strand
TTATTGGCGAAATTAAAAAGGGAGAGAGGGTAGTTTTAGAACTAAAAGACAACAAAATTGTTTTTAATACTGCCAAGGGATTGACAATAGCAAGCCAAGGAGTAAAAATAAACTAAGAAATAGTTATTTTTATAATTTTTAGTTTTTAATCTAGACAAAAGAATTTAATATTTTTTTAGTTCTTTTGTCTGGATTTCTAAACGAAGCCAGTATATTCCTTGTAGGGAGGTGATAAAAAAACGATGAAGAGAAAGCACGTTTCCAATTAGTTTCCGAAACAATCAAAGGAGGTGTTTATTGAAGAAGAGATAATTGATAAGAGGTCTCGGTTTTTCAGTTAAAAAAAAGGAGGTTCGTTATGAAACGAGCCATAATGTTGTTTCTGGTGTTGTTGATGGTTCTCTTTGCGTTTAGCCTGTCCGGCTCCTCGTGGGGGGTTTCCATATCAATAGTGCCAGCATTCCAATCGCGAGCAGGACCCATCAATGTTCAAGAGTCTTTCACGCAGCTCAATATGGATCGGGCGTTTTCTACCAGCGACATTCAGGCGATGGACGTCGCTAAGAATAATGGTCTATTGGACTCAAGCGAATATGTGCTGACGAACATCCTTCTCGGATTAGAAGACCTTCAGCCCTTCGCTTCGACAACGGTATTAGTACTCCTCGAGCAGAGCATGGGTTCGCGCCATCTCACTGACAGGGCGACCAATATGTTCTCCGACTACTATTGGCTCAAGGAATCAGCAGTCAACCATGGGATTTGGACAACCTTCTGGATACCCATTTCCACTGCTGAGTTAACAGGCAACCCAGTATTGCTAAACGGGGTTCGATCCTTCGGCAGAGAGGTTTTGCTAATTCGGAAATAAGGGCGAGTCAGGATTTTTCTGATTTGCCCCAACAAGATGCTTAACCGTCTCAGTTGGATGGTTTCGCAAAGGGGTCATGGTTCGCTGTGATCCCCTTTATTTTCAAAAATTATATTTTTATAATCAGTCTTAATATCTACTTATTTGTTGACAAAAGACAAAAAATAAAGTAGAACATCTTAAGATTGTTCTTTCCAAAAGGAGGTGAAAAAATGGAAGAAAGAGAGGCTTTCACCGATTATCTAAGAGAAATAGGCAAGTTTCCTTTATTAACAGAGGAACAGGAGATAGAATTAGCTCAACAAATAGCAAGAGGAGATGAAAAAGCCAAAGATGAATTTATTAAGGCGAATCTGCGTTTGGTTGTACATATTGCGAAAAGATTTCGTTCGTCTGTTGCTTTGAGTTTTCTTGACCTTATTCAATACGGAAACATGGGGCTTATTAAAGCTGTGGAGAAATTTGACTATACAAAAGGATTTAGATTCTCCACTTGTGCTTCTCCTTGGATCTATCAGGCTATATCAAATGCTATTAGAAAAAATGTTTCCACAATAAGGGTTCCAGAATGGATTATGGCTTTGAAAAGGGGAATTAGAAAAGCTGAAGAAGAATATGCGGATGAATATGGCAAAAATCCTAATGATGAAGATTTGGCAAAGATTCTCGGCGTTACAGTAAAACTGATCCAAAGAGCTCGTCTTAGCAGTATTGGCGCTGCGCTTAGTTTAGATCGAAAAACAGGCAGACAAGAAGAGTTTTCTCTTTTGGATATCATTGAAGACCCGAAAAGTCCTTCTCCACATCAACGGGCGAGAGCGGAGCTTATAAAAGACGCTTTGTGGCAAGCTATGGAGGACTGTTTGGACGAAAGAGAAAAAGATATTATTAATTTTAGATTCGGCTTGACTGGTTTTGAGAAACAAACTCTTGAGCAGGTAGGCGTAGGATTTGGGCTAAGCAGAGAAAGAATTCGTCAAATAGAACAAAAAGCGATCGAAAAGTTAAATAAAGATGACTCTCTTCGTTCTTTAATGTTGAAGAAATAGTACCCGAGAGCGAAAAGCATAGCTTGCTCCCGGGTTTTTTTATTCTTATATCTATTAATAGGCCGAGTCTATTGCAAAATTTCAGACCATCGAAAAAGCCATATGTGTATATATTACCTCAATGTCTTGACAGATATATTCATTAATGTTATGATTTTGGACATCGGAGGTGGTCTATGAAACAATTCTCTTAAGGGTTGGGTAAGAGCCAAAATGGCTGTTCTACGGCAAAAACCCAATCTTTTAGGAGGATAACATGAGAGGAATATTTTGGATTGTGCTATCGGCGGCGATTGTTGCCTCTACAATGGCAATATCGATGTGTTTCTACGAACCTGTAGTTTCTACGCCTCAAACAGAGCTTGCTACACCAGCTTTTAGTCCGAATCTTTATCAAGATGCGTGTGTTATATCTGTAACGCATCCAGAGCTTCGGATTGATCTTGATAGAGTAGAAAAGCAGGCTCCGGGATGTCCCTTTTGCCAGTATTGGTTCCGAGTTTGGAATCAAACTGCAGCCGTAGGCACTAAAGCCTATAAAACGCAGATTCTAGCAGTCGAGGCGCCTGAAGAGCAGATAATTCTGAATGGCAAGGCCATTCAAGAGCTTAAACTACATGGCTTTGTAACAGAACTACCGCCCGTTAGATACCCTGTTCTTTACGACGAAGAGTATTTCCTTGTTAAGAACATATGTCCGGAGTGTTTACCGCTTGGACAGCAATATCTAACACTCATTATTGAGTATTATGAGTGTGCGGGCATTCAAAGATTCCGAGTTATTTGTGACCTTCGGAGCCAAGAAGCAAGAGTGCTTCAACAGGCATTTGAACCAACAGGCAACGATTGTAGATAGCTTAAAATAGTACCTCTATGGAGGTAGGCCCCGCCTACCTTCATTTATTTTTATATAAAAGTTCGAATCCTACTTGCGGAGCAAATCCCTGGAAACCCTTTCTTTAAGAGGTTTTTTGTTTTAATATAAAGCAATGGAAAAGTTTTATCATAACAAATTAATAAGAGATAAGATTCCCGAGATCATGGAAGCTAATGATGGCAAATATGAATTAAGAGTGATGGAAGAAGATGAGTTCAAGAAAGAATTAAAAAAGAAATTAATTGAAGAATCTCAGGAAGTTGTAGATGCTGAAAAAGATGGAGTAGTTAAAGAATTGGCTGATGTTTTAGAATTAGTAAAAAGCATAGCTAAAAACGAAGGAATAGATTTTAAATTAGTTGAAGAGAAACAAATACAAAAAAAAGAAGAAAGAGGAGGTTTCAAGAAAAAACTCTTTCTTATTTGGTCTAATCGGGCCTCAGGTAAGTAATTATTAGATAAGGTATTTTTCTGTTTTAGTTCGAAAATCGTCCCATTCCTCAGTAATTCATCACAAAATGGATTTTAATATTGTCCGAACGTCGGAGTAGGATAGTGAGATATTAGGGAGACCGAGAGGCATTAAAAAATCGCTTTTTGAGCGATTTTTTATTTTATGATAATATTTATTGTTAGTAGCAATCGTCATCATTTTTACTGTTTGACAGCGTATTTGTTATAATTTAAACTGTAAGTAGTTATTAAAGACAACTAATAGTTCACAAAAATGAAAAAAACTTTTATTTTAGGCATTTATAGCTCCAAGAATACTGTCTTTTCGATTAAGGACATTGCTTTACTTTGGGAAGAGCCTGATGCAAAACTTGTCAAAACAAGAATACACCGTTATATCAAAGTAGGCAAATTATATTCTATAAGAAGAGGCTTTTATTCCAAAAATAAAAATTATAATAAAAATGAATTGGCCACAAAAATTTACACTCCCTCTTATATTAGTTTTGAAACGGTGTTAGGCAGGGCTGGCGTCACTTTTCAAAGCTATGGCCAAATTTTTGTAGCTTCATATTTGACTAGAGAAATAACCCCTGATGGGCAAACTTATTCTTACAGAAAAGTTAAAGAATCAGTTTTAACCAATAATGCAGGCATAGAGCATAAAGACAATTATTCCATTGCTATTCCCGAAAGGGCTTTCTTGGACGTAGTTTATTTAAATAAAAATTATCACTTTGATAATTTATCAGTTCTTGATTGGAATAAAGTAATGGAAATTTTGCCTATCTATTCAAATAAAAGAATGGAAAAAGAGGTTAAAACTTATCAAAAGAACATATGACATTAAATATAACAACTCATAAAAACATTTTGATTAAAATTTTAAAGGATATTTACACGGATGGTTCGCTTGGGCCTCTTTTGGGTTTTAAAGGTGGCACGGCCGCATATCTTTTTTATGACTTAGATCGTTTTTCTGTTGACCTTAATTTTGATTTGCTTGACGAGATTAAAGAACAGGAAGTTTTTGATAAGGTGGAGAATATAGTTAAAGAATATGGCACGATTAAAGAGAAAGCAAATAAAAGGCACACATTATTTATCTTGCTTTCTTACAATGAAGAAGCTCAAAATATTAAAATTGAAATTAATAAAAGAAATTTTGGTTCGCAATACGAAGTTAAAAATTATCTCGGCATTTCTATGCTAGTTATGAAACGTAAAGATATGTTCGCCCATAAGATAGTGGCCATGACTGAACGTGCCAAGGCTGCCAACCGCGACGTTTTTGACGTTCATTTTTTCTTAAAAAATAATTGGGAGATAAATAGAGAAATCGTAGAAAAAAGAACAAAAATGAAATTCGCCGGCTATATTAAAAAATGTATTAAGTTCGTAGAGAATATCCCGGATCGTGGAATTTTATCTGGAACGGGTGAATTGATAAATGAAAAACAAAAGGCCTGGACTAAATCCAAACTTAAACAAGATACAGTTTTTCTACTCAAATTAATACTGGAGAACGAGGGAAAATAAACAATCAGAATAGTGAAGATTATTGTTGGTTAATTTTAAAAAATAACGATTGGTAGTGTAGGGTAGTCATATAGGGAGCTCAAAATAATCTTTTGTGGTCATGAAGTAGGTTTTAACATTATCGCCCGGGCAAAGTTCCGAAATTAAGACTGCCCGTTAGGGCAGTTTTGATTTGAGATTTTCAGCAAGACGAGAAGTTTACCCCGAGCGAAGTAGAGGGGAGTCCCGTGCGAGGATGTTTTAAAAACTGCCCTTGTCGTGTTTTTCTTTTGTAGACACATGAGCTTGACAGCGTTTTTGGGTGGCTATATAATAGAAATGTATAGATTTGAACCAAATTTGTATAGATTTATAAGAAAATGGAATCAAAATTATTCACAATCAGTCAAGCAGCTGAAATGCTCGGAGTCTCTATCCAGACACTCCGTCGTTGGGATAATTCTCATAAGTTGCGTCCTATTCGTAAGAAGAAAACAGGAAATAGGTACTATAGGAAAGATGATATTAATGAATTTATAAAGAGCAACTCGAAAGATTTGTTTAGTTTAGCAAAGAGTTGGGTTGTCAGTGAATCAGAAATAAAATTGCCTTCAATTTTTTATTGCCAAGATATTTCTGTTTTTCAGGCGCGTTTATCAAGATTAGAGAGAGACCTGGGGGAAATACAAAGATTAAAAAAAATGTATCCCCTGATCTCTGCCATTACTGGCGAAATTGGCAATAATTCTTTTGATCATAATTTGGGCAATTGGCCCGATACTCTAGGTATATTTTTTGCCTATAATTTAAGTAAAGGCGAGGTTATCTTAGCAGATAGAGGCCAGGGAGTACTCACAACCCTAAAGAGAGTAAAATCAGAACTATCAACACACCAAGATGCATTAAGAGTTGCTTTTACTGAAATTATTTCTGGTCGCGCCCCGGAATATAGGGGTAATGGGTTGAAATTTGTAAGAAATGTTATTGCTGCCAATCAGATAAGCCTATTTTTTCAGACAGGAGATGCTCAGCTTAGAATTGCAGAAAATAGTCCTGATTTAAAAATTGGAAAATCAAACATTTGTCTACGAGGCTGTTTAGTTTCAATTAAATTTTAATAGAAAAGGATGATTATATTTTTTAAAAAATTTGGCACAACTCTTAATGGTCGTCAATTTGGCAGGGAATCTTTTGCTGCCTTTGATTCATCTCTAGAAAATATTGGAAAGGATGAAAATGTTATAGTTGATTTTGATGGAGTTGTGACTTTTACGCCCTCTTGGGGCGATGAATTTTTGAATCCTTTGGTTAGTAAGTTCGGCAAACGATTAATACTAAAAAATACTAAAAATCCTTCAGTCCAGGCATCGTTGGAAATATTGGAAGAAGTTTATAAGAAAAAATTTAAGATACAAAATTAAATTTTTCCTGAAAATTTTTCAGTTTTTCCCTAATCTTCCCTCAATCAATAGTTCTGAACGCGTCCCATATGGGGAGCAAATTTATAATAACCCTTTATTTACAAGGGTTTTTGGGTTATAATAAGGTGATTAAAATAAGTTTATGCAACATAAGAATTCAATATGGGGCAAGATTAATCATGAGAGGTTATAGAAGGTTATTAGAAAAGAGGAGAAGGTGGTATAAAAAGATTGGAAAAGTTTACTGCCCAGCCTTGAAAGATTACGTCATCTTTAATTCCAAGGGTTTTTATCATCTCAGGTATTCGAATAATAGTCTGCGACCGATAAAGGTTCAGATGTATAAGTTAGGACTTTTGCCGTTAGTAATACCTGTGATTAAAAACGCGAACGAAATATATAAATATAATAAGATTTTTATAAAAAAAGAAGACAAAGAAGTAGAGTACTGGGAACTAAGAATGGTAGTTGGCCTACAAAGAACATTAACCAGAGTTATTCTGAGGCGAAGAGGATCAGGAAATATAACTTTTTACAGCGTTATGAAGAAAAAAAATAAAAGTATCGTATCTAAAATCAAAAAAACTATCTCGGAAGAAGGATAGTTTTTTTGATGTGCCTACTTTCGGCTTATGGAATTCATTAGCCGAGATAAACCTTACGGTTCATAGGCACGTCTAAATGTTAGCAAATTCGACAAGTTTTGTCAAGCTATGGTGTCATATGGATTAGTCTATGCCTCGAATGTATGATCTAATAATACTGTTAAGAGAATAATCACTACCTAACCGAGCATAGGATAGCTTAACTCTTCGTTTAGATTTAGAAGAATGTTTTATTTTTCCTTAATTTCCCCCCAATCAATGGTTCTGAGCGCGTCACATATGGGGAGCCACAAGAAATTCAGCTAAGGTTAGCTGGATTTCTTGGAATAGAGTTATTTACAGATAAAATTGAGAAAATTAGCAACAGGGGTTGACATATAGATTAATAAAGTGTATGGTTGTAATAAGTTCGTGAATCGTCCCGGAGGATCAATCGTCCCGAAGGATGCACGGCGGAAGTGTGAAGAACAGTATTATTCTAATATTATGAAAAAACAATTTTATTTTTTAATTATTCTCGCTCTTTTGGTTATGCTTGTTGCAGGCATTTTTTTATGGTCGGATTTTAACAAGCAAGCAGAAGAATCGTTCCCAGGGGTTAGATTTGAGCCGCCAGAGAATTATATAATAAAAGAAACGTCAGAAGGGACAATTGTGGAGAATAAAATTGCGGGAATAAGTTTTAAGGTTCCCGACAACTGGACAGCAGACAAAGAAGAAATTGGAATTGACGAGTGGATAATTAATATTTTGTCTCCAGATGTAGAAGTTAATGAATCAGGACTTTTAATTGAAGGATGTGGAATTAGTTCTTGGATTGAGTATGATAAAGTTAGAGCTGACATAATAAGATGGAGAATTGAAGATCCCGAAAGATTTTCAGCAGAAATATCAGGAGGTTACGAAAGCACAGAAATTAGCAGTTATCCTGCTTTAAAAACAGTATTAGAGAACTTGGAATGGGGACGATCAGTGTCTATAGCGATTCCCAGAGGAGATAAAATATATATTTTTGAAACACGATTTTTGCCAGAAGAAACGGGAGAATGTTCTCAATTGTTTGAAGAATTCTTAAAAGGGATTTCAATCTTTTAATATAATTTTCGGGGGGAATATTTATGAAAAATTTTTCCCCATTCAATATTTCTTTAGTTTTTTTAGGGATTTTTATATTCCTTTTTTTATTTCCTTTTAATATTGAGGCGAAAGAGCTAACTCAAGAAGAAATAGATGCATATATTCAAATGCCAGAGACAGATGTAAAAAGCATTCTCCGCTCTTTACCTGAATCACTTACTAATAAATGGATGGATTCAGTTGTCTCTGTTTCAAGCCCTGAAGAGGAGGCAATTGTGCTTATTACAAGGCAGGCGATTAGAGGCAAAATGATGGATTATTTTTTAAGAGAAGCACCGAAAGAATTAGGAAAAGAGGCGGTAAAAATGGCTTTTTTAATTGGGAAATTAGCTCTAACGAAAGATATTTCTGCCTTATTAACAGAGTTTGAAAAAATGACTGTTAAGGAGTCGTTAGAATATTTGGGCCAATGGCTAGAAGAAAATCAAACCAAAATTGCTTTTGGTAATATAGATTTTTCTTATGACACGCTTACTGGAAAGAAAGAAAAGAACAGATTCCAATATATTGTTATTTATTCGCCAGACACTAAAGAAGTCGTAATTAAGATTTATTCCGCTAATCCAATAGCTCCTCCTGCTTCTAGAGGATCGTTAGCTGCTTTAACAGGAACTGGCTGGAACTACTCTAAAGAACAGGCAAAAGGAAAGAAAATCCCTAGTTTTATTTTGTCCATTAAAGGCAAAATGAGTAGAGAACAAAGTGGTTATTGGAAAAAAGAGATTACTCACAGCTATTCTTGGGACCATCAACCCAGAATTGAGATAGAATTTTCCGATTTTGTTCCTTATTTTGATTTTCATAAAAAGGGGTTTTTTGAACGGATGGGGGATAAAGTCAAAGGTTTTTTTGGTAAAATCAGTGGAGGACTTTCTGGGCTTTTCGGAGCCAGTATTGTTCAGCCCTCTTTTGACGATTTCCCAGAACCTTTATCAGGATCGCAACCAGATAACGCAGAGTGGTTGGGAGAATTTATTAAGAAAATTTTAGAGCAGATTAAACTTTTTAGGCAATTTTTAAGCGATTTAGAATATGAGCAAATAGAACAAGAGGCGCAAAACATAAGGACAGAAGAAGATTTTAATGCTTTGCTTAAAAAATTAGAGGATGCACAAGCCCAGATTGATAAAATGCAAGGACTTATTGATGAAGAAAGCCAAGACGAGAGTCAACAGGATCAGGATCAGGAGCAAGAGACAGAAGATGTTTCTGAAAATAGTTCCGAAGAAGCAGAAGAATCAAAGAATAATTCTCCAGCGATTATAATAAATGAGATTTGTGTGGGTTTAGATAATAGCAAAAATGAGTTTATAGAACTTTATAACCCAAACAATACAGCTGTTTTACTTAATAATGATAATTTTCAATTAGAATTAGTCAGTTCAAGCAATAAATCTACTAAAAAGAAACTTGATTGGTTAAATAATTCTATTCCAGCGCACGGTTATTTTCTTTTAACTGGCGGTGAATTAGTCATTAACGGCGCGAGACTTGAATCAGACGCTGGTTTTTCTAGTCAATTATCAAGTGTGAGCGGAGTGATTATTAGCGACAAAGAAGGCAACATTTTAGATAAAGTCGGTTGGGGCTCAACAACCAAATCCCCTCCTGCTTTAGCGATTGAGACAAAGGGTAAAATTTTAGATAATGGGTTGAAAACAGGAGAAAGCATAGAAAGAAGAGAAAACATAGATACCGAAAATAACTCTGAAGATTTTGGATTGAGCCAATCCCCTTCACCCACTAATTCAAAGGGAGAAAAGAGAATTTATACACAATCTTCTAGTGGTGGAGGGACTGGTGGTGGTAGCTCGGGTAGTACAAATGGCAGTACTGGCGGCACTGAAGAAACGACAAGTCTTTCCCTAAAGATTTTAATTAGCGAGGTTCAGATTGAGGGAGAAACAAAACTCCAAGATTTTATTGAGCTCTATAATCCTTTGAGTGATAGCGTAGATATTAGTGGCTGGCGACTGAGGAAAAGAAATCAAACTGGGATAGATTCCTCAATTCGCGTTTTCCCAGAAGGAAGCAATATTGCTGGCAAGAGCTATTTCTTGTGGGCAAGTTCCAAAGAAGAAGATTATCCCTCTTCTATCGGGGCTGATGTTTTCAGCACTGCTTATCTGACTGAAAATAAAAGTATTGCCTTACTTGATGATAGCCAGGAAATTATTGACGCCGTGGCTTGGGGTACTGGGCATAACAATCCATTTGTTGAAACTCATGCCTTTGGCGATAATCCCAAAACCAGAGATATAGTTACAGAACGGCTTGACGAAATCGGGTTTACCGGCGAAAGGACATCCTATCCTTATTTTATCTTCTATCAATCTTTAGGCAGAAAAGTCAGT
>CAYRCT010000018.1:0-10599 GCA_964422845.1 uncultured Candidatus Saccharibacteria bacterium | reverse complement strand
ACCGACACCCAGTTGTAGTAATCAATGTTCTCCTGCTGGCAGAACGACATGCTCTGGTATCTCACGATATAAAATCTGCGGAAATTATAATGCCGATTCTTGTTTAGAATGGTCTAGCCCTAAAAGTTGTGGCACTGATAAGTGGGTAAATGTTGGTTCGTCTTATTCCTGTTGTAATGGTGGCAACGAATGTTCTTGCCAGAATCGGGAATTTTTAGATTATTATTGTTCAAGTGGAAGCTGTCGTTCTAAAGTCGCTGGCACACAAACTGTACATAGCAGTTGCAGTTCATGCGATGATGGAAACTGGTGTACAACTGGCGATGGTTGTTCAGGAGGAGTTTGTAACTCTATTTTAGCAAGAGATTGTACAGACGCTAATTCTTGTACTATAGATTCCTGTAATGATCCCCAAAATAGATGTGACCATGATTTAAAATGTGATGGTTCAACTTGTGCATTAGGTTCTTCTGATTATTGCAATAGTTGCAGTCATTGTTCAGATGGTGTTTGTAATTGTGGCGAGACTGGAGCTACCTGTCCCTCTGATTGTGAAGTTCCTCCAACCGCAGAAGGTTTGCAAATCATTGGTCATGATTGTTGTACAGATACTAAAGGAGTATGTGATGTTCATTTTGAATGGACATACAGAGATGGTGGGGGAGTTAATCAGGAAAAGTTTAATTTTCAGGTTGCCAATAATGCTGGATTTGCTAATCCAGAGATAGACAGAACGATTCCATTTTCAGGCAGCTTGGGCTATTCTGACGGAATAAAGAATAATCAAATAATTGGAGTCCGAGATTCATCAACTCCTGATAAAATTACTTTTCGCGGAACCAGTGAGAAAAAATATTATTGGCGTGTAAGAGTTTACAACGAAGATGGGAATGATTCTGGTTGGGTTGTTGCTCCTTCTTTTTTCCAAACAGAACCACACGCTTGGCCTTGGCCTGATTTCACTTGGGATCCAGAAAACCCAGTAGTTGATGAAGTAGTTACTTTTATAGATAATTCTACTTGTTTCAACACAGTTAATCCTTGTGAGTATGAATGGGACTTTGATTATACAGGCAACATTTCTTGTTTAAGTCCCTTAGATGTTAATTCTTCAGATATGGGAGACACTACTACTACTTATCCAGATGCTGATTCTCGTATCGTAAGATTAAGGATAACTGACAATGATTTAGGATCCAATTCTTATTGTTGTAAAGACAGCGAGGACTTTACAATCGACATATCATTACCAGAGTGGATAGAGACGGGGGGGAAATAATCATTATTCATTTATCCTATATAAGAATAGAGGATGGAAGTAAGAAAATATTAATTATTTATCGTTGCTTGCTCCGCTTGTGCGGAGCTTGCTTTTATTTCAATAATCTGATATACAAAAGTTAATTATGGCAGTTCCAAAACAACACAAAACAAAATCGCGTAGAAACCAGAGGAGAATGCATATACGGATTAAACAACCGGGTTTAGGTGTTTGTCCAAAATGTGGCAAATTAGTCCTTTCTCATACGGTCTGTCCTAATTGTGGATATTATAAAGGCAGACAGGTCATTGATGTTCTAAAGAAATTGACTAAAAAAGAAAAGAAAAAGAAAGAAAAAGAGATTAAGGAAGGGGACAAAACGACTACAAAACCAATGACAATGGAAGGGTTAAGCAAAAAATAAGTTCTTAAATTCTATGGGAAGTAGACATCTTTCACGAAGCATAGCAATGCAATCTCTTTATGAATGGGATTTTATGTCTCAAGAAGGGAAGTCCTTAGATGTTATCTTGAAAAAAAATATTAAAGAGTTTGGTCCAGGATTAGAAAACACTGATTTTATAAGACAAATTGCTAAAGGAGTTGAGGAGAACATTGATAAAATTGATAAAATTATTGAGAAGGCGGCTCCCGAATGGCCGATAAATCAAATAAATATTGTTGACAGAAATGTTTTAAGAATCGGTCTTTATGAGTTGCTTTATGCTAATAAAGAAGAAGTTCCTCCAAAAGTAGCTATTAACGAGGCAATTGAATTGGCCAAAATGTTCGGAGGTGAATCATCGGGCAAATTTATTAATGGCGTTCTTGGCACGGTTTTTAAAGAAATAGAGAACAAGAACTAAATATGCAGGATTTTTCAAAATTAGAAAAAGAATTAAATATTAGTTTTGATAATAAAGACCTATTGGCGCAGGCATTTTGTCATCGTTCTTACTTAAATGAGAATCCCAATTTTAGAACAGGAGATAACGAACGATTAGAATTTTTAGGAGATGCTGTTTTAGAATTAGTGGTTAGTGATAATCTTTTTTCTGCTTATCCCTTGAAGAGCGAAGGAATACTGACAAGCTGGCGAGCAGCTTTAGTTAATAGCAAAATGTTATCTACTATTGCTAAAGAGTTGAATTTCGGTAAATTTCTTTTGTTGTCTAGGGGAGAACAAAAAGAAATAGGAAGAGCAAGGGAAGACATCTTAGGAGATGTTTTCGAGGCGTTTATTGGCGCGCTATATCTTGACCAAAAATATAAAGCGTGCGAGGATTTTATAGAGAAGCACCTAATGATTAAACTGCCTGATATTTTAAAGAATAATGAATTCGTTGATGCCAAGAGTAAATTTCAAGAAATGGCCCAAGAAAAGCAAAAAACCACTCCTCATTATGATATTCTTAAACAATGGGGGCCTGACCATGCCAAGAGTTTTATTTCAGGAGTATTTTTAGAAGATAAATTGATAGCCAAAGGCGAGGGCATGTCTAAGCAAGAAGCAGAGGAATCAGCAGCTCAAGCTGGTTTGGAGGTAAAAAAATGGCAATAAAATAATTATTTAATTATTATTGATTATTAATCATTATGTTATCAATACGATTTTTACGAATAGGCAAGAAACATCAACCATCATATAAAATTGTGGTGGTAGATAAAAAGCGTTCTCCGAAAAGCGGTAAATTTACTGAACAGCTTGGTTTTTATAATCCTATTACTAAAGAAAAGGCGATCAACAAGGAGCGAATTCTATATTGGCTTTCTCAAGGAGCTCAACCTTCCGATGTAGTTCATAACTTATTGGTGAAAGAGGGGATTTTAAAAGGAGAAAAAGTTGCTGTTCATAGCAAAAAACCGAGCAAGAGCAAAGAAACAAAAGGAACTATTAAAGAAGAGGCAAAAGAGATTAAAGAAGCACCAGTTAAGGAAGAATCAAAAGATGTCTCGCCCCAAAAAGAGGTGCCGATAAAGGATAAGAAAGAAAAAGAGACAGAGAAAAAAGAGGAAAGAATAGAAGAGAAAAAAGTTACAGAGAAGCAAGAGAAGCAAGAGAAACAAGAGCCAATCAAAGAAGGGAAGCCAACAGAAAAAGAGAATAAAAAGATTGACAAAGAAAAATAAGAGAGTAAAATAATAATCACAAGTTACCGAGTTCTGTAAATGGAGATCTCGGATTGAAAGGTCGGATAAAATGGATAAAACATTGATTAATAATACGATTTAAGAATATGGAAGATAAGATACCTGATAAAGATTTTCTTGAGTTTATTGTCAAGACATTAGTAGATCATCCTGAGGATGTCAAAGTTGAGAGAAAAGTTGACGAGATGGGCGTTTTGCTTAATCTGAACCTTCATAAAGAAGATATGGGTCAGATTATTGGCAGAGAAGGTTCTACCGTGAAGGCTATTCGAACATTACTTCGAATTATTGGCTTAAAGAATCACGCACGCGTCAACCTAAAGATTGAGGAGCCAGAGGGCAGTACTCGTCCAGCACCTCGAGCAAAAGAAACAGAGTCAAGTCTTGATGATTTGAAGTTGTAATTCTTTCTACGATTCAAAAAAACAAAAAGCCGTGCTATCATTAATAGTACGGTTTTTTGATAAATATGATTCAGTTTGACATGATTACAATTTTTCCTAAAATTTTTGACTCTTATTTCAAAGAGAGCATAATTAAGCGTGCTCAAAAAAGGAAGTTAATAAAGATTAAGATTCATAATCTAAGGGATTTTACCAAAGATGTTCACAGGACAGTCGATGACAGGCCCTATGGCGGGGGACCCGGAATGATCTTAAAAGTTGACATTATATTCAAAGCAATAAAGAATATTCTTCAGAAAAATAAGAGAATTACAAAAAAACAAAGAAAAATTATCTTACTGTCAGCCAAAGGTAAAAAGTTTGATCAAAAAAAGGCTAAACAATTAAGTAAATTAAAACAAATAATTTTTATTTGCGGTCGCTACGAGGGAGTGGATGAAAGAGTGGCGAAACATATCGCTGATGAGGAGATTTCAATAGGGGATTATGTTTTAACAGGCGGCGAAGTTCCAGCAATGGTTATTCTTGATGCTGTCTCAAGATTGATCCCTGGTGTGATAAAAAAGGATTCCCTTGAAGAAGAAAGTTTTTCTACTGGATTAAAAGAATATCCACAATATACCAGACCAGAGGTTTTTAACCCTGGAAAGGATAAAAGAAATTGGCAAGTGCCTAAGGTTTTGCTTTCTGGTCATCACAAAAAAATCAAGGATTGGAAAGAGAAACATAGCACAGCCCTTGAAAAATAATCATTTTATAGTAATATTAAGCGATAGTTGAGGGTAGGTGCCAGAGCGGTTAAATGGATCAGACTGTAAATCTGATGCTTTCGGGCTACGGGGGTTCGAATCCCTCCCTACCCACATTTTAGTGCCCGGATAGTTCAGTGGTAGAACATCTTCTTGGTAAGAAGAAGGTCGTGGGTTCGATTCTCACTCCGGGCTTTATTACAAAGACAAATAAAAATAAATAAAAATTATGGCAAAAAAAAGAAAAGCATTTGTAAAATTAAGGTGTGAGGAATGCAAAAGCATTAATTATCAAGCTCATAAATCCCATGATGCAACGGTGGCTGGGACAAAGTTAGAATTGAAAAAGTTCTGTAAAAAATGCAGAAAACATACCGTGCACAAGGAGATGAAGAAGTAAGAACCTGTGAGCTTCACTCACAGAACCTTGATTCGCTAAGGTATTAATATATAATCTTGAATAAATATGGAAATTAAAATCGTAAAACAAGGAATAAAAAGAACAGAACTTGTTGATATTGCCAAAAAACAATTTGGCGATTTAGTTAAGGCAGTTGTTGATATTGAAAAATGTATAATGGCTGTTGGTCCAGATTTGCACTCTGACGGAGAAATTCTTTTAGAAAAGAAAGAAGGATCGAAAAGAGAACATATTTGGGGAATTAATTTGCGCCTTGAAGAAGATGAGTTGGTTGAGTTTGACTCAGTGATTAACCTTAAACCTGCTTTTAATAATAGATCTCGAGATGTTGAAAATTCCGAAATTAGAAAAAAGATTAAAGAAATAGTTAATAATTTAATCATTTAAAATGCAAGATAAAGAACCATTATCTAGTAGATGGCATAAGCTTTCTTTAATTGAACAACTTGCCAATATCGGCAGTGAAGTCGGGAGAACTGGAAAATGGTTTGAAAAAAATAAAGAATATTTTGAAGGAGCATTCATGAGAGCTATTGAATTGTTTGAATTAACTCTTTCAGATGCGAGGTGGAATTATGGTCAGTTAAAAGAGATAGGACGTGTAAAAGAAGTCTTCTGTGATGCGGTCCGAGGAGGAAAAGAGTATAAAAGTTCTTTTGAAGATCTTGATAAATATTTTTTATTATTTGCATTAAGATTACGTATGGGGGTGTAGCTCCAATTGGTAGAGCGATGGTCTCCAAAACCATAGGCTGCAGGTTCGAACCCTGCCACCCCTGCCATGTACCCGTTATAAGCGGGCGTTTTGTTTGAACGAGTTTTCTCTGGGTTTTGTTCGGGTGTTGCCCGTCAAAGTCCTTTAAAAATTTGACATTTTTAGAAGTTTTTAGTATATTAAATTATTAATCCATAATAAATTATAAGAACCTTTCGCTCCGCTCAAGAACACTTGAAATTGAAGTCATTATATATATTTTTAAAGGTAATTCAATTATGAAAATGAAATTCAAGGCCAAAATCATTATTCCATTAATTATTATTGTAATTATATCGGTTATTTTAATTTTTAATTCATTTTCTAAGAAGAATGGAGAGCATACCTTTTATAAAGTTGATAGGGGAGAAGTTTATCAAGAAATTTCAGAAACAGGAACTATCAGAAGGGGAGATAAAATTATTTTGAGCTTTAAGAGCGCGGGTCAACTTAAATCACTTTATGTTAAGACAGGAGATGAGGTGGAAGAGGGGACTCTTTTAGCGAAAATAGACAACGATCAATTATATATTCAACTTGAACAAGCTAAAGCGGATTTGGAATTAAATCAAGCCGGACTAGATAAGCTTTTAGCTGGAGCGACAGATCAAGAGATTCAGATAGCTCAAACTAGTATTGATAATGCGAAAACTGTTTTAGAGAATGAAGAAAAGGATTTAGTAAACGCGCAAGCTACTGCTGACCAAGCATTGGAAGACGTCTATGAAGATGCTCTTAATAGTCTTAATGACTCTTATCTAAAGCTTTACAACGCTTTCACAGGAGTTAAATCAATCCAATTTAGTTATTTTACCGCTAATGATCAAAATTCTTTAGACGTAAAAGAAAACAAGAGTAAAATAGATAATAGTTTAGATGAAATGGATTTTTATCTTGATAAAGCAGAAACTAATTTTACTGAACAGAATATTGGTTTTGCTTTAGTTAATTTCGAGAAAAATCTTGCGGATAGTCGAGATTGTTTAAGCGAGATAAGAGCGATTATTGAGAATCCAAGTTATCGCAATATTGTTTCTTCAAGTGACAAAACATCTTTAGATGGTTATAGAACAAATGTTAATACTGCTTATAGTAATATTATTGGAGAGCAGCAAGATATTGCCTCAACTAAAATTAGCAACAAAACCAACATTGATACTGCTGAGAGTGCTATATCCTCAGCTCAGGACGCTCTAAGGGTAGCAGAAAATAATTTAGCCCTAGTAACAGCTAAACCAAGAGAGGAAGATATTATTTCGTTTCAGGCAAAGGCAAAAAGCGCACAAGCAAAGGTTAATATATTGGAAAGTCAAATTCGAGATACAATTTTAAGAAGTCCAGTTGATGGAATGGTGATAGCGGTAGAAAATTCTGTGAGTGAAACTGTTCAAGCAGCGAGTCCAATAATCTCTATTCTACCAGCTGAACCCTTTGAGATTAAACTTAATATTTATGAGGAGGATATTGTGAGTGTCAAAAAAGATAATTTGTCTAAGATTTCTTTAGTCGCTTTTCCAGAAGAAATTTTTGAAGGCAGAGTAGTATTTATTAATCCAGCGGAAAAGTTAATTGATGGAATCGTTTATTATGAAGTGACTATTAATTTTGAATCAGCTCCCCAAGGAGTGAAGCCAGGAATGACTGCTGATGTGAGCGTCGTCGTTGCCTCAAGAGAAGGAGTTTTAAGAATTCCAGAAGAAGCCATTGAGAGCGAGGATGATAAGATGTTTGTGAAGATCCTTAGCGACAATCAAATCAAAGAAAGAAATATAGAAATTGGAATGGAAGGCACTGACGATATGGTGGAAATTATTGTCGGACTAGAAGAGGGAGAAGAAATAATTATTGATTAATAATTATTAATTATAATTATGGAAGAAGCTATTATTCGTTTACAAAATATTCATAAAGTTTATCAGTTGGGCAAAGTAAATGTGCCCGCTTTAAGAGGAATAGACCTGGAGATTTTTCCAGGTTCTTTTGTGACTATTATGGGTGCTAGTGGTTCAGGGAAATCAACTCTTTTGAATATGATTGGTTGTTTGGATTCTCCTTCCCAAGGGAAAATTTTTTTAGATAACGAGGACACTGCTTTATTTTCAGAAAGTAAACTTGCAGAAATAAGGGGCAAAAAAATTGGCTTTATTTTTCAACAATTCAATTTGCTCCAAAATCTTTCAGCCTTGGAAAACGTAATGATTCCTATGATTTTTCAAGGGATTAACGAAGACAAAAGAAAAGAACGAGCAGAACATCTTTTGTCTCAAATTGGCCTAAAGGATAGAATAACTCATTTACCTTCTGAATTATCAGGCGGAGAACGTCAAAGAGTAGCTATTGCCCGAGCTTTTGCTAATCAGCCAGAACTGGTTATTGCTGATGAACCAACAGGAAATTTAGATTCCAGCTCTGGCAAAAATGTGATGGAAATACTTACTAAGTTTCATAAACAAGAAAAAGGGACATTAGTGGTTGTAACTCACGATCCAATGATAGCTAAATATAGTGAAAAAGTTTTTAATATTAAAGATGGGCGAATAGTTTATAATGATGTCCAAAAAGGAGAAATTCTATGGCAACATTAATAGAATATTTTAAGCTAGCTTTTAAGAATTTGAAGACGAGACAATTGCGCAACTGGCTCACGATTTTGGGAATTGTCGTTGGCGTTTTTTTGGTGATAACTTTGATTTCGTTGAGTGGCGGAATTAGAGATACAATTATGAAACAGCTTAAATCGTTGGGTGGTGACGTGATAATTGTTTTGCCTGGTTCAATGGATAGCCCGATGTCTCTTGTTGGGGGAGAGCAATTAAGTAAAGAAGATCTTAATATAATAAAGAAAGTGAAAAGCGTAGATGTCGTTTTGCCGATGTTATATAGTAGTAAAATAATGCGTTATAAGAACGAGCAAAAAATAGTGTTCTTGACTGGTATTCCGTGGAACGAAGGTATAGAAATTTTAACTAGCTTTCAGGGCTGGAGTTTAAGCCAAGGAAAATGGCCCGGTTCTGGCAAAAGAGAGTTGGTTATCGGCAATTTGGTTGCCAAAGAAGATTTTTTTGGCAAAGAGATTAAACCAGGAGAGGAGGCAACAATTAATGGAAAAACATTTAAGATTGTTGGTATTTTAGATTCTTTAGGCAGCAAGACAGATGATACAGCTGTTTATTTAGATTTAACTATTTTTCAGCAAATAACTGGAGACAGGGACGGTGGTGCTCAAGCAGCTATGGTAAAAATTGAGGAAGGGGTCAATGTTGATAAAGTAGCCAAAGATATAGAGGAAGCATTAGATGAGGTGCGCAAGAGGAGAAGAGGAGAGGATGTCTCTAGTTTTTCAGTTCTTACTTCTGATAAAATGGGAAATATAGTAGGTGGAATAATGGGAATAATTCAAGCATCAGTAATAGCTTTTGCTACAATTGCTATTTTTGTTGGAGGATTAGGGATAATGAATAGTATGTTTACAGCTGTTAGGGAAAGGACTAGAGAGATTGGTCTATTAAAAGCTGTCGGAGCTAAGAATAATGCTGTTATCAGTATTTTTTTGATAGAAGCCGGCATTATTGGTTTTGTTGGCGGAATGGGCGGAATCGTATTGGGGCTTGTTGTTGCCAAGACGATAGAACTATATGGACAAATTTATCCAATGTTTTATCTGGAAGCGTATATGCCTGTCGGTTTAATTATTTTTAGTCTACTTTTTTCAATATTAATTGGCTGTTTATCTGGATATTTTCCTGCTCGCAGAGCAGCTAAATTAAAACCAACAGAGGCGTTGAGAAGCCACGAGTAAATATATCTTGGGTTTATTCTATTTTCTTATTAATTTTTAGATTAATTTAATGTTTAAAAAATTCTCAAAATTTTTTATTATTCTATTCGTATTGATTTTTTTGGGCTCGTGGACATACAGTCAACTTTTCGTATCTCATTTAGGGAGAATAGATGAGGAGTTGACAATTTTTACGATTGAGCAGGGAGAGGGATTAGATAGTATTGCCTCCAACTTAAAAGAGAGAGGATTGATTAGTAGTAAGCTCTTATTCAATTCTTATATTTTTATCCAAGACGAACAAAGTTTATTGCAGGTAGGAGAATATAACTTGTCTCCGTTAATGAGTATAAGTGAGATTGCTGAAAAAATTGTAAAGGGAGAAACGATAGAGAATAAAATTACTATTATTGAAGGTTGGAATCTAAAAAATATTGCTCAATATTTAGAAGATAAAGAGATTACTCAAAAAGAAGATTTTTTAGAAATTGCCAGTTCTTCAAAAACTTTTAATCAAGATTTTTTATATCTTGATGACAAACCCACAGAAGAGGGGCTTGAGGGTTATCTTTTTCCCGATACTTATTCTATCAGAACGACAGATAGCGCAGAAGATATTATTAAAATGATGTTAAATAATTTTGACAAGAAGATGACTTCTGATTTAAGAGAAGAGATTGAAGAACAGAATAAAACTATATTTGAAATCATTACAATGGCTTCTTTGCTAGAAAAAGAGGTGCGGGGGGAAGAAGATAAAAAAATAGTTTCAGGAATTTTTTGGAAGCGCATAGCTAACAAGTATCCCTTACAGTCCTGCGCTACTGTTGCTTATGCTTTAGGTCAAGATAAATGGCGTTATTCTATTGAAGACACCAAAATAGATTCACCATATAATACTTATCAGTATCTTGGTTTGCCTAAGGGTCCCATTTGCAATCCCGGATTAGAAAGCATTGAAGCGGCCATTAAACCAGAAACAACGAAGTTTTGGTATTATTTAAGTACGCCCGAGGGAGAAACAATTTTCAGTAAAACCCTTCACGAGCACAATATTGCTAAGGCAAAATATTTAAAATAA
>CAYRCT010000017.1:8857-11027 GCA_964422845.1 uncultured Candidatus Saccharibacteria bacterium | reverse complement strand
AAGTCAAATAACTGGGTAGCCACTGAGGAACAGGTAGAGATGGAAAAAAGGATTATTGCCCTGTTTGACAGGGACTTCCCACTATCTGAACAGTTACCAAACCAGAAGCTCCATGTTTACCGTAAATGGATTGAGCATGCCGCGGCCAATGGTGACAAGACGTACATGAAGTTTACCGATGGTAAGCCTTTGTTCCCGGGCCCTGTAACGTACCACAAGATTGATTTAACTAAACTAAACAAGATACCGCTTCATACGTCAGGATAGCATGGCATTAATTCAAACACCGTTAGCTGAACCTATAACTACATCTACCTGGCAGGCGATAAACGCTGATAGCAGTACGGCCACTAAGTTTATCGTCAGGACCCGTAATGGCAATGCGTTCAAGCTGTCATCGGATGCAAGCGGCAACACATACTTGACTATTCAGGATGATGAGATTCTTCAGGACAAGCTACCATCTTCTGATGGTGTTTTGTTTTATGTCCAGGCCGTAGATACGAATGATACTTTAGAGGTTTGGTTGTCATGACGGATCTTTTCACTACAGGGATAACCAATAGCATCGGTAAGTCCAAACTGGTCACGGCTGACGGTACTGTTTATGACCTTGATATTAAAGAATCTATCGCTGGTGGTGACAAGATTGTCGTAGACGACCAAAGAGGCTTGGCGTTATTGGAGCAAATATTAACCACTTTAAAGAAAATTGAATACCATTTGTTTTTAGGTACAGATACGGAACTTAAAGACCAGGATGTATAGGAGAGAATTATGCCAACGCTAAATGACGCAAATGGAACGCCAGTAACAGTAGATGATGAAAACATGGTAAAAACATTGTCCGTGATAGAGTCATTAGAGGGTCATTCAAACAGGAATCATGGATCTGCTTATACATGGCAGTTTATTGACGACCCTGATGCGGCTGATGATTGTATCTTTTATTTAAAAAATACTGACGACTTGCCTCTTATCCTTGAGGGGATAGACCTTTTCGTTACACTCGACTGTGATGTATATTTGAAGGTTGGTGGGTCAGGCACAACCGCTACGGGAACGGCCATAACCGGAACAAACATGAACGCAGGAAGTGGTAATGCCGCAGACGTTACTTGCATCCATGATGGAGATATCGAATCTGGTGGAACCTTTTCAGGTGCAGTTGAGTGTTGCCGTTTTGTTTATGAGGCCGACACGATAGTTGATACGCATCACGTTAATTTTCCAATGGATATTGTTATCCCTAAAAATCAGGTATTTAGCCTTTGGGTTGACACTATTGCAATCGTTATAAAAGGGACGCTGTACGGATTCTTCCATGAATAAACACGTCCTCGCAAATAAAGCCGGGATTCCGGTTGAGGTCAATGAAGACACTGGAGAGGACACAGGGTTGGTCGTGGCTACACGTCCACACAAGACTTTCGACACTAAGACAGTGTTCTTTACCAATACCACCTATGGCCGTGAGATGGCCCAGAACGGTGCGTATGGGGCTATAGCGTGGGTCCTGCATGATGGCACAGATACCACTGAAGCTGATTCAGGTACGGCAGATACGAACACTCTGAACCATGTTATAGAAGGTGCTCAGAATTTTGACGAAACAGTATGTGTCGGTATGACCGTGAGTGCTACCACTGATGCAGCCGTAACCGTAGTGGCTGCGGCAGACCTAACCTGTGATGGAGACCCATGCCCTAATGGTAATGAAGCGTACACTGTAGCACCAGCATGGACGTTCTCAGAGCCTGTAGGCACTAAGTGGATAGAAAACAGTACAGATCAGCATCATGACGGTGCTAAGAGCTTAAAGTGTGACGACCCCGCTGTCGGGGATATCATGCAGTTGATTAATGTGAACGGAACCGATATCTCCCTTTCCAACTTCGCTGCAATTACCATGTGGATCTATGTTGATAAGGACTGGAAGGCAGGGCATTCTTTTTCCATATACGCCCACGCAGCCGCTGCGTTGGTTGGGAATGTTGTCTATCTTGAAGATTATTTCGATTATGACAATTACGATACATGGCAGTACATTAACATTCCGTTAGCAGACATGGGATTGACAGCTTCAACAATAGATGCTCTCAGGATAGAGTTTGTTGCAAAACCAGGGAATAAGGTAAAGTTTTATGTAGATGAGATTACCTTACAGGCA
>CAYRCT010000017.1:0-8757 GCA_964422845.1 uncultured Candidatus Saccharibacteria bacterium | reverse complement strand
TCGTTACCATATTCAACCATTACAAACGCAATGTCGGACGGAACTAACACTTTAATCACAATAACCAATGAGTACCCTGCGGGAGTGGCATTTATCCTGAAGGCAGAAGACCTTGATAAGATAGTTTATTCTATTGAAGATGATTTTAGTCAGTTGTTGTACTTTAGAATCAGTGTTCAAGGTTATGTAGAAACAAGATTATAAACCTTTAACGTGGAGGCAATTTCAGATGAAGAAACTACTTTTAGGACTTTTGACTTTTTTTCTTATGACAACCGTAGCGTGGGGTGCGACTTATACCAAGTGGATAGACGGTACTCTGAAGAATCCCATATCGCAGAAGGTCATTGAAATCAATGATTATATGCGAATTTACAAACATGAAATCAACTTTGCGACCCAGACTCTCGATGCCGGGGATGGTGACGTAGCCCAAATAATTCTATTACCCAAGAACACTATGGTTCTAAAAGCATGGATCAGGGTTGTAACAGCTTGCCCTGCCAGCTCTACGGTTGACATGGGGTATGGCTCTGATGTGGATATCTTTGGTAATGGTCTTCCATTGGATGCTACTGGAATCGTGAAGACGGTTTACATGGGTACTGAGGCATGGAACGCCAAAGAGGTAACTGATGGAAACGAAGTGGTAGACGATGTTACGGTAGACGGTGTGAGTCTTGGTGATATAGCAAGCATAGCATACAGCGTTGATGTTACAGACCTTTCATTGTTCGCAGAAGTCGTTTCCGCTAATACTATTACTGCACAGGTAGGAAATTTTACCAGCGGTACACTGACTTTGGCGACTGGGACTGTTGTGGCCTTTGCTGACAAAGCTCCTCTTATGGCTAACCCTCTGCTATTGTCCACATCGGATACGATTGACATTAAGGCCACTACAGATACATCCGATGTCAATATTAGCACAGGTGTCATTGAGATCAATGTTCTTGTAATGTCAACGGCGGCGAGTGGCTTCCCGCAGTAGGGGATCAGAATGGCTATAGCATCTGAAATAATAACCTCCGCGCGTTACGATTTGAGGGATACCGGCAGTACGGAATACACCAATGCGGAACTATTAGACTATCTAAATAGGGCGCAAGTTCAACTGTATTCCGTATTGTTGGGTCTTCATAGTGATTGGGTGCATGCGACTGATACGAGTATCACACTGGAAGCAGCCGCCAATTCTGTATCTGTGCCTGACGACTTCGCGACAGTAAGGTCGATATGGATAGATGATGACCAGCTTAAAAAAATAGGTTTAGATGAAATCTATTATAAGAGAAAACATATATCCGGTACGGCCCAGCCTGTCTATTTCGCTACTGAAGCAGCCACGTTTATTTTTGAATACACGGCAGATGCTGACTATGATTTGACCGTGCATTACAATAAGAACAGCACTGCCTTAGCAACTATAGGCACTTTACCTTTCAATAATGAGTTCAACCAGCCACTTCGACAAGCCATAGTGCTTCAGGCAAAATCACGTAATGAATATGATATAATGGGGGATTCTGCATTGTTTGACTTTTTTATGGATGCGGCTTTTGCCAAAGTTGTAAGTAGGAACCACGTCCCTAAGGGATACAGGATTAATTTCTAATGTCAACTACACGATGGCCTGCCGTTTCACGACAACCACGGCAGAAGAAACCTGAAAATATCGTATCGTATAACGGTTTTGCACATGGCCTGAATACGCAAGTCCCGTCTTTTCAAATATTACAGACGGAGATGTCGGAGTGTGTCAATTTTAAGCTCAATAAAGGGGGTCAATTAGAGTCCAGGCGTCCTATTGTAGCTTACACAACCAGCCCTACAACTTCTAACGCCAATGTCACGTTTTTCACAAAGATACCTATTGAGGGTAATTACCGTGAACTTTTAATTGACGAGAACCATGTCCTTTACTATTTGAATAGTGCAAAAGTCCCGGTAAGTATTGCTACTCTTGAAGGTGATGCTACGATTGTTGCCTATAATGGGGCAGGAGTCCTTTTGGATGGAAGTTATGTAAAGTTTTATGAAGATGCGACCATAACAGGTGCTTCCAAGGCCAATCCTTGTGTTCTCACTTGTGTTGGACATCCGTTCATAAACGGTCAGCAAATTAAGCCTACAGGTGTAGGTGGCATGACCCAGCTTAATGGGAACGTCTACACTGTTGCTAATAAGACCGATGATACATTTGAATTAAGCGGAACAAACAGCTCTGCCTATACGACATATACAAGTGGTGGTGTAGCTTCGTCCGTGTCGTTAGCGTATGACGATGGCTCTGGAACTACCGGTTATCAATTTGACAATCGAACAGGAAGCAATGATACCAGCCTTGCACTTGGTAACGGAACCAACACCCGTGTAGCTTATAAATTTACGTCACAGACCTTTGATACTGGGTATATTATACCACCTACAAAGATTACCGTAAAGCTGTCAAGGTTCGGGAATGGATACACAGGGACAGATAATGTGGCAATCGCAATCAAAATCCGTAGGGTAGCTGGCGATTCTGTTCTTGTAACGAAGGATTTAGTCTCTACGGCTTCTGCCATATCTGCGACTGCTGTTGAATACAGCGTTGATTTTACATCTGCCGACATCACAACTCACATGGCGCCGGCTACAGCCTATTATGCCACCATAGAGTATAATAACGGTGATTCGGCTAATTACATTAAAGTCCATTGCACAACCGTTGCAAGCTCAGGGGTAGGATATGATTACGATGGCACTTATAGTGCTGATACGACTAAGAATCCTATCATGAGCCTAAAACCGGGACGACCTCCTAAAGGTGCTTTTGGAACAGTTTATGAAAAGCGATTGTTTGTGTCAGGAGACCCCGATAACCCGGGGTATGTCTGGTACGGGAATCTAACGTATCTTGATTGGTCTACAGCTAATGGTGGGGGGTATATTGGAGCAGTAGATGGAAATCGCAACAATTATGTAATAGGGGCGGTTAATGTACTCTATGATCAACTGTATGTGATTGGCAAGGAAACTCAACCGTACCTTTGCATTTTATCTGGAACTTCTCCTAATGACTACGTTCTATCCCCTACTTTTCAAGAAGTGTGGACTACTCACAAAACAGCGGTAAACGCGACCAACGATCTATGGATATCCGGCAGTAAGGGTGTTAATTCAATTAAGGGTGTTGAGCAGTTTGGCGATATCAGGACTTTTGCTGAATCCGATCCTGTGTATGATCGTATCAGGAATTATTGGGATACTGATACAGCGATTGCAGGGTACTACGCAAGAGATGGTCAATATTGGCTATATATGCCTGAGTACCATAGAATCCTAATCGTTAGCACGAAAGGTGCTGTTCCTGACCCCTTAATGTCCGGGGTGGAAATGAGGTATCCGTGGGTAGAGTATGAGCTATACAAAAATATTCTGCGGTCAAGCACATACAAATGGACTGAATCAGGTAGTGGTACAAGTGAATATTACGTTGAATTAGCTGCCGGTGGAGATCCAAGCATAGCCACACAACCAGACTTTATCACAATGGACAAGGCTAAACTTGCTGAAGGAACTGTTGGCAGTTTATCCAACCATGAATGGGATTATGGGAATAACGATGGATTAGGATACAACACAGTTTATGTTTGCGACACATCGGGAGACCCGGACGTTACAGAAGTTGATATAAGGTCAATCTTGGCGCCTACCTGTTTTGGCTGGTTTGACGATACGTTTTTTATCGGTTCATCTGATGGCTATATTTATTACATAGATGAAACAGGATATTTAGAGTTAGGCACATATCAAATGTGTCCAAGAATGAAAACCATTTACAACACAATTCCTTTTGGATTTGTAAACCTTTCAGGGTTGCATCTTCTGGGGTCATCTTTAGGTGGTTCATCTATGACCGTAGATGTTTACAGGAACGATTATCAAGCAGAGTCAAGCGCAACCTACACGTATAATTTTGCATACTTTGATACATTAACTGTTGATGAAGCAACTATGACGTTAGCGGATGCTTTTTTTGCTATTGACGCCGGGACTAATCCGACCTTTAAAAGAATCAATTTGAATGCAAGATCGTTCCTTATCAGCGTTCATGATGTTCAATTAGTGGGGCACCCTGTGTTTTTAAATGCCTTTCATGTAAGATACAGACAGTTACAGATTTAGGAGATTACCTATGGGACAGGACACCATTGTTGGGACTGACTTAGTAAAAGATGCGTTATTGACTAAGACAAATAACGATATAGCTGAACTGTTTGTTGGATATGATGCTTTAGTGGCAGGGAGTGGGGTTTTAGTATCCGCCAATGACACTACTATAGGCTATCTAAACGGAAAGCTAATCGAGGGTACGAATATTATACTGACGGAAATTGATAACGGTAGTGACGAAACCCTTAGCATTGCCATGAAAGGTTTAGATGTCCTAACTAAAACAGCCAATTATACAATCACGACTGATGATCTCGGCAAGACCATTAGAATAAACAGCGCAAGTGATCTAATCGCTACGTTGCCCTCTGTGGGGGTCTCGCAAGATGGCATGATGGTTAAGATTCCAAAAATAAATAGTGGCAAAGTGACAATAACGCCAGTTGACAGTGACACAATCGCTGACGGAGGGGCTACTATATATAACGATATAGCAACGGAAACATTTGCCTTTCTAATATTAGAGTACGTCCATGCGACTACTAATTGGAATATCAGTGGTCTTGGGACATGGGTATCAACCAGTTAAGGAGATAAAAAATGGCACTAACACCACCTCAAGGAAGTTTCAATATTCCAACAACAGCGTTTCCAAAAACTTCGGCTGAGTCAGCATCTACATCTGCTTTTGATTGGGATAGCCCTGCGGGTGCTACCCTTAGTCAGTTGCTTGGTCAGATAGGTGGGTTTAACATCCCAACTGGCATGGACCCCACGTCTACGTCTACCAGTACGTCTACCGGTGATACAACCTCTACTGGTGTTCAACAGGCTACCAGTGCTCAGCAAGCACAGTCTAATCAACAGGCTGCCAGTCAACAACAGGCACAATCTCAGCAGCAAGCTATTAGTAATCAGCAGGCGCAGTCCCAACAACAGGCTGCCAGCAATCAGCAGGCGCAGTCTCAGCAGCAGGCTATTAGTGATCAGCAGGCACAATCTCAGCAACAGGCTACGGGTCAAAGTCTTGCAAGTTCTCAAAATTTATCTCAAGGGGGAATCAACTGGCAGAATCCACTAATGCAGGCTCTTTTACCATCTTTGATGTCATCAGGAACCGGACTTCAAGGTGTAGCAGACAATATGGGTCAGACGCTACAAGACCAGTATTCTGCTTTAATGCGTCAGTCTTTAGGCCCTCAAGCCTTTCAAGGCACGTTAAATCAATTAGCTGGAAGGAATATGCTAAACAGTTCCGTAGCTGGTAATGCTCTTGCTCAAACTGCATTACCAATTTCGCAGATGATAGGTAATCAGGCATTTCAGTCTCAATTAGCTGGACAGCAGGCAAAAATGCAAGTGCCTACCACCCTTTCCGACCTTGCACGATTAGGCCAAGAAACGAGTGGCACTGGAACGAGTCAGTCAACAAGTCAACAGCAGTCTACAGGCGGTAGTACCTCTAAAGGCAGTAGCCTGTCTACAGGTGGCAGCACTTCTACAGGGAGTAGCGAATCTACAGGGGGTAGTACGTCTACTGGTAGCAGTACGTCCTCAGGTGGCAGCACCTCTACAGGCAGTAGCGAGTCTACTGGTGGCAGTACCTCTATGGGTACTTCACAGTCTACCGGAAATCAAGGGTCTACATCTACTCAAAAGGCAGCCAGTGAAAGCATGAACACAAACCCGTTAGCGGCGTATCAGACAATGGCATCATTCTACCCGTCAATCCTTCAGGCATTAGGTGGGGTAGGTAGGGAAAGTGACGCCACTTCAACATCGAAATCCACGAATGAATTGAGTCCGTATGAATTAATGGCTCAAATGATGATCGCTAATCAAATGGCGTAGGAGTGACAAATGCCGAATAATGAAGCCCTAAAAGGTGTTGGCCTTGCAAAGACAGGGATCGGTGCAGGTTTAAAGCTCAGTCAACTCACTGACCTTATTGGCAAGGGTGCTGATTACGGCGGTGGTGTGGCGGCTGGAGGCGGAACTGTACCCTATGCTGGTATGGCGGCAGCAGCGGCATGGGTGGCTAAAAATCTCATTACAGGGAACGATTATGTAGACCAAAATCATAGCGCAAGGGAGGCTATGAGAGCCACAGCAGCAGGAGCCGCACTTGTAGGAGGCCCTTGGGGTTGGGCGGCAGGGGCGGCATTAGCTCTTGGTAGCATGTTAGTTCCCGAAGATAACCCAGACCCGAATCAACTCTTCTTGTCCGGTTCTGAGAAGATGAACTGGGGTGATGAAGGATTAGGTGGGTATGAGGGTATCGTATGGCCTGAATGGGCACGACACATGCAGGCAGCAAATCCTGACCTGTACCGTAAAAGCGAGGAGTATTTAAGGCATAGGATAGGAAGCGAGGCAATGCAGCCGGGGCGTATGCCTGATGATCCGATACCTAAAACATACAAGCAAAAATTAGCTGAGTACGAAGCGTACCAAAGGGGGGAGCGACCTAACTGGCAAAATGAAAATGACAGAGATATGGGTTATTATGATTGGGGTATTACGACTGGTACTTCTGCTGAAGGTCCAAGTGGAACATCGTTAGGTGAAATAAACCCAAATCATGGGTGGGTGGATACTGAGTTTAAGGATAGTCTTAGGTCTATTCCTGGTCGTTCAGAAGCGATAAAATCTGCGAAGTACGGTGATGTGTATTCGCCGCCTGACATTATTACACAAGGTGCGCCGTGGTTAGGGATACAAGACCTGTATGGTGGCAAGTTTGGAGAGGAATACTATCCACAGTTTCAGAAGAGTATCAATCAATTAACGCAGGGGCATCTTGACGTTTTCAATGAAAACATAATGGCACATCTTGATACCCTGCCTGAAGTTGAACGCGCGCAAATGCTTGAAAAACTGCAAAATGCTGACTTTACGATTAATTATAGCGACCCTTCTGGTAATGGTAAGAACATCCTAAGTGAAGGATTTACTAAGGACAACCCCGATGCGTTTCCTAACTTTATGGGGAATGTCAGCAAGATTGTATCAAAACAACTTATAGACCAGGCCGTAAAAGCAGGTATTCCGGCATCAGCGTTTCAAGGGGGATCTTCAACTGATCCCGCAAAACAAACTACACCATCAGCAAGTGAGGGCTCTACAATGGCAGATCAAACTTCCGGCAGAGAAGGACAGTATATTGATTACGCAAAGCAACAGCAGGGTTGGGCTTCGGGGTGGGATAAATACACCCCCACGCTTGAAGCGTACCTGAAGGGCGATATTGCAGATGTCCAGAACCCAGGCGAAGGATATACCGCTATTCCTAAAGGACAATGGGAAAACATAGCTGGGTTTGCGAAGGGCATTGACCCCATGAGTTCTGATACTTGGCAGGGCGGTGGAACAACCCCTGCACCTTATAACTCTCAAGAGGTTACTGACTACATAGATGGATATGATTGGAACGATTATTGGGGTCGTTTAGAAGATAGGGCTACTGGTTTAGGGGATCTCTATGGAAGCACAGCCGGAAGATTAGAAGATGTGTTAGGCGCAAGGCAGGATATGTACCAGGTAGATAAGGGGAGGTCTGACCTGCTATATGGTAACACCCTTGATGACTATAATAGACAGAAAGAAAGAGACGCTGAGATCCAAGCTACCCCGGGGATTCAAGTTACAGGCCCGGGTGGTGCTTCGTTTAACATGAGTCAACGGGAAGGCTCAAAGCAACGGTCAACTGAAAACCTTATAAGACAGGGAGCGTTAAGGGACAGTATACTAAATTCTATTGGTTCTCGTGAAGGTTCTTTCCTGTCTGGATGGAAGGGTGACTTAGGTGATATTACCAATATGTACCAGTCTCAACTCAACGCTCCTGTGACAAGTTATCAGGAAATGGCTCCCCATGTGACACGATGGGAGGGGTACGGTCAAGAGGGTATTAAGAGAGATTGGTTAGCACAACAGGCAGAGCTTGACAGGCAGAACAGGATGAGTTTAGGGAAAATGGCACAGGAAGGCCAGGACTCAAGTTGGGCTGATATAATGGCCGCCGTAGGTGCAGGTGGTGGTACGTTAGCACAAATATTAGGAATTTCTACAGGGAAAGACGCTGAAGGTAATCCCACTAACGTATTGGGTTCTGCCATAAAGGGTGGAAGTGGCATTGCAAGTGCTATTAAAGGTTTGTTTGATGGGGGTGGGTTTGATGACTACAGTTGGGCATCAGATATGTCAGATTATGAGATAGGAGATCTCCTTGGTGATGTTGGCGGTTTAGATTATGGGTTAGAAGGAATGGATTGGGATTTGCTTAATAGCATGTAAGAGGTAATTATTATGAGATTAGGAAGCGCAGGAGAGTGGGGAGCGGCAAGTCAGTTAATGGACAGGGGTGTTAATGAAGTAGGCAACCTTGCCCGTGGCGGGACTATTCAAGAGATAAAGACGCAGAACATAAAGAAGTTTGCCACTGATATTCTAACCCTCATGCAACAGGGCGACCCAGAAGCAATCACGCCTGAGTTCCTTATGGAACGTGCAGAGATGTATGACTTAGACCCTGTAGAGGCGTCAGGTGCGCTTAATCTTATTATGGGATTTAAGGATAAGATGAAAGGGAGGGCTGAA
>CAYRCT010000016.1:0-12020 GCA_964422845.1 uncultured Candidatus Saccharibacteria bacterium | reverse complement strand
ATGTTTTGCGATATTATTATATCTTCCATACATAAATCTTAACCAAAAACCCTTGTGAAAACAAGGGCTTTTGGGATTACCCTTCGTCGTTTCACTCCTCAGGACATAAAATTCTCTAAACTCACTTCGTTCGTAAAGAGATTCTAATGGGTGGCTAAGCGGACTCGAACCGCCTCTGGAAACTCCACAAGTTTCTGTGCTGCCATTACACCATAGCCACCATATGCCCCCACCAGGGCTCGAACCTGGAATCTACTCCTTAGAAGGGAGTCGCGTTGTCCAATTGCGCCATGGGGGCTAAATTCAATTCAACTATACCAGAAAATCGATTTAAATCAAGAAAAAACGGGTCGTCCCGCTATCAAGATGCGTTCTTTCTAGCATAAACCAGAACACTTTGTCCGGTTGCAATACATAACAACATCCCTGGTTCTACTTTCGATAAAAAGGATTGGAATAAGTTTTAAAATCTGCCTCAATAAATTTTTCTTTTCGTTGTGTATAATTATCTAAAAAATTCTGATAAAGATTTTCGTCCAATTCTACAGCTTTTATCACTATTACTGGCTCTTTAGTCACAACCAGAAAACTATAATAATAAAAAATCGCTCCGCCTGCAAACAATGCTAAAAAAAGAAAAACCATGAAGCTCATAAAAGCTCTTTCTCCTAAAAACCAAATTGTTTTCCCAATGCTTTTTTTGATTATTTGAAAATCAATTTTAATTTTGAACATAAGCCTTTATTAAAAGATTAATTTCAACATAATCGCCACATCTAATTATCCCTTGATCTAATTGGGATTTGAATTCTTCTTGTCTGCTAATACTTATATTGGTTTCGCCAATTAACCATCTACCGTTTTCTAATTTTTCCAAGAATCTCATTATATCAACAAATCTGCCCGTTCCTTCAATTCTAAAATTCATATAATCCCAAACTCCGTCTTCTTTCTCTTGAAATCCAGCTGGAGAAATTTTTAAAACTAAATTAAAATCCGAGGCCTGTTCTTTGAAAAAATTGATAAAACTAATCGGGATCTCTGGATCAATAAAAGCTTCTCGTTCTAAAAGATTTTTCATTTCTTCTAGCCCCTGTTCATAAGAAAGAAAATTATTCTCAAAATCATCAAAATTTTTGCTTAACGACTCAACAGAGGCCAGCTCTTGACGTAAAGAAGCTAATTGCTCTGAAGTTTCAACAATGCTTTTATATACTGGGATAACACAAAACAAAAATAATAGAAAAAATATAATTGCTATAACAAAAATTGAAATATAATTTTTTTGTTTAAATCTCATTTTTCTAAATTAAAGCTTACTCTAAAATTTACGCCTTCTTGTTGGAGCCAATCTGGAATTATAAAATTAGTTTCTTTAAAATTTTTCTGTTCTCTTAATAGTTTCCTAAATTTATAGGCCTCGTTAATATCCGTGGCATGACCAGAAAGAATAATTCTTGAACCTTCTGATTGATAAGAAAAATTTTCTAGACACACATCTGATTGAATTAATGAAGAAAGTTGCTCTAAAAAAACAGAAATAGAAAATTGATTTTTATAAAAATTATTAAGTTTTGATAAAGTGCCATTGACTAAAATTATTTTCTTCTGAAGAACCTGAACTTGAGAGTTTTTTTGTCTTTCCGCCTCAATAAAAGTGCCTTGAACTCTTATTTTATCAGCGATATAGAATTTAATAGAGAATAAAATCAAACTAAAGCATAATATGGAAGCCACAATTAAAATCCCTAAAATCCAAACTAGCTTCAAAGTTTTTTCTTGAGCTCTTTTTTCTTTCTCAATTGGAGGAAGTAAGTTAATCATAGTTTAGTCCCTCCCCCGCCCTCCCTACTAGAGAGGACGGGGGAAGCGGGGAGAGAAGGAGGAAGTAAATTTATAATGAAAAATCTCTCAGAGCTAACCCTATAGCTGTGGCGTAGGATAATAATTTTTGTTTTTTTGATGAATCCTTAATGTTTCTATCTTCCCATGGTAAATTAATTAAAGGATTGCCCCTACGAATAATCAATCCCGTTTCTTGAGATAAAAATTTTGTTAGACCACGCAGATTAGCTCCGCCGCCGCAAAGCAAAATCTTTTTGATCTTCTTGCCGCCGCTAAAAATTCTTGTATTTTTGGCATGAGTTTGATAATAATCAATATGTTTTTTTATCTCCCAACTAAATTCAGTCAAAATCGGAAGCATTATTTCAAAAAGTTTTTTCGCCCTGTCTCCTGTTTGCTGAAAACCATAAGACGCCTTTAACTCTTCTGCCTTTGATGGCTTTATTTTCATATTTTTAACAATAGCTGCGTTCAGTTTGTTCGAAGAAAATGGAATAAAAGAAGTAAAACGCAAAGAATTGCCAAAATAAACACTGAAATTACTGCAAGTTGCTCCTATGTCAATTATGAAAATAGGATTTTCCGTTTTTTGTTCTTTGATTAACGATCTAACCGTTGCCTGGGATTCTGTCTCCATACTCACTGGTATAAGTCCCGCCCTATAGATAACAGCGACATAAGAATCAATCGTCTTTTTAGGTAATGCAGACAGAAGAACTTCCACATTATTTGATCGAGTATCGAAAGGTTCAATTATTTGAGAGTCAAGATAAACTTTTTCTGCGCTAAAAGGAATATAATTTTCCGCTTCAAAAAGAATAGCTTTTTTTATTTCTTCCTTATTCATTTTCGGCATTTCAATTAAGCGCACAAATGATTTTTCTTCGGGCAAGGAAACCGCTACACGCCTTGTGCTTAAACCATTGGTTTTGTTAACTAATTGCTTAATAGCTTCAGCTAATTTTTTTTCATCTCTTATCTCTCCATGCTCAATCACCCCTGAAGACAAAGAGCTCTCATTTGTAGCACTAAATTTTAATTTACTTCCTTGCTTTTGAATCTCAACAATCTTCAAAGACAGGTCAGAGATATCTAACCCAAAAGTATCTGGATTGAGGTTAAGTAAGTTAAACATTAATCAATGATTATTTGTTAACGAATTTCTTCCCATCCCTTATAGCCGAATTCTTCAGAAATACAGGGTAAAAAAGGAGGGGGATAGTAACTAAGTTCTGGGTCATAAATATTTTGCCTCTCGCGATAACCAGACACCCATGTGCTACCAGAACTCCACTTAGTGCCAACCCGACCATTACTAACGATGGAGCCAAAAATATTTAACTCCTCTCTTTTAGCATAATTCCAAGAATCGTAATGATTCCTTCCAAAATGTCCCTCTTGAGCGATATAAATACCATCTAATTCTAAATAATCGGGAGAATCTGGAGTAATTAAAACATTGTTTTGACTTACCAAAACAAATCCGTCTAAAGGGCTTCCATCTTTATAATTAATATTATCTTTTAACCAAACGCTTGCCTTTTCTTCAAGGGCAATTAAATTGGCTACTGCTAAAGTGATCCGTCCTTCTACCTCTCCCTCAAGCCAAATATTATCCTCGAAATATATTAATCCACAATCTTCCAAAACATAATCAACAGCCATATCTTCCTCACTGATTATAGAATGTTCCCAATAATATTCTCTTTCCTCGGTATATGCTCTCACTCTACTTAACTCTGTAATTTTACTCACGCTTATTGTTCTGCTATTTATTATAACATGATAACCTTCTTCGGTAGAGGGTGGAAAATAAAGTCCCTGGCCCTCTCCCTGTGGTAATGGCTGAGTTAAAAATTTAATTCTACCTAAATCAATAGTAATGCCTTCAAAGTCAAAATGTGAGGCATTAATTCTAAAAAATTCTTCGCTGCCGTTAGCAGTTGTAAAAACTCCTGGACATATACATCCTTGACCTGATATCCACCCACACTCCGAGGGACAGATACTGCAACCGTAAGAATCAGTACAGTTCCATTCTGCTTGCTCCGATGTCACTAAAGAATTATTCTGACCATCCATTCTAATACCTCCATTAGAATGATAGGGTCCCATAATCGTTCTGTCGGCTCCTGCCCAAACATTGTGATTCAAAATATAGGAATACTCGGCCACGGTTGGTTTAATATAATGAACTTTAATTTTTCTTTGAACATCTGGAAATTGCATAGTCCAACCAACAGCGGTGACGCCTATAGCCGTAGTAACTCCACAAGATCTTTCTTCCTCTATTTCTAATTGATATTTTCCAATTACTCCCAATCCTGGCAGAGTAAATTGATATTCACAATTAGCACAGTCGACACAATCAGAAGGGGGACAGCCAACCTCCTCTCCTTCGAAAATTTCTTGGGACTTATGAACCAAATACCATCTATATCTATCAACTCCTGCTTCGGCTATGTGAAGCGCCTGTTCGTAGGCAAGCTCATATTTAGCCTGCTTCAATTGAGAAAGAATAAATCCCAATAATCCTGCTAAAAGCAATAGAAAAACAGTGCTAAAAATCAGAATATAAGTAATAATAAATCCTTTGTTTTTTTTCATCTTCCTATTGCGCTTCTAGTTTTAAATTTCTTAATTGAACCTTACTTTCTAAAGTATAATCCTCTGGATCACGATTTGGCTCAACATTAATAATTAAAAAAATCTGCATCAGGTGCGTTTCCTCTGCCCGAGCAGGATATTCAATGATTTCATTACCATTGATATCAAAATATTTAAAAACATATTTTTGAGGACTATCTATATTATTTTGAACATAGCGAGATAAAGTTGTGATTTTTTCTTGATCTTTTGGATAAACAGGGGGATTTCCTACTGGTTCTATCACTCCCTTTTTAAATTCTGTTTCTTGACTTGATGCCGTTTCTGTCCAAGACAATATGAACCGAACCTTCATAGAATGACTTGGCTCTTGCCAATTACAATAATGTCCAACATGTCCTGAGCTGTTGGCCGTAAGTTGAAGGAAATTATCTTGCGCTTGATTAGTGATATCAAAAGAAGCAGTCCCTTGCCAAAAACCAGGACAATCGTTACACTCTCCGTTATCTCGGCACAATCTTCCTAGATCAAATCCATCTACAGAAATATCGGAATATTCTTTTATCCATCCAAAATCTCCTTCAACGCTCACTTGAATTTGCGCTTGTTCTAATGTTCCTTCATAAAAATCAGAGAAAAAAACCGAGCAGGCACCTCCATTAACATAAGTAACGCACTCTTTGGTTTCTTCTCTGTCTGAAATTCCACCTAAAAAATATCTGACCCTTTCTACTTTATCGTCACTATTAATATCGCTAAAAAAAATAAATTCTCCATCTTCGGCTTTTTCAATAGGATACGAACCATCTCCGCCTGTTCGCGCTTCTCTTATTTCTCTAATCATAACCTTAACACCTCTTCTGGCTTCGTTAATGGCATAGGCTTGATTCCACGCATAACTATTAATTTTATAAAGAGCAGGGATCAAGCCGAATAAAGCGCCAGCGAGTAAGCCGAAAATAGCAATTGCGATCAATGTTTCGATTAATGTAAATCCTTTACTCATATCTTTCTAATCCTATATTTTTATAATTCTCGCCCGAAATAATAATAGAAAAAGTTTTCTCATAATAATCCTCTGCCTGGATATTTAAATCGTAATCCAAATTCGCTTCCAATGGGATAAATAAAGACTCCCCATCCATATCGGTACCCTGAATCTCTTCATATCCAATAGAAGAATTGGAAAGACGAACCGTGGCTCCAAAAACCGCTTCCGTACTGGAAGCATCTTCAACCTTAATTAATAAAAAATTATCTGATTCTAAGTAGAGATTAATAGAAGTTGTTGTACCAGCTGAAAGATAATAGGGCATTGGAGTCAATCCCTGATTAAGATTCAATGATTGGTCATTCTTGTCAAAATTAGAAAAATAATAATTATCTGTTTCCATGTCTAAAAACTCTTTTTGACCACTGATATCTGAAGAATCTCCAATATTATATTTATAAATTGGATCTTCTTCGGCGTCGGTTCCTACTATTTTGTCTCCCCTTAAATCAAAACTAACGTTAGAGATTGGGGTTGCTAAACCATCTTTCCATGAAAGATTCCAATCATAAAGAATTGGAGTCTTTCCTAAATCACTGGTAGAAAAATTTGCCTTAATTTTTAACTTAGAAAATTCTAATATGTCTAAATTAGATAAATCAATTGGTGAAGAATCAAACCCATTTTCGTTGCCGGGCAAGTCGCCATTGGAGACTAAGCGCCAATCGGTGCTAGTGCTATAAAAAACCTGATAATTAATATCTGTTTCCAACTCCTCGAAGTCAGACCACTCTGATTGACGCCATTCAGTGATTTGAGTCGGCAAAATCTCATTAGACATCAAATATCCCGAAGAAAAATAAGTAAAAGGAGAATTTTCAGATAATACAATATCTCCATCGGCAATCGTTAGGTCACTAATTTCAAAAATTTTATTCTGATTTAAAAAAGTGTCAAAAAAACTACCGCCTCCCCAAGGGAGAAAAGTGTTCACCATTAAATCACTAGTTTCATCAATAATAAAAGTAATAGGATAAAGCTCTCCCTCATTTATGGTGGGATTCTTTCTTAGGGGAGTGGCAATAACTGAGCCATTATATTCCTCTCCCGTCTTAAATGTCTGAGAATTTCCGTAGCCCTGTTTTTGAATGAGAAGCTTGTAATCGTTAGCCAACTCTGATGTATTTAGAATCAAAAGTCGCTTTCCGAGATTCTGTAAGTCGGTACCATAACATTGATCAAACGCCGTTCCTTCGTTAACAATACGAAGCGTATCATTGGGACAAGGAGGAAGCTGATCTCCTGTTGTAATCTCTACCGGATTACCATAGCTGTCGCTCAACGAGATACGCAAAGCCCCTTTATCTTCTCCTGTCTCTAATCCTTTGGCTGCAATGTTGGAGCTTAAAATCGTTTCTCCTCCCCAAAAATCGTTCCAAGAAATTCTAACTTTTATTTTCTTATAATCGTTAGGCGCTATATCTGGTAAGACAACCGTTCCACTACAATCAAACCCTTCTATCGTGCCATCAGCACAATCGTCAAAATCCTCAATAAGCGTTTGAATATTGTAGGAAACGCCATTAAGAACAATAATACTTTCGCTTGTTTGAATGTCGTTAAAAGATAAATTTCTTAATTCTTCAATACGTTCATTTGCTAAATAAACTGCCCCCATTTTAACTCTTGATTGAGCTACTACTTTAATAACTAATCTAAAACCACCAAAAATCCCTATAAAAACAATAGAGATCAAAAAAGTTGCCACCAAAACTTCAATAAGTGTAAATGCTTTTTGTTTTTTCTTCATATTCCTCCCACAAATAACGAGGGTTACATGCCCTCCATTATTGAATATATTGGCTGAATCATGGCAATGGCGAAAAATCCCACTATTGCCCCTATAAAAAGTAAAAGAACGGGCTCAATAATAGAAGACAAATTTTGAGTAACATTATTTACCTGTTCTTCAAAAAAATCAGCCAACTTAGTTAACATATCTGATGTCTTTCCTGTCTCTTCTCCTATTCTTAACATCTGTAAAAAAAGTTGGGGGTAAAGATTCGGAAAAGGAGACATGGCATCAGAAAGCTTTTTTCCTTTTTTTACTTCTTCGGCCGCAACCCTTAACGATTCTTTAAAATAAACATTACTCACTGCGCCAGAAGAAATTTTAAGAGCGGTCACTATAGGAACGCCACCTTTAATCATGGCGCTTAGGGCAATAGAAGTATAAGCGCAATTTATTTTTTTAAACAAAGATGAAAGAACTGGAATTCGTAATAAAATTTTATCTAAAAATCTTTTACCTGATTTACTTCTAGCTAAGGACACAATTAAGAATGGCATTCCGGCCAACAATAGAATTACTATATACCAATAATTAACAAAAAAGTTACCTAAGGCAATTATAAATCTGGTCATGAGCGGCAATTCTATTCCAAGTTCTATAAATGTTTCGCTCAATTGAGGAACAACCTTAACCAACATAACAATACCAATTAAAATCATTGCGCTAATAATTACCAATGGATAAACCATCGCTCCTCTCACTTTAGCTCTTAATTTATACTGCCTTTCCAACTGAACAGCTAATATGTCTAAAATTTCCTGCATCTTACCAGTTTGTTCTCCAACTTTAAGCATACTGCAATAAATTTCTGGAAAGATTTTGGGATATTTGACGACTGCAATGGACAGAGCTAATCCTTTGACAATATCTTCTTTCATTTCTAAAAGAACTTTTTTAAAATATTTATTTTTTGTCTGAAGAGCCAAGACATCCAATGCTTTAGGCAGAGAAACCCCAGCCGAAACCATTACCTCTAAATTCCTAGTCATCATTAGTTTCTCAGTTAAAGAAACTCTGTTAAATTTTATTGAAATTTGTGCTTTTTTCTTTGTCTTTTTTGGTGCTTCAGCTGAAATTAAAAAAAACCCTTCTGACTTCAATGAAGAAGCCAAGTCCTTTTTATCTTTGGCTTGTCTTCGGCCCCTTTTTTTCTTTCCTTCTAACGATTTGGCGATATAGTTATAGTTTGGCATAAATCAAATATTTAATCTGAAATCACCCTAAGAATTTCTTCTATTGAAGTAGTCCCTTGAGCTGCTTTAACAAAGCCATCCTCCGCCATCGTTCTCATCCCTTCTTTAATGGCTCTTTCTTGAATCTGGCTCGAAAAAACCCCTCGACTAATCAATCTTTTTATGCTTTCGGTAACTGATAAAACTTCAAAAATCCCAAATCTTCCTTTGTATCCTTTCGGACAAGTTTTGCTCTTTTTGTGATGATAAAATTCTATATTGGAAAATTTTTGCCCCGATTCAATAATTTTATCCTCTTCTAAAGCACGGAGAATATCATTTGGATCAGAGTACTTAGATAACTCTTTAATTCTCTTTCCGCTTATTTTGTATTCTTCTTTTTCTCTACAAAGTTTCCTAACTAATCGTTGAGCCAAAACCAACTTCAAAGTAGAAGCGATTAAAAATGGCTCTACTTTCATATCGATAAGTCGAGGGATTGCTCCAGCGGCACTATTGGTATGTAGAGTGGAAAGAACTAAATGGCCGGTAAGGGCGGCATTGATTGCTAAAGAAGCGGTCTCACTATCCCTTATCTCACCCACCATAATAATGTCGGGATCTTGTCTTAATAAAGAACGAAGCCCATTGGAAAAGGAAAGACCAATTTTCGGTCTTACTTGTGTCTGGTTAATCCTAGGAATTCTATATTCAATAGGATCTTCTATTGTACTAATATTCACTTCTGGAACATTTAAAATTTCTAATATGGAATAAAGAGTGGTTGTCTTGCCCGAGCCAGTGGGGCCAGTAATTAAAATCAATCCCGTTGGTTTCTTAACTGCTGCCTCAATACACTCAAGAGCATTACCTCTTAGCCCCAATTCTTCTAAAGAATAACCCTTGGCTCCTTCTGCTAAAAGACGCATTACTATTTTTTCCCCATTTAAAACCGGTAAAATAGATACTCTAACTGAAAATTTATCGCCACTCGTTTCAAACTTAAAACGCCCGTCTTGAGGCAAACGATGTTCGTCTAATTTTAAATCTGCAAGAACTTTTATACGAGCAACGATACCTGGAGCAATTTGCTTCGGAAGAGTCATCGCATCCCTCAAAATTCCATCAATTCTATAACGAACTACAACTTCTTTTTCTGATGGCTCGATATGAATGTCCGAAGCTCTATCTAAAACAGCGTGTTGCAAAAGGGTCTCAACGATTCTAATAACTGGCATTTCTTGAGCTACTTTTTTTAAGCTTTGTCCCTCTTTTTGCTTAGATTTCTTTTCTAAAAATATCGGCTTTATGGTTTTAGCTTCTTTTCTGATTAATTCCTTGAATTCAGCTTTAAGGGTTTTTCTGTATTGAGATAGAATATTTTTGATTCCTTCTGGAGTAGTCAGTCGCGGCAAGATTTTCAAATCTGATTTCCTTTTTATGAAATCAATAGTTTGAAGATCTTCAGGATCAAGCATAGCTACCTCTAAACACTTTTTTTTCTTTCTAAAGGCAACAATATTATTAGATCGAGCAATTGGTTCGGGAATAATCTCTAGAACTTCAGAAGAGGCAACTAATTTTGCTAAATCAACAAAGGGAATACCAAGAATATACGCCTTAAGTCGACTTAAATCCTCTTGGGAAATAAAATTATTGACAATTAAAATATCTTCTATGTCTTCTCTGGTTTCTTTAGCGATTTTTTGTACCTCCTTAAATTGCTCCTTTGTAAGCAGTCCAGCATCTAACAAAAATGCTTTGAGTTGTCTTTTATCAACTTTCATAATATAGTCCCTACGGCTAAAGCCGTGGTCTTCTTTTTCTTAAAATAAAATTAATGACGAATTTACTTAATCCTCCAGTGCCTTTTTTACTTTCTCAATTACCTCGTCTAAACTATAATTTGCTTTTACAAGATAAGTTGTGGCTCCGAGTTCAATGGCCCTTTCTACTTCTCCTATATTCTCTAAGTTTGTGAGAATAATAACGGGGATATCTTTAGTGTTTTCATCTTTTCTTAATTCTTCTAAAACCTCTAATCCGTTTTTTTTTGGGAGAATAATATCTAAAAGAATTAAGTCCGGTTTTTCGCTTTTAACTAATTTCAACGCTATTTCTCCGTCAAGAGCAGACTGGACATCGTATCCCTTATTACGTAACGACTCTCCCAAAGTTTTTTGAATAGCTAATTCATCTTCAACAAATAAAATTTTTTTCATAAGAACTATTCTATTCGCTCTCGTTATTCCCTTGTATCCATCCTTTCCCAGAAGAAAGTATGAATTAAGTGGAAACGAAAACTGAACAAAATTAATGATTAATAATTAATGACTACGCTATTGGCAAGGTAAAATAGAATGTACTTCCCTTGTCTTTTTTAGAAACAAACCAAACTTTTCCATTCATTTTGTTAAGAATTAATTTAATAATAAAAAGACCTAAGCCAGTTCCATAAATTTCTGCTCTAGAGGCGTTCCGAGCGCGAAAGAATTTCTGAAAAACTCGTTTTTGATCTTCGGGAGGAATGCCTATGCCATGGTCTTCTATTTGAAACTTTACTCGTTTATCTAATGCCTTTATTTCAATAAAAATATTGCCTCCTCCCTTGCTGTATTTAATAGCGTTGTCAATTAAGTTCTCTATTACTATTCTAATGAGCGGATGGCTAACAAAAACATCGGGCAACTCTTCAGATGGTTTTAATTCCAATTGAATTTTAGATGCTTTGACAGCTGATTCGCGTTCTGAAACAACTTCTTTTGTTATGGTCATTAAAGAAACTTTCGATTTCTTGTTACCCGCCCTTCCTTCTCGTAAACGGGTAATTGTTAGCAAGTCGTCAATCAAATTCTCCATCCTAGCACTATTTTTTTTAATAATGTCAAAATATTCAATATTTTGCTCTTTCTCAGAAGCGTTGAAGTCTTTAGATAGTAAAAGTTGGGTTGCCCATCTTAAATTCGTCAACGGAGCTCTTAATTGATGAGAAACAATATTAACAAATTCTGTTTTCATTCTGTTAGCCTCAGCCAGGTTCTCAAAACTGCGAGTAATAATAAAAGCGATGATCAACAAAATTATAGAAACCGCAAGAACGGCAAAGGCAATTATTCTCGGGTCAGTCACATAATGTTCGCCTATAATGTAGAAGGTGATACTAGAAATCATAATAACAATACTCATAACAACGAAAAGAAATTGTGGGCACTGCCAAAGAGGAATCCGATATTTTTTACATTGGGAAAAAATATTAAGTTGGAAAAACTTTTTAGCCATAATCCTGTTCTTAATTTTAATATTCTTAATTCTAACACATTTTAAAAAAAGAAAGCAATTACTCCTTCACAAAACTCAAAATTTCCAGTAGTATCAAATATGCGGGGCATAGTGTAATTGGCTAACATTCTCGCTTTGGGAGCGAGTGATTCTGGGTTCGAGTCCCAGTGCCCCGACATTAGAATAAGTTAAGAGCATTAGCGAATTTGCTTATCCTTATGCGGGTGTAGCTTAGTGGTAGAGCTTTTGGTTTCCAACCAAATGATGAGGGTTC
>CAYRCT010000015.1:0-12348 GCA_964422845.1 uncultured Candidatus Saccharibacteria bacterium | reverse complement strand
TATAAAAACTTTCAGGCACTGCGGTTATAAATAAAGCAACCAACAAAATAATCCCCAAAATCATTGGAAGAATTTGTTTTAGGCTTTCAAGCGTTTTTATAAAACTTTTTTTCACCCTTAATAGTTCCATTTTAAACATTTAAAAAATTAAACTCTTTGAACAATTTTTATTGCCCTGCCATTAACTATGGCTATTGTTATTTTTTTATAGGCCGAAGAAAGAATTCTCTGAAAAGTGCTTTGAGATGTATTCATTTTTTTAGCACACTCTGTTTGATCTAGTTCTTCAATATTTCTTAATCGCAAAGCCTCTACTTCTTCAATAGTTAATTCAACAACTTCCAAATGTCTCATTGGCACTCCTTGTGGTTTATAATATCTAACATTTGGATGAAATCTTATTCTTCTTCTACATCTTGGTCTTGGCATAATTTTAAATTTATATTATTCTAATTTAAGAAGGTCTTTCCCCCGCCCGAAAAACGAGCGGGGTCGGTAGACCTTCTTCTCATTTAGCCTTTAATTCACTAAGTCGCTCCTTGATTGCTTTTAACTCTTCTTCTAATGATTTACTATCATCCGTTAAAATTTCTCTTTCTTCCCTGTTAGTCATCGGAGCTCTGTAAGATCCATAACCTCCGAATCTTCCCCTACCGAATCCTTGGCCAAAACCTCTTCCGCGAGCAAATCCAGCTCCGCATGGGCCTAGCCCTCTACCAGTGCGTGGACCTTGACCCGATGGGCCTGTTCCATCTTGATATGGCATATTTTTATTTATTTAATAGTTTCTAATTTTATTCCGACCTTTCAGTTGTGAGTATATACCCATAACTATTTCTTGTCAACCCCTCCGCTTGTAGAAAATAAAAACTGTCGGGGGTCAAACCTCTGACAGCTTTAAATTTTGCGAGTGACAAAACAATCATTAATGTGGAATCTAACCTCTAAATAACTTCAAAAATTCCTCTACAGTCAAACCCGACTGTTTAATAATGTGTCTTAAAGTTCCCTTCTTAAGTTTTTTATTGTGACATGGAATGGTGATGCCTATGTTATTTTTTATATAAATCCTGTGGCTGCCTTTCTGTCGAGTAAAACAAAAACCCGCTCGTTCTAGGGTCTTGATTACTTCTTTAGATTTTAACACTGGCAATTTTGGCATAATAATGAAACCGACTAATCAAAAATGATATCACAATATTTTATGCTTTCACTTGGATCGGCGCCATAATTATGCCAGCTCCCTCGGCAGGTATTTCCTCTTTTTCCTGTCGCATCACTGATAAATACAAAATAGCGGCCTCTTGAATATTATTCAAGGCATCTTCAAAGCTATCCCCTTCAGAGATACAGCCAGGTAATACTGGAATAGTGACGGTATAGCCGCCCAATTTAATGTCAGGTTCAAAAATAGCAGTATATTGATAAACTTTTTTCTTCAAGGTTTTTCGTTTCATATGGCTCTATAATATCTAACATTTGGATGAAATCTTATTCTTCTTCTACATCTTGGTCTTGGCATAATTTTAAATTTATATTATTCTAATTTAAGAAGGTCTTTCCCCCGCCCGAAAAACGAGCGGGGTCGGTAGACCTTCTTCTCATTTAGCCTTTAATTCACTAAGTCGCTCCTTGATTGCTTTTAACTCTTCTTCTAATGATTTACTATCATCCGTTAAAATTTCTCTTTCTTCCCTGTTAGTCATCGGAGCTCTGTAAGATCCATAACCTCCGAATCTTCCCCTACCGAATCCTTGGCCAAAACCTCTTCCGCGAGCAAATCCAGCTCCGCATGGGCCTAGCCCTCTACCAGTGCGTGGACCTTGACCCGATGGGCCTGTTCCATCTTGATATGGCATATTTTTATTTATTTAATAGTTTCTAATTTTATTCCGACCTTTCAGTTGTGAGTATATACCCATAACTATTTCTTGTCAACCCCTCCGCTTGTAGAAAATAAAAACTGTCGGGGGTCAAACCTCTGACAGCTTTAAATTTTGCGAGTGACAAAACAATCATTAATGTGGAATCTAACCTCTAAATAACTTCAAAAATTCCTCTACAGTCAAACCCGACTGTTTAATAATGTGTCTTAAAGTTCCCTTCTTAAGTTTTTTATTGTGACATGGAATGGTGATGCCTATGTTATTTTTTATATAAATCCTGTGGCTGCCTTTCTGTCGAGTAAAACAAAAACCCGCTCGTTCTAGGGTCTTGATTACTTCTTTAGATTTTAACACTGGCAATTTTGGCATAATAATGAAACCGACTAATCAAAAATGATATCACAATATTTTATGCTTTCACTTGGATCGGCGCCATAATTATGCCAGCTCCCTCGGCAGGTATTTCCTCTTTTTCCTGTCGCATCACTGATAAATACAAAATAGCGGCCTCTTGAATATTATTCAAGGCATCTTCAAAGCTATCCCCTTCAGAGATACAGCCAGGTAATACTGGAATAGTGACGGTATAGCCGCCCAATTTAATGTCAGGTTCAAAAATAGCAGTATATTGATAAACTTTTTTCTTCAAGGTTTTTCGTTTCATATGGCTCTATAATATCATCCCTGAATCCGAAGTCAAGCTCAAACCTTTGACAAAAATCGGGCTTAGCAAATAAAATTAAACGAAACCAAATATCATAGCTATTCCTAATCCTAAAATAACTAAACCTGAAATCAAGTCTAGATATTTTATATTTCTTGCCTGCCAAGTTGAAACATCTTGTATTTTTGATATGCCAAAATAAATTATAAGCACCATAGCTATCATCGGCAATACAAATATAAAATTATAAAGCAACAACATGGGAAGGGCTTTTAATAAGGAAAGAGAAGATAAAATTCCTCCACAAATAATGTAGGGGCCAATAGTGCAGGGTAATAAAAAGACTGTTACAAAAGCTCCCACCAAGAAAGCTCCCCTAGGACTGGTAATTTTAGAAACAATTTTATTTACTTTGGGAACAACCTTACATTCTGCTTTGCTCCTAATAAAATCTCTTAATTTAAAAAACCCTAAAATTATAGCTCCTCCACCTAAGATTTTGTAAAGTAATAACCGAACTGAAGTTAATCCTTGAATAATTTGAAATGATTTAACGATTATTAGTCCATAAATTAAATACATTACAAAAACCGAGAAAATGAATGCTAGACCAGCTAATAAAATATTTCTTTTTTTTCTGGGATTATAGGTTAAAATAGCAATCAACATTAAACTCAAAACCGCTAAAGCGCAGGGATTTACAGCGTCCACTATCCCCAGAGAAAGAATCTTGGCCAAGGTAAGTTTTTCTTCAATAGGAACTTCTTTTTCAGCTTCAATCTCAACCCTAAAACTTATGGAATTAGAGAACTCAACATAACTGCCCGACAAAAAAGCTTTTATGGGTTCAGCCGAATTATAATGAATTTCTTTTGTAATGTTTGGAATATCGTTAGTAATAATCAATTTTTGTAAAAATTGACTAGAGTTAGTTTCTTTAGAGCTTCGCTTTTCTATGATTTCTCCGTTCCAACCAAAAATCCATTCATCTTCTCCAGCAGCCTTTATTAAAATTCTATTTTGAGTCCATATTTTTGGTTTTCCAGGCAATACTGTTAAATTCAAATCTTCAAAATTCTGAAAAATTCCATTGATTAATGGGCAAGGACTTGCTTTTAAGTTTTCAATTGCTCCTCTTGTGTTATCCGTTATCGGTTTATCCCCAATAAAATGTTCGTCTTTTTTGAATATTATTAAAGGAATACCCAAGCCAGAACTATAATTCTGATTATACTTTTCAAGTAATGGAGCATTTTCTCTCTGTTGATAAATCTCATACTCAATAATAATAAGATTGGGATATTCTCTCAATAAATCTTTAAAAATAATAGGATCTGTATTGGCACAGTGAGAACAACCGATTCCAGTAAAATAAACTGCGCAAATATTTTTAGAAGAAAATTGTGCAATATTTTTTGCTTCTTCTGCTAATGTCTGACTCTTGGGCACAAAAATAAAAACACCTAAAAATAAAACAAAAATTAGTCCAAGAGAAAAACTCTTTTTTATAAAAAATTTATTCATATTATTTACAAAGATAAATTTTATTGGTAGCCTATTTTTCTTTTTCGTCTTTGACTTCCTCTATGGCACCGAAAGGACAAATCTTTGCGCCGTCACACTTCTCCAGCTTTTCGTGGCTAATAACTATAGCCTTCATATCATCTCCTAGCTTCGTCGCCCCTGGACATGCCTGAACACAGGTGCCACAACCAATACATCTCTCTTTGTTTATTTTAAACTTTTTAGACATGGGAATATTTTAACGCATCTAAATTATTTAAGCAACAATTGGACAATAACAAATAAAGTATAAAGAAACAAAAGTATTTTTGCCTCCTTTTTAGTAATCTCGTCTCCTGTTTTGGAAAAAACAAGAAACATTAAAACAACAACTCCTGTAAAAATAAAAGCACAAAGATATAGGGAAGGATCATAAATCCTGAAAGGACTGATAAGACAAGTTATGCCTAATACTAATGTGGAGTTCACTACGATAGAGCCAAAAATGTTTCCCAGAACCATTTCTTTCTCTTTCATAATCACTGAACGAATACCAAAAGTTAACTCCGGCAAAGAAGTACCGAGTGCAACAACTAGTGCACCTATGACAACTAGGGATAAATTAAATTGCTGAGCAAGCCGGGTTCCAAAAAAAACAATTGCTTGAGCGCTTAAAATTATTAATGCAAAACTCAATAAAAAAACTGTTAAATCCTTAAAAAACAACCTAAGATTCTTAACTGTTACTTCTGTTTCTTCGTCTTTATTTAAAAATGTCTTTTTAAATCTTCTTTGAGATAATATGAGCTCTCTGAAATAAAAAACAAGAGCAATAATTAAAATCACTCCGTCAATTTGAGATGCCTCTCCATCTATTATTAAAAGCAACGGCAAAAGCGCGTATAAACCAGCAAACAGTAAGGATCGTTGTATTATTTTCCCCCTGAGCTTTATCTTGCCACCCAAAAGAACCGCTACTCCGATTATAAGGGTCAACAAAATTATATTAGAGCCGATGATATTGCCGAAAGAAAGTTCAGACTTCCCAGAAAGAGAAGCTGTTATCCCTACAAAAAATTCAGGCATTGAACTAACCAAACCCATAAGTAATGAGGCAACAATAAACTTTTTCCAATTCAAAAAATCAGCTATTCGCATCAACGACCTGACGGTCCAAGCGCCTGCTTTAGCTAAAATTAAACAAGCAACAATAAATAATAAAATGTGTAATATAGAAATCATAATATTTCTCCTCCCCACCTTCCAGTTAGATGACGGGAATAAGACGAATTAGGTTTGATGACGAACAATAAAATAATGCTTAACTGTTTCAATCAAAATTAATTCCATTAATCCTAGACCAATCACAATCCACCAATCGTGAAAATGTAAGGGAATTGTGCCTAATAAATTATTTAAAAATGGAATATACAGAGCAGCAAAAAGAGCTGTAAATCCAACTGTCCAAGCAACGAGCAAAAATTTATTAGAAAACAAATTAATATGCCATATATTTCTTCTCAAGCTCTTGCAGGAAAAAACATAGAACAAAGAGTCAACTGCCAAAGCTGCAAAAAGCATTGTTCTTATGTAAAGAATATCTATGCTGTGACTGCAAAGCCAAAAAAACAAACCCAAAAGGAACAAATCGGTAATCAAGCCAATAGCAAAGATTATCACTTTCATTTCTTTAGTCAAGAGGGGCACGCCTTGTTTCTTGGGCTTGCGTTTCATTAAATCTTTCTCCTTGGGCTCAAATGCCAATGCTAAATCAGGCAAACCGTCCTCAACCAAATTTATCCATAAAATCTGAACAGCGGTGAGGGGTAAAAACCATGGCTGATTAAAAATCGCCGAAATGAACATACTTCCTCCAATTAAAATAATTTCAGTAAAGCTATCAGATAACAGATACGTCATAACCCTCCTAATGTTATCTAAAATTGCTCTCCCCTCCTCCACGGCAGCAACAATAACACTAAAGCTATCATTCAATAGAATCAAATCCGAAGTTTCTTTGGCAACAGTTGTACCGGAACCAATAGCCACTCCAATATCTGCTTTTTTTAAAGCTGGAGCGTCATTAATCCCATCTCCAGTCATTGCTACGACTTCTCCCCTGTCTTGCCAGGCCTTTACTATCCTCATCTTATGTTTTGGTTCTACTCTCGCATAAATTTGCACTTTTTCTAATTGTTCTTGAAATTCTTTTTCCGAAAGTTTATCTAATTCTTTGCCTTCCATAATATTGGCTTTTCCTATTTTAAATCCCAACTGTTCGGCCACTGATTTGGCGGTTAATTTATGGTCGCCCGTGACAATAATCGTTTTCATTCCGGCCTGCCTACAAATTTTCATTGCTTCTTTGGCCTCTTTCCTTAAAGGATCGGAAAGGCCCAAAAGCGCAACAATCTCTAAATCCTGAAAAATTATATCATCAATTTTTTTCTTAGAGGTCTTTTTTTTAGCAAGAGCAATTGTTCTATAGCCGTGACTAGCCATCTTTGTTAATTCTTCTTCCCATTTTTTGCTATCCTCTACCTCTAAGTTAGACATCTCTAAAAGATTTTCCGGCGCTCCGGACACAAAAAGAATGTTATCTCTTTTGTTTTTATGAAGGGTGGCTAAAAATTTTCTTTGATTATCGAAGGGCATCTCATCAATTTTGGGAAAATCCTGGTCTAATTCTTCTTTAGAAAAACTACCCGTAAAACCGAACGAAAGCATTGCTCTTCCCGTAGGGTCCCCCCTCACAATCCATTCTTTTTTTGTCTCCCATATATTTTCAACAAACGCTTCATTGCAAAGAGCGGCGATTTTATAAACCAAATCATTTGTCTTGATTTTTGAAAAAGAACCAAAAACCTGCTCAGCAGTCAATACCTTGGTTACTTTTATTTTCCCCTGGGTCAAAGTAGCTGTTTTGTCTGTACAAATTACTGAAGTGCTGCCAAGAGTTTCCGCGGCCACCAATTTCCTTACTAATCCTTTTTTCTTTAGAATTCTCTGCATACCCAATGCCAAGATAACAGTCATTGCCACTGGCAGACCCTCTGGAATCGCAGCCACGGCAACAGCCACGGCAGTAGTGAACATTTCTATAAACTCCCCTCCGGTAAACATTCCCTCAACGAAAATGCCTAAACAAATAAAAGCGATTACTCCACTAACTATTTTTGAAAAATTAGCTAACTTTTTTTGATAAGGTGTTTTTTCTTCCTTAGTCTCTTTCACTGTGACTGCTATCTTCCCAAGCTCTGTTGTGAGACCTATATCCGTAACTATCGCTCTTGCTTTCCCTTGTTCTATAATAGTACCCATATAAACCATATTATCTCTGTCTGCCATTGTTGTATTGGACAATAAAATATTGTCACTCTTTTCAGCTGGCAGCCATTCTCCAGTCAGAGCCATCTCGTTTATCTTAAATTGATGAACTTCAACAATCCGACCATCAGCTGGCACCTTGTCTCCTGCCTCTAAAATAATAACGTCTCCCGGAACTAAATCTGAAGTGTCAATGATTTTAATATTGTTTTCACGCAAAACTTTTGCCTTATGTTTTACAGCTTTTTTCAACTCTAATAATGCCCGTGACGCCTTGGATTCCTGAACATATCCTATGAAAGTGTTTAAAACAACTGCTCCAAGAATAACAACGGTATCTGCTCGGTGGCCTAGAAACAAAACAGTAACCCCTGCTATAAGCAGAATATAAATCAAAGGACTGCGAAATTGCTCTAAAAATATTTTTAATCGAGGAGCCGATTTTTCCTTAGGAAGTAAGTTTTGGCCGTATTCTATCTGGCGCTCTAAAGCTTCACTTTCTGTCAAGCCCTTTTCTATATCAGTCCCCAAAATTTTAGATACTTCTTTGATAGATAAATTGTGCCATCTTGCAATCATTCTATTTATTTTACTTTAAAAAAAAGATTATTCAAACAAAGCAACCCGCCCGAGACGGGTTGCTTCTTCAAAATTAAAATTAGCGGAAGTCAAGTTTCCATTTTTCTCGATTTTCTACGCCTCTTTTTTACCTTTGGTTTCGCGTTTGATGATAATCCAATGATAAAGATAGAGCGGAAGACCGATTAGAATCAAAGAAGTGTTAGTTGCTGCATCCTTATGTCTCCTGCTGGTTAAATAATCTACTTCTCCCCTCTCCTGCTCCCATCGGTCATAATCCTCAAGCCAGTTTTTAATTTGGATTCGCTCTGACTCGCTTAATTCTGCCCCCTCTCCTGCTTGTTCAATTTTCTCAACAGTCATTGGCGGAGACATTGGTCTCATATAATCAACCTTCATATCCTGCTCTGCTTTTGTAAAAACAAATGCCTTTAATCCCATATCAACAAATCGTACACTGCCAGAAATTAAAAGGGCCAAACCAACCAAGGCAAAAAGATAGAGATAAATTGTCCTAATCAAAGGATAATGCTCTTTATTTTTTATCGGAGAAACCTTTTCGTTTTTCATATTTTTAACTAATATTCATAATTGCTTTCGACCTTTTCTTAATGGTTGTTAGATAGAGCAAAATAGAGGACATAATAAAGGGCCCTCCTATAATAATGGCTACCAATAAATTATTTTGAATAGCAATGATAAAAGTAAAAATTGCTAAAATCAAACCAGACAACAATAGCAAATAGGCGCCAATCTTTATTCTCCAAAAAGCTATTATTGTACTTGTGGCAGAAAAAAATAAAAAAGCGACAAATAAAATCCCCTCAATGTAAAACTGTCCTTGGGTTATAAAAATTTCCAATCCTCCTTCACTGATAATAAAAAAAGAGAGAAAAACTATTGTCACTGAAGCAATCAACCGAGCAAGCCAAATTAAAATTTTGTGAGCAGTAGTCATCTTCTAAATCATAAGTATTTAAATGTTCATAAAGTATAGCATAGTTTTTTAAAAAAATCTTTGAAAAATTTATTAAAGAAAACAAAAGAGCCAAAATAGCTCTCTTGTTTTTAAATTTAACACTACGAAAGAATTTTAAAAGCTTTTCTTCATTGGTTTAGCTTCGTCTACCACGATAGTTCTTCCCCCAAACTCTTTTCCGTTCAATGTATCAATAGCTTTTTGAGCTTCCTCTTCGGAAGACATCTCAACGAAACCAAATCCTTTAGAACGACCAGAAATCTTATCTACTATGATAGTTGCAGAAGTTACTGTGCCAGCTTCTGCGAATAAATCCTTAAGAGCATCTTCGGTTGTCTCATAAGGGAGACCTCCGACGTATAACTTATTGCTCATTGTTTTCTTAGTCTTTGTAATTGATTAATTTTTCGACCTAAATTTCTTATTGTAAGAAACATCTTCTAATATATACCAATTCCTTCCCCTTGTCAAGCGTCTACGCTGTCTTAAATCAAAATTCCTCGCATTTAGTTTCGTAAAAACTTCTCGGATGATCACAAGAAGGACACTTTTCCGGTGCTTCTATCCCAAAATGAACATAACCACATTCTCTACAAACCCACCAAACCTCTTTTTCTTTCTTAAATACTGTTCCCGCTTCCACTTCTTCTAAAAGCTTTTGGAATCTTTCTTCGTGATGCTTCTCTGCAATCGCAATCGCTCTTAATCTGTCGGCTATGTCTTGTAATCCCTCCTCCTCGGCAATTTTAGCAAATTCTGGATACATTCGAGTGTGTTCATCGTTCTCTCCGGCAATAGCGGATTTAAGATTTTCGACTGTATCGCCATATGTTGTCGGAGCCATTACTTCGACCTTAAACTCCCCCACTTTATCTTCGTTTAATTCTTGGATATGCTCAAACAATCTCTTCGCATGTTCTTTTTCGTTTTCAGCAGTTATTAAAAATATTCCAGCAATTTGTTCGAAGCCCTCTTTTTTAGCAACTTTAGCATAAAAACTATAACGATTCCTTGCCTGGCTTTCGCCGACAAATGCTTTAATTAAATTTTCTATTGTTCTTGTCATATTTTTTTGGTTAATAATTCTCTTTTATTTTAACATTAAAAAATAGATAAAAAAACTATTTTACTTTAATGTTTGCAAATATTTAAAAATGCTTTCTGCTGCAACCGCTCCCTCGCTTGAGGCAGTAATAATCTGTCTAAGTCCATTTGAGTTAGTGGTAATGTCTCCAGCGGCCCAGATTCCCTTTTGATTCGTACTCTGATCTGTTTCAACTTTAATATATTTAGATTCACTAAGGTCCACGCTTAACTTTTTTGCTAAATTTGTTCTTGGAATAGTGCCAATCTCAACAAATAATCCATCAACCATAATTTCCTTTTGTCCATTATGTGGATTGTCTAAAATAATTTTCTCTAACTTATCCTTACCTTCAAGTTCTATAACTTGCGTGTTGTAAACAATCTCTATTTTTTTATTCTTCAATAATTGTTCAACCCAAGCCGTTTCTCCGCGCATTTTATTTCTTCTATAAATTTGGTAAACATGTTTTGCCATCTCAGATAAATAAAGCGATGCTGTGTGGGCACTATCTGAACCCCCTATCACTGCCACTGTTTTATCTTGATAAAACATTGCATCACAAGTTGCGCAATAAGAAATTCCCTTTCCTAAAAATTTATTCTCATCGGGCAAATTTAGTTTACGATGTTCTGTTCCAACGGCTAAAAGCAATGTTTTAGCTAAAATCTCTTTACCGAATTCTGTAGAAATTTTAAATCCGTTTGCCTCTCTATTTATGTGAACAACTTTATCCATTAAAATTGGATCACTCAATAATTCGGCGTGATCCTGCATTTTTTTAGTTAGCTCTCTTCCTGTTATTTCTTTCTCTGAAGAAAAATTACAAATTTTGTGGGCTTCAAAAACCAAGCCACCAACTGCCTGACCAATAATCAAGTTTTCTATTTTGTAACGAGAAGCATAGATGGAAGCAGTTAATCCCGCTGGACCAGCTCCGATGATTACTAATGGATATTCGTTTTTAATGTCTGTCATGTGAGATATAATTTTAAGAATTATTAGTCCTAATTATAAATTGCCCCTTAATCTTTCCGCAGAAAGTATTCTCTTGATGGCTATAATATAGGATAAAGTTCTCAAATCAATTTTCCCCTGCTTTTCTTGAAAAAAATCAAAAACTTTTTTCCAAGAAAAAAGCATTTTGGATTTAAGCAATTCCTCTAAATACTTTTTATCTAGAATATTCCCTGTCCTATTTTGCGCCCATTCAAAGTAGCTCGCTATCACTCCGCCAGAATTTGCTAAAACATCTGGAATAATCTTAACTCCTCTGTCAAAAAGAATTTTGTCTGCACTATAAGTAATCGGCCCATTGGCTATTTCGACAATATATTTGGACTGAATCTTATCAACGTTTTTTTCGGTAATTTGATTCTCTAACGCTGCCAGAACCAAAACATCAACCGGTAATTCTAATAACTCTTTGTTGGTAATTTTTTTACCATCAAAACTAGCTCCTACTTCTTTCTTCTCATTTTTGACCTTAGATAAATCATCAATATCTAATCCATTCTCATTATAAACTCCACCCTTACTATCGCTTACTGCCACAACCTTAAAGCCACTCTCGTTAAGCATGCGCGAAATATTTTGCCCGGCATTACCAAATCCTTGAATGGCGAATGTTAATTTCTCTGGTTTCTCACCAATTAGATCTTCAATCGCCTGTTCAATAATAATATAAGCTCCTCGCGCAGTAGCATCTCCGCGCAAAGAACAACCTTGCAATTCCAAGGGTTTTCCAGTAATCATTCCTGGCTCGTGATGACCAACTTCTTTCTCGTATTGATCTAACATCCAAGCCATTACCTGGGCATTAGTATATACATCTGGCGCTGGGATATCGATATCTTGACCTAAAACTTTATAAAAACTATGGACAAATTTTCGACTAATCTCTTGTAGATTTTTTTTATTCTCTTCTTTCGGATTAAATTTAACACCGCCCTTGGCCCCTCCATAAGGCAATCCAGCCAAAGAATTTTTAATCATCATCCAAAAAGATAAGGACTTTACTTCATCTTCTGAAACGTTGGGGTGAAAGCGGACACCTCCCTTTCCTGGGCCTAATGCATCATTAAAAAGAATTCTCCAAGCTGATATTGCTTTACCATCAATATCTAATTCATCTTTGCTAATTCTTTTCGGCGTAGAGAGTAATTTTATTTCTTCATCGCTTAGATTCTCGATTTTTTGAATGTCTTCTAATTTGCGAAGAACATTATCGAATATTTTTGTTACCATAAACTTTTGTTTATTTAATTTTAGAATATTAAAGAAATAAATTAAATTTCTTTTTCAAGCTCTGACTTCAAAATTTCTT
>CAYRCT010000014.1:0-13146 GCA_964422845.1 uncultured Candidatus Saccharibacteria bacterium | reverse complement strand
TTTATACCCCACCACAATACACTCGTCAACCACTTCATCTGTGGATAACTTATAATCATATTTTTCGCTATTGACATTAGTTAAAATTATGATATGCTTTGTTTACCCTAAGGGAGGTGCAGAATGCTTTCTGAAAAATGTGAAAAGGTAGAAACTCTAGATGGATGGATGTACGTCGGATGTAATGTTTTCCGCATTCTCATTAAGAATGCGGGTGGTGATGCAGGTGGTAATAGAATGAAATTCTTTTACGCTTTGGCGAAAGAGGGTTTGAAGGTAATATCTCACCCAGGTGATGAATATATCGCCGTGGACATAGCCGATTGAAGCATTTTATACCGTTCCGGGAACCCCACAAAGGTTCCCGGCTTATTTTTTTATTGATTCCATTATTCATTGATGCCGTTACTCGGCTACGGACAAAAAAACAGCCAATTGAAATTGCCTGTTGAAAAATCAAATTTAAATATTTTTAAACTTTTTGCCTTAGCTTCTCGTAATCTTTAATTGAAAGTTCAATATCTCTCAAAATCTCTTTTAAAACACCGATGCTCAAGTATTCGTTGCCGTGAATTGGCACTGTTGCTGTTTTTTTGGTTTGTGGATTAAAGAAAAAATGATGACTTCCCTTAGTACGTATTTCCTGGAAACCAAGATACAAGAGTATTTTAACCATCTTTCTTGCTGGAAGAAGATTGAGTCGAGCCATAAAATTTATCTGCTAAATTCTAACTGCTGTACGCCAATAAATTTATTCTGTTTGACTCTTTTCTGAAAAATCTCCTTTTCAACTTCCAAGCAAAGAGCAACTACTTCCTCAAGTCGTTTATAAAGTTCTGGCAAGTTCTTAGCTTGAGTATAACAACTTCTCAAAGCAGGAACTTTGCCGATATAATAACCTCTTTCATCTTTTTCAATAATAACAGAAAAATTATAAATTTTCTTGCGACTAATTTTTGTCATATTATAAATAATAATCCATAGAAAGGTAGAAGTCAAGACGCAAAGAAAACCGACTCCCTGATGAAGTCGGTTTTCTATTCAGATTTTAATTTCATCCACCCCGACCCGTCCTCACAGAGAGGACGGGTCAAAGGACTCAAAGTATCATTTATTTAATTTAGGCAAACTGTGTTGCCTTTTTCTTTCTGGTAAAATAGTAAGTAATCATACCAAGAATAACCGTTAACACTAGAATAAATAACATTACTAACCAGAAAGCCAAGCTTCCGATTACTCCAACAATTTGTCCGAAAATCGTTCCAGCGGCAGCCACTCCAATCGCATTTCTAAAAACTTCAATTCCAACACTATCGCTAACTAATTCGTCTTCATAATAAACAGTACTAATACTATTTAAGTAGACAGTGTCCGAATTAAACTCTCTTGGATCAGCAACTTTGGCATCAAAGGTAACAAATTTTGATTGTCCTTGAGAGATACTGCCTAAATTAAGATCAGCTAAAATATTACCAACAAATGGAGTACCATTCACTTTCAAATTACCTTGATAGATTAAACCATCTGGCAAAACATTTCGAACTCTTACTCCATCAATGGTGTCCTCTCCCGAGGAGGCAACAATAATCATAACTGAAAATTCGCCGTCTGGGTTTAAACTAATATTCTTCTGCCAATCAGTGTCAATTCCTATCTCTTTGACTAGACCAGAGATAGCAATGCCTTGCGCCACGGGAAATTTAACATCAACTGGACAAGAACAAAAATCCTCATCACAATTAGCTATTCCATCTCCACAGTGTTCACAAGATTCACAATAATCAATAGATTCTTTACTACAAGTTGAACCATCACATTTTAAGTCGTGATAACATTTTCCCGTCTCGCACCTATCTAGGGTGCATGAATTACTGTCTTCGCAATCCATATATTTGTTTAACCTTATTCCTGAAGGATTAAACCAATAAATATCGTTATCGTAACATTGTTTAGTATTATAGACAGGAGTATATACACAACTAGAACTATAGTTGCAAGTTGAATCACCAACAGAACATTTTTCCGTATTAGAACAATGGTCAGTTACTGTCCAAGAACTCCAATTTCTCCAACTACCCCAGTTCCCATCACAATCAGAATCGTCTCCAGAACAATATCTAAATTTGATTTTTGTTCTTTTCCCTGTATCAGCTCCGCAACCAGTCCCCCATGGACAAGCATATTCAGTCTGGGTATATGAATTACAAACCTTGTCAGAATCTTTGTAATGACAACCATCACAACAAGAACCAGACGTACATTCGCAATCATTAATACATTTTCCATTTTTACAAGTTTCGTCACTGTCACATCGTTCTACTAATTTCTTTTCCGTATTACTATTATTGAAACAGGAGTTATTTGAACAACCCTTATCATAATAGGTTCTTCTTTTATAGACATCGCCCCCGGAACAATAATTAGAACTCCAGGAACTAGAATAATCAGATCCGCACTCTTCATATTTATTTTGTCTATTGTTATTGAAATCATACCAATATAAATCATTGTTATAGCATTGCTTGTAATCAGGCTCATCGTATCCTCCACAGGAATAATCATAATAACAATTATAATCACATATGCCTCCCGAGCAACGCCAGATCGGCCTCTCGTTGTTATCACAACTTCCATATCCGCAATAAGTGGCACCGTTACAGCTTTGTGCAAAGGACCATTCTAAACAGGAGTCTGAATCATAATTCCCACAAGTCTGTCTAGATGTATTATTGTAACATTTCACTTGTCCTGAATAAGTGCATTCGTTCTGACAACTGGAACCGCAATCTTGAGAACAATTAGATTGATTCTCTCCACATTCTGAATTGCAAGTACCGTCCCCACAAGAATAACAAGTTGAATGGCATTGTGTATCATTGTGCGAGCAAATACCTCCCGAGCAAGAATAATCTCTCCAAATAGTACCTGTGCAAGTATCAGCACCACAACTATTTGCAGAAGACCATTCTAGACAAGAGTCGGAATCATAGTTTCCACAGGTTTTGTAATGAGTAGAATCAGCACAAGTCTTTTGACCAGTATATGAACATTGGTTTGTACAGCTCGGGTGAGATGATATGATGTAACTATCATTATCCTCATCATCGCCGCCATCATCATTACAGCCAGGACAGTCTCCCCAAGACCAAGCATCAACAAAGGAAACAACAGTGAAATTGATTAAGAAAACTAAACTTAAAATTAGAGCCATTATCGGTAATGCCCTTTTCTTTTTTTGAGATGTATATAATTCTGAATTCATTTTTTTAATTATTTTTTAATTATAAGAATTTATATTTAAACTAATTTATATAATTAATCAAATTATAGTATATAAAAATTGAGTGTCCCTGTTGTAATCTTGTTAAGCCACAACAGGGACTCTCTTTGTTATGGAAATACTGCTAATCTGACTCTTCTATCTTTTGTGATTTTCGTGAAGACGCCTTCTGCAGTCATTCGATAGACTACTAATTGACCGTATTCCCGGAAGACTATCACAGCATAGATGTATGGTGAGATTTTCCTGTCGCGTTCGGCTATTCCACAAGCCAGCTCTCGCCAAGGACTTAGTGCCAATACAGCATCAAACATTCTCATTATTTGATGGTCTTCAAGGCCCTGCACATCATGTTTCATGGTATCATAGAACCATGAACGCAACTCCTGGAAGTTCTCCATAGAAACCAATTTGAGAACTTCACTACGGTAATGCGTTAGACCACAGTTGCTACAATTTGCCTCTCTAAAATACTTACATCCCACGAGCCTATTAAGCTCGCTCTCCGAAACTTGACCCACATAAACTGGTGCAGGCATATTAGTAACCGATTTAATCTTTCCCTGACCATACGCCTGACAGGTTATCGAAAGACATCCTGCAAGAACCAACAACGACATCAATACAACCAAACTTTTCCTTTGCATCATCACTCACCCCTTTATCAGATTTTTAAAACTAAAACGAACCAATCACACTCTAACAACTTTTCTCGAGTTTGTCAAGTATTTCAGGTAATGTATACACACATATGGCACTTTCTGCTAGTCTAGGGGCATATGAAAACTATGCCAAAAAATACACAAGAAGAGCGTTATCGTTGGATAAGTCCTATCTTGGATAAAGATATTACCATTAGGTCGATGGCCAAAGCGTGTCCCTTCTCAGAGAGAACGGATTAATAGGACTATCTACTAGATCTACAAGACCCAGAACTAACCCCATGGAAACACCCATACGCATTAAGGAAAGAATAATTGAATTGAGAAAACAAGAAAATTGTTGTGCCAGGAAGTTATCTTGGAAGCTGGAAAAAGAAGGAATTAATATCCATTATCAAACTATTCAGAAAATAATCAGGAAAGAAGGATTGACAAAGAAATACAGAACAAGGAAGATAAAGTATAAATATATTAAAGTCCCCCTAAGGATTGGTGAATTGGTGGAGATAGATGTTAAGTGGGTGCCAGACAGGATAGACGGCAAGAGATACTATCAGTTCACTGCTATTGATTGTGCTTCCAGGTGGAGATATCTTAAAGTATATGATGATATTGGAAATGGTTCTGCAATTAACTTTTTAAAAGAACTAGTCAGTGTTGCTCCCTTTAAAATATGGGCAGTTAAAACAGATAATGGATCCTGCTTTACTAATAGATATACTGGTTATCTGAGAAGCTCTGATCCTTTTAATCCTAGATTACATGGCTTTGATATATCGTGTAATAAGATGAAGATGGAACATTATCTCATTGATCCTGGCAAGCCTGCCCAGAATGGTAAAGTTGAAAGATCTCATAGAACAGACCAAGAAACTTTCTATGACAGGATAAAATTTAATTCAAAAAATGAATTGAAGTATAGATTAAAACTTTGGAACATGTACTACAATGATTTAGAACATTGTGGATTAAATGGAAAAACTCCTAACCAAGTCCTTAGAATGCGAGTGACAAATGTGTGTATCTAAAACATCCATAAATTTCGGTGCATATATATGTAAATTTGAAATATCTACAGATTTAATTTACTCTAATCCCCTCTCTAAAAATTGTCAAACAAAAAAACAAAGCGGACATTATGTCCGTTTTGTTATATGTCAATGAGACACGTACTCGTTGGAAACTCTAAAATGGCAATTCATAACCCGGCAATTGATTTTCAATCTCCATTCCTCCCCCCATAAACATTTGGATAAACGGCATTAGTATTTCGATGATATTTTGAGAATTCTCTGGTGTGATTATTTCCATTGATTCGTTAAATTTTGAAAAAGACATATCAAAATTTAATGATAGTGTCCCCTCTCCTTCGAGTTCCATTATAGATAGGTCTAAATTTTTCCGTCCAGCCACTTTGTAAATCAATTTATCTTTTTTGCCAATCCAAATCTCAAAATCTATCCCTCCTATTGCCTGAAAAAATTCATCTATTCCATCTGACATTTCTTGTTTGTCTTCTTCCGGCATATTTATTAAATCATCTATCGCATAGTATTTGTCCACGATTTCCATTAATCCAACTAAAAACTGTTTAAGGTTCTCTTTATCTAAGGCTAAAAGATAATGATAAGTATTTTGACCTTCAATCTTTTCGTCAATTAATTTCTCTGCTACTATAGCAATCGGATATTCTGATAGAAGCTGTACAAGCTCTTTCTCAATGTTAACTTTTTTTTCATCAGACAATGTTTTTATAAAAGACATTCCTAATTCTTGAGAATCAAACTTAAACCATTTGTTAGTCCAGTCACTTACATTAATTCCAATCTTTGACAATTCAAGCGAAAAAATAATAGGTATCGTTCCAACCTTAAAATATAAAACTTCATCTATCGATCGAATTTCAACATCAAAGAACATTTCTATCTCTTCAACAAAAACACTCGTATCAATAGTTATGTGCGATTTAGGATTAAGTATATCAGTGGCGTCGGAATTGCCCTCCATGATCATTTCTACAGAAAAATTTTCTTTGCCCTGTACATCTATCTCGTAAATAATTTTAGAGTGAACCGTCTTTAGATCTAACATATTCTCAAAAGCTTCAGCTAAAACTTTGTTTGGCGATGGCTGGAAAGGATTCCAAATAGGATTCCAAATTCCAGTAGCCAAAACAACGACTGCTCCAGCGAGAATTACTGCCAATCCACTAATTACGCCTATAATAATCTTATTTTTTGATTTCTTTAATTGAGGTTTTTGAAACCCTTGAAGATCTGCCTCAAGATTAGGATTATGAACCTCTTCTTCTACATTAGAACCATTTATTCTTCCTTCTAAATTGGCTTGTTGTTCTTCTTCGTTCATTGTAATTATTTAATTAATTTTATTCTGGCTACTTCTTCGCCCCCACCCTCCCGCTTGGAGTACGGGGGCGGAGTAGAATCTCCTCCAAGAAGGAGATTGAAGATGGGGTGTGCTCCCCCGTTGGAAAACAGAAGCGGGAGGGAATCGACCTTTATCTTTCTAAAATTTTTACTTTAAAATTATCGGCAGTAAGTTCAATTCTATCTCCTTTTTGAATCTCCCCTTTTAACAATGCCTCGGCTAAAGGATTCTCTACCTTGTCTTGGATTGTTCTCTGTAAATTTCTCGCTCCGAAAGTAACGTCATATCCTAATTCAGCTACTCTTTCTTTTAGCCCCTCACTAATCACAAATTCAATATTTTTTTCCTCTAATCCTTTTTTTATCTTTCCTAGCATCAATTGAGAAATATCTAAAAGGTTTTCTTGACTTAATGGACTAAAAATGACTACAGCGTTGAAACGATTAATAAATTCTGGTCTAAAGATTGCTTTATCAAAAATTTCATCTAAAAGTTTCTGTTTGATTTCAGGAAAATCTAAATCATTTTTCAATTCTTCCAAAATAATTTTATACCCTGCGTTCGAGGTAGCAATAATTATAGTATTTCTAAAATCAACTTTTCTGCCTAATCCATCTGTAATATACCCTTCGTCCAAAACCTGCAAGAAAAGATTTAAAATATTAGGATGAGCTTTTTCTATCTCATCTAAAAGAAGCAAGGAAAAAGGATTTTCCCTAATCGGAGTTGTTAATAAACCCTCTTGCCCCGAGGAACCCATTAGTCGTGGAATATCTTGTTTAGTTTGAAATTCGGACATATCCAAACGAACCATTTTTTCTTCAGAGCCAAAATAAATCGCTGACAATGCTTTAGCTGTCTCTGTTTTCCCTACGCCAGTTGGACCTAAAAACAGAAAACTTCCCATGGGTCCCTTTCTTTTTTTCAATCTTGCTCTTGCCCGACGCAAAGATGTTGAGATTTCTTTGACTGCTTCGTTTTGGTTAATAAGTCTCTCGTGAATTAGGTCTTCCAAATTAAGCAAAAGCTCTTTTTCCTTAACCCCTATTTTCCCCACGGGTATTTCCGTTTTCTTAGAAACAACCTTATCTACATGTTTAGGCAAAACCCAAGCATCTTTCGTGGCCGCTACTCTCACTATGGTTTCCTCTAATATCTCTTTAGCTTTTTTAGGAAAGGGAACATTGGCAATATATTTATCGGACAAATCTACTGCTCGAGATATCGCAGGATAACTAATAAATCTATTATATTTTCTTTCTAAAAAAGGAGTTAATTTTTGTAAAATACTCAAAGTCTCTTTGGGACTAGGTTCTTCCACTTCAACCTTGGAAAAAAGATTTAAGATCGAAGGATTCTCTTCAATCCGTTTATGTAAACCACTATAACTAGTGATAGCAATAAATTGAAATTCGGGAAAATCCAAATACGAGCTTAATAAACCAGCAATATTGATAGTTCCGGGAGCGACATCGCCTCCAACAAAATTATGAAAGTTATCAACAACTAAAATTATATTTCCAGCATTTGTTGCTTCTCTAAAAATCTTATCTAAAATATTTTCTACTTCTTCCGCGTTCTGTAGCTGAGCAAGAAGCTGAGGTATTTTAAGCTCCATCACTCTTTGATAATTTACTCCGGGCAAGCTCTGTCCCTTAAGGCTCTTTAGAGCTATGGCAGTAACAATATTTTTAATCCCCACTCCTGGTTCTCCAACTAAAAGCACATTATTAATAGTTGGACTCGATAAAATCGTTTCTGTTTGCTCAATCTCTGATTCGTAACCAACGATTTCACCAATCCCCTCACGAAAAACGACCTGACTGTAATCAATTGCATACTGGTCTAAGGTAAGAGTGTATCCAGACGCCCATCCTCTGCCGATACTTCCTTTGCGGGATAAATTTTCATAATCCCAAAACCTCTTTTGACGATTTTTTTTGTCTTGTTCTGTCTCTTGCCAAAAAATTGCATTCCTTATGTCTTCTGGTCTTAGGTCCGCTTCAAGTAAAAATCCTCCTAGAATTGGTTCATACATACTTAATCCAGACAACATATCTCCGACCGTAACGTACTTATGTCCTCTTTGTTGGGAAATTTGCAATGCCTCTTTAATACATTGTTCAAATTTCTCGGAATAAACTCCTATACTCAAACGATCTTTAAATTTTTGAGGAGCAAAATATTCCTTCAATCTCGCAATCATCGCTTCTTTATCTAAAAGCAATCGTGATAAAACAAAAGACAGCTCGGGATTTTCTTGAATCAAAAAATAAAGAAAAACCGTAGAATTGACTGGGAAAACCTTCGCTCTCTTGCAAAAATGTATAGTGCTATAAAGTGCTCTAGTTGTTTTAAAATCTAAAAACGCAGCCAAATTCGAAACTTGAGTCATTTCAGTCTGCTTAGGATTTTTCAATCTTACCTTAACAAAAGTAGTTATCAGTAGACAAACGAGAAAACCATTAAAAAAGATTAGGGCAAAACCTAATAAAAAATTATAATCAAAAATAATATTTGCTAAAGATCTATCTCTCAATAAATCATCAAATTGAGAACCAAAGGTACTTACAAAAAAAAGTAAACAGAGAATAATTGAAAGCACTAAAAATATTATTTTCTTAATCTTTATAGCTCTAAAAATAGGATTTTTTATTATCTTTACCGCTCTATAAATCTCTGTTTTTTGAAAATTAAAATTAAACATTAAAATAGTAATTTAACACCAATGATAAAGCCGTAAGCTAAAATAATGGGCAAAAATAGCCAACCCAAAAAAACAATTGCTCCAATAAAAAAAATAAAAACTTCAGCGACCAGGCCAAAGATTATCAAAAATATCCTTATCATTGCTCCGACAATTCTAGAAAAACCATTAGATATTATGGTCTGAGCATATCTGGTAAAACTAAATCCCCTACCATAAGACCATACCATTCCGTGCCAAGGATTAAAAAGAGTTTTTAAAAGCGAACCGGTGGAGAAAAAATTAAAATACGAGCGAAGATAATTTTTCCACGCTTTTCCAAGCTCTTTCGGCACATCAAAAAAATGCCAGACAAAGTATTGTCCAAATAAGTTTTGGCTCATTGAGTTATTATATCATGGTATAAGAAAAAACAGAATCTCTATTCTGTGGATTAAAAAAGCGGAGAAATGTCTTTTGCCAAGATCATTCTCCGCCCTAACGGTTTGGAAACAATTTATGTTTCTTCTTTCCCTTTCCAATAAAAAGCTCTTCAATTTTATCAACAGTCTGTTCTATCATGGGGGGAACAAAACTCATCCCAATTTGTTTCATTCTTTTTCTAGATAATTCCACAATCGTAGATAAGTCCTTCTGACTTAACCCTCTTGTATCATCTTTAAGATTTTTAAGCCTTAAGTAAGTATCACGATCCGTATCAGGAAAGCCCACATAGAGATACCCTGTGATTGCGCCAAAGCTCACAATAATTTCTCCCCACATATTTTCACCTCCTTTTTCAATATTTGCTCTATTAGGAGCTGTTCTAAGAATAATACAAAAATTTTAAAAAACAAGCTATGCTCTTGAATTTTTTTAATATAAATCGTAGTATGACCTATCGGCAAGGAAACCAAAAAGGAGGTTCGTATTGCCTAAAGACGATAGGACAGAAAGGAAGCATTCGATTTTAGAAATAGAAAATGGCGCAGCGAGCAGAAGAAAACTTGCGTGCGTAAAAAGAATGAACAGAGGCCACGCCCGATCTATTCATAAAAGATGTATTCCAAACCAAAAGAATCGTCAGCATCTTTTGTGTGCACATTAACAACTGAATGAAAACATCAAGGGCCGTTGAGATTTTTTCAACGGCCTAACTCATTTTTATACTTAAAACTAGTGGGCGCAGATGGATTTGAACCATCGGCCTCTGTCGTGTGAGGACAGCGCTCTACCCCTGAGCCATGCGCCCTTAATCTATTTTATTTCTTTTATTATAGACAATAAAGATGTAAAATGAAACATATGCAAGTATTTGACTATCACATTAGCCCAAAGTTGAAAAAAGGGCTAGTTTTCAAAAGCTTTTATTTCCAAGGAGAAACGAAGGAGGAAAAAACTCTAGGTGATTTATTTATTGTAGCTGAACTTTCTGATTCTTTGTCTTGCGATACTAAAATTCTTAACGATTTAAGTAATTCCATTAAAAAAGAATTTTTTCAATCGTCAGAAAATTCCAAACAAGCTCTTACTGAAGCCCTCAAAAAGGGAAATCACTTTCTAGAAGATTTGTCTAATAAAGGAAACGTAAGATGGTTAGGTAATCTAAATTTTACCGCTGTTCTTCTTAAAGATTTTTCTATTTACTTTTCTAAAACAGGAAATATTCACATTCTTCTTCTGAGAGGTCTTGATTATCATGATATCGCTGAAAATCTCGAATCCCAACAACCATCTGATAACAAGCCATTCTATCCTTTTTCTAATGTCGCTTCCGGACAACTGTCAGAAGGAGATAAGATTATTATACTAACTCAAGATATATTTGATTTTTTCCATGCTTATCTAGCTGAAAAAATCATGAAACACTCTATCTTAACTCCTAAAACTCTTGCTAAAATGTTCAAAGAAAAAAAGGAAGAAATGGAACAAATTTCTGGTATTTTCTTTTTAATTTTCATAAATCAAATTCGTCATCGAAGGCTACATTTTCCAAAAATAAAATTTCCTCTAATTAAAATAAAAAAGGAAGTTCGTTTGATCATTGTTCTAATCCTTATCCTCTTATTATCATATCTGATATTTAAATAATCTTACCCAATTCAATCAAAAAGAACACCAATTATTGGCATTCTTTTTGATATATCGTTTTATTGATCTCAATCCTTCCTCGCCCCTGTCCTCCCCTATTGAGAGAGGGCGGGGGCGAAATGGGAAAAAACTATTTTAATTCAATTGTTGCCCCAGCTGCTTCAAATTTCTTTTTAAGCTCTTCTGCTTCTTCTTTTTTGACTTGTTCTCTTACTGTTTGTGGTTCGCTAGCAGTCGCATCTACCATATCCTTTGCTTCCTTTAATCCTTTAGCAGTAGCATCACGCACTGCTTTAATTACTTCAATCTTTTTATCTCCAACTACTTTTAGAATAATATTATATTCTGCTTTTTCTTCTTCGCCAGCTGATTCTCCTCCAGCTGCCAGAGCTCCAACAACTGCCACCGGTGCAGCTGCACTTACGCCGAATTTCTTTTCCAAAATCTTCACTAATTCAGCTAAGTCAACTACTTTCATCTCCTCTATCTCTTCAACAATCTTCTCAAACTTTTTAGGAACTTCAACCTCTTCCTCTTCTTCTTTTTCTTTTTTAACTTCTTTCTTTGGTTCCTCTTTTTTTGGTTCCTCTGATTTAACTTCTTCTTTGTTTTCGGGAGTTTCTTCTTTCACTTCTTCTTTTTTGGGTTCCTCTTGCTCAGAAACCTCTTCTTTTTTTTCTTCGTCTGCCATAAATTTTCTTCCCCCACCCCCGGTTTCCTTTTCTCTCTCCCTCGTCCTTCTAATTGGAAGACGGGGGTGAGGTTAGGGAGAGCGAGCGTGGGACGATGTTATTAATTATTTATTGCTCTTTATCGCCTCTAGGGCGTAAATTAGACCTTTAATATTTGCTTTTTGGACATAAACAAAATTACTGATAGGAGCAGAAAGCGTTCCAACTAAACTCGCAAAAAGTTCTTTTCTGGAAGGCAATTGAGCCAACGCAATCATGTCTTGACCTGCTAAAAAATCTGATTCCATATAGCCACCAATAATTTGCAAACTCTCTTGCTTTTTAGAAAAATCATAAATCGCTTTCGCTGGAGCTATCTCATCTTCAAAACCAAAAATAATTGCTAATTCATTGTTTATGTCTTTCTCTGGAAAATCAATCTTCTCTTCTGAAAAAGCTAATTTAGCTAAAGTTTTTTTAGCTACAATAAATTTAGCTCCTACCTTTATAAGGTTCTCTTTTAATTTCTCAACATCTCGGGCCTTTAATCCAGCGAAATTAACAAAAACCATTGCTTTTTGCTTAACAATTGATTCTCTTAATTTATCTATAACTTTTGTTTTTTGTTCTTTTGATAAAGCCATAAGTTTTCAATAAAAAATCTGCGTTTAACCGCAGACACGAAATAATCAATGATTATTAATCATTGTTTACCTCAATAGGGCTTATAGCTCTGGCTGGCCTATTATCTACGGTAATTCTTAGTATATACAAATTCAAAATATTGTCAATAACTTATCCACAGCAAACTTTAGTTTCAAGCCATTCTAGTCTTAGATTCCAAAACGCCAACTCTTTTCTCTAATATCTCAAATTCTTCTGCATCCACTTTTTTCTTAAGAGAGTTTTTAACAAAATCCATATCCATTTTTATAACTATAATATCTTCCTTCATTTCTCCTATCATTTCAGTATGAGAATCTAATTTCTCATCAATAGAGCTAAGTTTTTTATCATGGGAATCCAATTTATCATCAATAGAGCTAAATCTCTTGTCATGAGAATCTAACTTCTTGCCGTGAGAGTCTAGCTTCTCATTAATAGAATCATACTGTTCAGCGATTATATGAACACTATTCTTAAAACCTTCTTCAAGGACACTCATGTGCCTTTTAACTTCTTCAGTATATTCTTTTAAAATTGGTTTAATGTCATCCATATATTTATCTTAAACTTATAATAAATCTTGTCAAATACAAAAAATAAACGAAGGGGAAAGATATCTCTACCTCTCCCCATCTTTTGCCTTGGCACATTGCACCACAACGAAAGAGGCTGCCTAGGAGTGTGTCCGCTTAGACTGCGTCT
>CAYRCT010000013.1:0-13332 GCA_964422845.1 uncultured Candidatus Saccharibacteria bacterium | reverse complement strand
TGATTTTCTAAAAAACCATAATGAGTACAACCGAGAATTAAAGTATCAATATTTTCTCTGATTAAGGATTCTAAATAATTTTTCAAAATTGTTTTAGTTGACTCAGAATCCTGTTTTCCTTCCTCTACAATCGGTACAAGAAGTGGACAAGATTGTTGAAAAACTTGTATTTGAGAATTAAGTTTTCTTAATTCCTTTCTAAATGCATTGGAATCAACTGCGCTATTTGTAGCCATAACTCCAACACGATTATTTTTAGTTATTTCTGTAGCTGATTCAACTGCAGGAATAATTACTCCCAAAACTCTTTTTTCAGGATGGTGTTCTGGCAAATATTCTCTTTGGATTTTTCTAAGGGCTTCACTGGAAACAGTGTTACAAGCTAAAATTATTAAACGACAACCCTTATTAAAAAGAAAATCCACTGCTTGTTTTGTAAAATCGTAAATCTGTTCTTGAGAACGATTGCCGTATGGCGCCCGCGTTGTGTCACCTAAATAAATATAATAATATTGTGGCGATTCTTTTACCATCTCTCTTAGAATCTCCAGGCCTCCAAATCCAGAATCAAAAACTCCAATTGAACTTTTTTTTAAAATCTCCTTTGCCATAATGTCTATACTCTACCAAAAGATTGCTTTAATAGCGATTTTTTGATACTTATTGCTTTCCTTTTTCTAATTTTCCAGTAGAATAAGATGCATAATTAATAAAAGAAAATGCCCAAATATCTAACCTTGGAAGGATTTGAAAAATTGAAAAAAGAATTGCATTATCTAAAAACCGTTGAGAGAAAAAAACTTGCTGAAAAGTTAAAGCTTGCTATTTCTTTCGGCGACTTGTCGGAAAACTTTGCATATAAAGAAGCTAAAGAATCTCAAGGGTTTTTAGAGGGAAAAATATTAGAGCTACAACAGACTATTAATAGCGCAAAAATTATCAAAAGGCAATCGAAAAGCAAATTTGTTATAATCGGTTCAATCGTAACTGTGGATCCAGATAAAGAAAAATTCCAAATTGTTGGAGCCGAAGAATCAAATCCTTTAGATAATAAAATCTCTTATAAATCTCCTATTGGAAGAGCTCTTTTAGGAAAAACCATTAATGAGAAAATTGAAATCAAGGTTCCGCAAGGAAAGATTGAATATAAAATCTTTAAAATTGAATAGAATAATAATTCTGGATCACATTAAAAAATCGCTTTTCCAGCAATTTTTTGACTAGCGTTAGATTATCTCTTCTTGTAAGTTTTGCTCCCTCTGCGTTCTATGTTTAAAACATTGATTAAATTGTCCTTTTTGCAAAAAATGATACGAATATCACCTTTGCGAACACGAAAAATGTCATCTCTTGCTTTCAGTTTCTTGATATCCAAATTCTGGAAATTATTGCTATCTATCTGTAGTAAAATTTCTTTAACTCTTTTTTTTCTTCGAAACTTAATTTATTTAATATTTTTTCAATCTTGTCCATGAAAGATATTACAGGCGTTGTAATAACTCTTTGGGGTCGATACCTCTTTTTTTAAGTTTGGTAAAATCTATTACTTCCTCCCATGCGCCAGTTCCAATAGGGCTAATCTTGAATAAGGGTTTAGATCTTTTAAAAACAATAAAAGAATATCCCCTTTGGACTTTTTGGGCATAATCCTGCATATTTTCTCTTAAATTCTTGAGTGTAACAATATGTTCCATAATTTTAAGTTAAACATTACCTTAATTTAAGTTTAACTTATCGATTTGCTTTGTCAAAAACATTTGTAAAAAAATCCTTTTCGATCTCTCTAAAAATCAAAGCGTTAACTTCAGAGTATAAATATTAAACATCTATAGATTTTAAACTCTCTATTTTTATTGCTATCGCCTATAAGCTATCCTATAAAAATCCTTGTATGTTAAGCCTTGAACAATCACCCCGATTAATAATCCGTAGATAAGATTATTATAAAAATTGAAAGATAATAGAATCGCCAGACCGATAATTGCTATAAACCAATGATGGAGATGAATTATATAATTCTTTGTCTTAAATATTAAAGATCTGAACCGTCCTTGTTCTCCCTCTCTTTTCCCTGCGCAAAACGCGGCTATTAGATATCCAAAAACAAGACCAGTACATAATATTAAAAAATTCATATTCAATTGTACAAAATTTTGTCCAGAAACCGCTTTCTTGACAATTTTTTGTTTGACACACAATGTTTAGAGTGTATAGAGGTTCAGTTTCCAAACGCAACACATTACCTTAACAAATGTCTTCTCCTAGAATAGTCCTCTTTGCCCTTCTTTAAGAATATATCGACAATTTCAATCCGCTTCTCTTTCGAAAATAAAGCAAATAAAATTCGCCAACGACCAATACGGAGGCGATATCCGAACTTAGTATTCTCGATCTTCCTAACCTGCGGATACGAAAATGGATTCTCTCTTAGTTTTTTTATCTCAAGATAAAAACTTTGTTTTAATTTGTCGGGTAATTTGCCAAATTCTTTATCAGCTCGAGGCGCAAAAAAGACCTTAAACATTTATTTTAATTTATGTTTTTTCGCTATCTCTCCCAGACTGATAAATTTCTTGCCTCGGCTTTCCTCAAGTGCGACATTAAATCTTGCCGCCTCTTTTAAGTCCTCAAGGGTCTGTTCAATTTCCTCCCATTTTTTAAGTGGGAAAATGACTACCGGCTCTTTACCAATCTCTATTAAATTTTTTTCCATTACTTTAACCATGTAATTTCATTATATTTCTAACCAAAATTTTTCCTCTAAAAAAACCTTCTCTTAAGCTCTTGTTTTAATAATGTTTTATATATAATTTTGTGATTACATCCACAATATTACATTAAATTTCGCGTATTGTCAAAGCGTAAATTTCGAGGTGTAGATGTTAAACATCTACGGATTTATTTAAAAATTATCCTCTAGACACAAAAAATTTGCGGTCACAAAAAAAGAGAACGAGAATTAAAATACTTGTCAACAATTGGAATAAGCCCAACGGAAGCTCGTTAAGAATAGATAAAATAATAAACAAAACTAAGAAAAAAATTGTTGATAGATACCAAAATCTATTTTTCTCTATCAGGAGCAATATTCCTAAGATTAAAAGAAAAATATCTACCATACAAGAAAAAAACAAAACATAAAACAATAAACCAAGATTTTCGCCTAATGCTAAGATTGCCCACGAAAGGAAACAGGAAAGCAAACCGGAAATTACGCTCATAATTATAACTAGCCAAGCTCCGGCCTTTGACTTCTTGGGCAAATTTAATGAAGATTTAAAAAATTTTGGAATCTTGTACAACATAGATAATAATCGCCCCATGGGGGCAAGCTAAGCTTGTAAAATAGTACAATCATTGATCTGCAACATTCAGGGATTTAAACTCTAAGCGTTGAATTTTTGTTTTAGATAATCAACAAGGTTATCTATTTTTATTCTCTCCTGCTTCATTGTATCGCGGTCGCGGATGGTGACAGATTCATCTTCTATGGTATCAAAGTCAATTGTAGCGCAGAAAGGTGTTCCTTGCTCATCTTGTCTGCGGTAACGACGGCCAATTGAGCCGAGTTCGTCGTATTGGGTCATAAAATTTGACCTGAGCAAATCATAAACTTGTTTTGTTTTTTTAACTAATTCCTGCTTATTTTTGACTAATGGCAAAACAGCCACTTTGATAGGAGCTAATTTTTTATGGAACTTTAACACTGTCTCTGATGCTTTTGCAGATTGAGTTGTTTTTGTTCTGCCTCCAGAGATTTCTTGATATGCCTCTGTTAAAAAAGCCAACAAACTTCTCTCAACTCCAACTGATGTTTCTATGACATACGGAATGTATTCTTTCTCTGTTTTTGGGTCTTTGTATTTTAAATCCTCTTTACTGAATTTGCTGTGGCGGGATAAATCCCAATCACCGCGATTATGAATTCCCTCAATTTCCTGCCAGCCGAACGGAAATTTGTATTCCAAATCAATCTGCCTTTGGGCGTAATGAGCTCGCTCTCCTTCCGGAATTTCTATCATTTTTAAATTCTTTTTATCAATTCCTAAATTAAGATACCAATTTAATCTCTCTTCTTTCCAATATTCAAACCAATAATCTGCTTTTTCCGGATTACAAAACCATTGCATTTCCATTTGTTCAAACTCTCTAGTGCGAAAAATAAAATTCTTGGTCGTAATTTCGTTACGAAACGCCTTGCCTATTTGAGCAATGCCAAAGGGTAATTTTAAGCGACTTGTTGTTAAAACATTTTTGAAATTAATATAAATTCCCTGACATGTCTCTGGTCTTAAATAGGCAATCGAACTCTTGTCTTCTACTGAACCGATAAAGGTTTTCATCATCAGATTAAATTGTTTCGGATTACTAAGTTCTCCTCCACATTCCGGACATTTGTTCCCCTCAATTCCATCTAATCGAAATCTTCTGTGACATTCTTTACATTCCACTAGTTCATCTGCGAAACCAACTGAAAGATGCCCTGATGCTTCCCAAACCCGTGGAGACATTAGAATGGCAGCATCCAGACCAACAATATTTTCGTGACCTTGGAGCATGTCTTTCCACCATTCCTTTTTGATATTCTGCTTTAATCCAACTCCTAGAGGTCCAAAATCATAACTGGAATTAAACCCACCATAAATCTCTGAAGAGGGGAAAACAAATCCTCTACGCTTAGACAAAGAAATAATTTTTTGCATTAAGTTTTCCATAATAAAATTTTGTTTATAAAACGAGGGGAATAATTTTTATGAATCATTCGAGATCAAGTGAGCGCGCTGGGCGAGCTGAAAAGTATCCTTCCCGAGCGTTACTTCTATTCTACTTTCCCTTGTTCTCCAAACGCTTCAGTCGTAATCTGCGTGCTTGTCGCTTCCACTTGCTGTTCTGCCCATGCGTCAAGTGCACTAACTGTTATCATTCCAACCAATGGAACAAACTTACCCTTTTGAGTGCTTGTTGGCTTCAACATTATTTGAAAAGCCAGTTGGAGAGGTTCTTCTACTCCCTGATTCGGATCTAAATCGCCTATTGACCAGACTATTTCCCTTGTAATTGGATCAAAGGCAAGCTTTTGAGGCAAAACTTGACCTGTCAATTTTACTTGGAAGGGCAAAATTGCTTGCATCTTGGCATCTTTCACCGGATTGTAATAATTCTTGACTCTCCAAAGAACAGTAAACAAGCTCTCTTCTCCAACTTGAGGAGGAAAATTACCTTGACTGCCAAAAATTTCATCATCAACAAAAACATTTTGAACCAACTCAAGATTTGTTTTAACTTTAGTTACAAATTTTCTCCTTGCTTGACCCAAAATAATTTCATTTTCAAGTCGGGCTTTAGTAATATTCTCAACATTATCTTTAAGGTTTATCCAAAATTCTACTGTTGCCTCTTCTCCAGTATCTAAAAATTGAAGCTTAGGAACATCGTGCCAATCCCAAATAATTGAATTATCTCCTAATTGGGATCGCCCCAATGAAGAACGAATAGTTTCAAAATCAAATAACTGGCCATTAAATTTACTGGCTAAAAATAAATGTTGCAAAGGGTTGTTCCCTATATTCTTAAAGATAATCTCGTAATGCAAAAGATCTCCAGGATTAGCTATGTAATTAGTAGAATTATTAATGGTTTGAGTTATGTATAAAGAAGGCTCTACAATCTTTATTTGTCGGGTTGTCCGCTTTAAAACAATAAATTCTCCTCTCTGCCAAAGACCAATTTCTGACTTAAAAACATCTGTTGTTCCGGTCTCTCCATCTATGCTTCCCCTGATGTCAATTCTTCCTCCTTCTGCTTTACTTAAATGAGAAATTCGCCATTCTTCGTCAGAGATGCCCTTCGGTTCTATCCCTTTCAAATTGAATGCTGTCGGGTAATTTATTCTTATTTCTAAATCCGAAAGAGGGTAGTCAATACTAGAAAAATAATTCAAAGAAAAATTCATTTCCTGACCACTTCCGACCCCCGAAGGAGCGTCAAACTCAAAAGTCAGAGGAACTTCGCCGACTGTAATCAAATGACTTGTTTTAGAAACATATGTGGCTTTTAGATTGCGAGGGCGGTAAGAAACCATTGCTTTCGCTTCTTTTATTTCTCCTTGTTCGCCAAATATTCTGGTCTTAAATTTAAAAATCTTTTCTTGTCCTGGATAAATCGCCCCACCCAACTCTTCGCTTTCTTTAATAACGCGCATAAATTCTCCATTAGCTGGTTCAGCTGTATTGGGATATTCAAATGTTAGGATCGGTTCGTCGAGTCGAATATCGCCATTATTTTTAAGACGAACGCTATATTCTATTTCTTCCCCAATAATTACTGTTTCGGGTCCGAAAATCTCAAGTCGCAAAATTTCTTTAGAATAACTATTGCCTTGATAAAGCGAATAACCAATTGCTCCGAATATTAAAACTCCAATAATTAAAAAAATTATTATTTTATTTATCATCTTTTTTCTTTCTTCTTAATTTTTCTAAAAATTTAACTTGCTTTCTTGTTTCCATTTTTTTATTAACATCTCTTGAAACGAAAATTTGATGCTTAAGATTTTTAATACGATGACTTATTTCATAAGGGGTAATATATTGTCCAAACTTTTCCTTTGGAAAAAGTTTTTCTTCTATCGCAATTCTCTCTTTTTGTGTATAAGTACCTCCGCCAGGAATTTTGCCTGCTGTCTTTTTTAATTGCTTACGAAACCTATCTCTAGTAAGAAATGGTCTTGACCCAAAAATCCCTCCGAGACCTTCATCTCTCTTGGTAATTTTATTTTCTTTCACTCTTTCATGTCCGCTTCCCGGGATACCGGAAACCGTTTTCTTGTTTTTATCCGTAACGATAGTTTTGCCTGTGTCTATAAATGTTCTTAAAAATTTAGGAACAGCCATGTGCTAACTATTTATTATTAATTATTTACTTTTTATCACTTTACTACAGTTTTAGTCCTAACCAAAATTCGTAATTATTAATTTTGAATTGCTTCTCAATATTAAAAGATTCCCTCTCTTTCTTTTGGAAAATCAAATCTTTAGCTCTAGTTTGCAATAAAATTAATTCTTTGTTTCTCTTCAAAAGTTCTGTTAAACCCTTGTCACCGCTGCAATAAATTATGATTTTATCTTCTGGCTTGCATCCTGCCTTTTTTCTCATCCCTTGAATACCACGTGTCACTTCACGTATTGCCCCCTCATTTCGCAATTCAGTTGTAATTTTAAAATCATATTCCAACTTCCAACCATCTCCTTTTGCGATATCTTCTTTAAATTCAATGCTCTTAACATTAAGCTCTTCTTGAATTAAATCAAGCAATTCTTGATCAAGTTTTTCTGCCTTAATTTTTAAACTATTTAAGGGCTGTCTAACCTTAATACCATTTTCACATCTGATATTAAGTCCCGTACTTACTATTCCTCGTACTGTATTCATTTTTTCTTCCAATTCATTATTAATAAATTTTTCATCTGTTTCGGGCCAATCTTCCAAATGCACACTTTGTTTCAATTCCTTATCTGTCAATCCAAAATAAATTTCTTCACTAATAAATGGCGTAAAAGGAGCAGCTAATCTTACAAGAACAAAGAGTACATAAGCCAAAGCAGAAGAGGCCTCTTCTAGCTCTTCTTTAGAATTGGGTTTCTGAAATCTTTTTCTCGAGCGGCGGACATACCATAAAGACAAATCATTAATTACAAAATCATCAATCAGGCGAGCAGAGCTGGTTATATCGTACTTGTCTAGCTTTTTAGTTGTATTTTTAATGAGTCGATTTAGTTTCGATAAGATCCATTTATCTAATATATTCTTACTCTCTGTCATTTTTTGGGTTAAACTGGAAGAGACTTTTAATCCCTTGCTATAAGTTTTCCAAAAAGTATAGCAATTCCAAAAAGTCATAACAAACTTCTTGAACCGTTGATCTAGGTCTTTTTCATCAAACAACTTTGGATCCCACGGCTGATTGACAGTAAAGGAATACCATCTCAAAGCATCGGCTCCATATTTTTCAATCATCTCCCATGGATCAACAACATTACCCTTTGATTTTGACATTTTCTGGCTCTTTTTATCTAAAAGATGTCCCAAAACAATAACATTCTTATATGGGGACTCAAAACCAAGCAGAGAAGAAATAGCTAAAAGTGTATAAAACCAACCTCTTGTTTGATCTATTCCTTCACTGATATAATCAGCAGGGAATAACTCAGGTGGTCTATCGGCTATAGTTCTCTCTGTCTGAACTAGTCTAGTAGAAAATGGCCAATGGCATTGAGCAAAAGGCATTGAACCAGAATCAAACCAACAATCGATTACTTCAGAAACCCTTCTCATTGGCTTGCCACATTCGGGACATGAAAAATTAACTTCATCAATGTATGGCCGATGAAAATCAAGTTCTCCTTTTTGATTATATGGAAAAAATTTAGGATTAATCTCACTAAATGTTCCCGTGGGAGTAGAAATTTCTTGTTTATGTTCAGCTGTTTCTTCTTTTGTCCACCCCATAAACGAACTTTTCAGCATCATAATAAGAATTTCATGAGTTATGACTAAAATCTTCTTGTTCTTAAACTTTTTGTCAATTTCTTTTATAAAATCTAAAATTCTTGTCCTAACCTCAGAAAAATTTTCTCCTTCAATAAATTTATTATCAAATTTTTTCAAAAAAATTTCCTTTGGAGCGATGTCTCCTCTTGGATTAAAAAACTCTCTGCCCTGTTGAATATTTTTGCCATTAAAAACTCCCGCATTGATTTCTCGAAGACGAATATCATATTTTACTTTCTTGCCCAATGCTTTAGCTACAAGCTCCGCTGTCTGCGAAGTTCTTAAAACATCAGAAGAGAATATAACATCTATTTTTTCATTCTTGATTTTTTCAATAATTTCGTTAATTTGAGATTTGCCCTTCTTCGTTAATAAAGATTTTTTAGGTTCTGGCCATGAACAATAAAATTCTTCAACATTTGAAGTTGACTCTCCATGCCTCAAGACAAAATATTTATTGGTAGTAAATTTTTGATTTTTTAAATCTTCTCTACTCCCAATAACTTCTTGATGTTCACAAGATTCGCATTTCCATATCGGTAAAGGCGTTCCCCAATATCTTTCTCGTGATAAAGCCCAATCCCTTAATCCGTTTAACCATTCTCCAAATCTTCCTTCTTTAATGTGGTCAGGCATCCAATTAATTTCTTTATTGTTCTTAATCATTAGCTCTTTTACAGCAGTTGTTTTAATAAACCAACTCTTTTTTGCGTAATATAAAAGGGGAGTATCGCACCTCCAACAAAAAGGATAATCATGCTCGTATTGTTCTTCTGCGAATAAGGAGCCAGTTTCCCGAAGATGCTCAATAATCAATGGGTCTGCCTGTTTTACAAATTTTCCTTTCCATTTTTTAACCTCTGATTTAAATTTTCCCTCCTCGTCCACAGTTAACAAAATTGGAAATTTATTGTTTTGTTCTTTCAATTTTGTATTTTGCGCTTTTATCAACTCCATGTCTTCCTGTCCGAACGCGGGAGCAATATGTACAAGCCCCGTTCCTTCATCTATCGTTACAAAATCAGCTGCCAATATTTTATAAATATTGTTTGACTTTTCTGTAAAAGAAACAATCTTCTTATCAAATAATGGCTTATAATCTAAACCAACTAATTCCTTGCCCTCAAATTCTTTAATCACTTTAAAATCAGCCTCTAAAACATTTCGCCTCTCTTTGGCTAGAATCAGATATTCTTCCTTTGTTTTGACTAAAATATATGTAATTTTAGAATTAACAGCTATAGCTACATTGCCAGGCAATGTCCATGGAGTCGTGGTCCAGACAAGTAAATGCGTATTTTTTTCAAACTTTTTATCTTTGATCTCAAATTTTACGTAAATCGCGGGCTCTCTAATCTTTCTGTACCCCTGAGCAACCTCATGAGACGAAAGCCCAGTGCCACATCGAGGACAATAAGGAATCACTTTATAATCTTGATAAAGCAGACCCTTGTCTGCTATTTGTTTGATAATGTTGAAAACGCTTTCCATATAAAATACATCGCTAGTAATATAGGGATTCTCTAAATCCAACCAAAAGCCGATTCTCTCTGTAAGATTTGTCCAGTCCTTAGCATATTTCCAGACCGATTCCTTACATTTCTCATTGAATTTATCAACGCCATATTCTTCAATCTCTTTTTTATTCTTAAGTCCCAACTCTTTTTCCACAGATAATTCCACTGGCAAACCGTGAGTATCCCAGCCCGCTTTTCGCAAAACTCTTTTGCCTTTCATTGTTTGATAGCGACAAATTATATCTTTATACGCTCGAGCCAAAATATGATGAATTCCGGGTTTCCCATTGGCAGTTGGAGGTCCTTCATAAAATACAAAATCACCCCCTTCTTTTTTTAGAGATTTTTCAAAAATTTGATTCTTTTTCCAGAATCTTATTATCCTTTCTTCTGATTTTGAACGATTTATCTCCATAATATAAATGGATTTACTAATAATAACAGATCTCGTGGCTTACATCTTTTGAGGAATAGAAATTCCTAGTAATTCTAAACTATTTTCTAAGATTTGTCTTGTAGCCACAGTAAGAGCTAGCCGAAATTCTTTTTTCTCTTTTGTTTTTGCTTTTAAAATTGAATGTTTCTCATAAAAAATATTATATTTCTGGGCTAAATCAAAAATAAAGTTACAAATTAAATTTGGCGAAAAATTATTTGCTGCTTCTTTAAGAATCTCCGGAAATTTACGTATAGTTCTTAAAATCGTTACTTCTTCTTGATTAAAATCAGTAAGATTCATGTGAAAAACAAGAGAATCAGAATCCATTCTATCGATTACACTTTGACAACGCACAGCAGTATATTGAATATACGGTCCGGAATTGCCCTCTAAAGATAAAATACTATCCCAGTCAAAAATTATATCTTTTGCGTGATACCGCGATAAATCATTATATTTTATCGCTCCGATAGCAACTTGTTTAGCAATCTTTTCTCTCTGCTTCTCTGATCCGTCTTTAACAGTTTTTGACTTATCAACAATTTTTCTTGCTCTTTTAAATAATTCTTCTAATATGCTCTCTAAATGAATGGTGTCCCCTTTCCTTGTAGAAAATTTACCATGCGGCCACCTGATCAAACCGTGAGCGACATGAACAAATTGACTCTTTTTTCCATAATCAAGCATTTCTGCTGCCTTGAAAACTTGCTCAAAATAGAATTTTTGATCAACTCCCACTTCCCAAATAATCAAATCTGGATTCCATTTGTCTATTCTATATTTTATGGTAGCCAAATCTCTTGTTGCGTAAGTAGTCGCCCCATCTGATTTTAAAAGCATTAATGGTATTTTGTTTCCAGAAAGAGGGATAACTAGTGCATTCTGGCTTTTTTCAGCAAGGCCTTTTTTCTTGGCTTCTTTAATTATCAAGTCTGCCTTGTCTTGGTAAAAACTTTCCCCTAAAGCGTAATCAATTTTTATTCCCAATATATTATAAACTCTGTCAAATTCTTTTAAGCTAGCAGATACGCAAGTCTTCCATATTTTTTTGGCCTCTTTATCTCCTTTTTCTAATTTTTTAAACCAATCCCTTGCTTCTTGTAAAAGATTATCGTCACTTTGTGATTCTTTGTGAAACTTCACATAAAGATCTTCTAGGTCTTGAATTTTTAAATCTTTTAAATCCTTCTTGCTCCATTTCTTTGTTGCAACAATTAGTTTTCCAAATTGAGTGCCCCAGTCGCCTAAATGATTGTCGCCGATACATTTCCAACCAAGAAATTTATAAATATTATAAATTGCTTGTCCAATAATGGTTGAGCGCAAATGACCAACGCCGAACGATTTGGCAATGTTTGGAGAAGAATAATCTATGACCATCGTTTTTTTCTCTCTGCCCGCTCCATGCTTGTTTTTTTCTTTTAAAATTTTTTGCAAAGAAATTAAAAGTTCATTCTCTGATAGCCAAAAATTTATAAATCCTGGCTCCTTTGCCTCAATTTTTTTAATGCTTTGTCCTATTTGTAAGTATTTAATCAAATTCTCTGCTATTTCCATAGGATTTTTCTTTATCTTCTTTCCAATTAAAAGAGCTGCATTTGTGGCGTAATCACCATGACTCTCTCTTTCTGAAAACTCAACTAAAATTCGGGGAATATCAAAATAAGGAAGTTTACCTTCCTTTTGAGCTAATTCAATCGCTTCAATCACAAAAATCTTAAGCTGCTCCTTATTCATTCTTTTTAGTTTAGCTCCAAAAACCTCTTTTGTAAAACAAAAAAAACGCCTTACTGGCGATTTTAATTCTATAAAAGACACCTAAGTATTCAATACTAGTCACCCATTAAAGTCTTTGCTTCATTAATCAGGGATAAGATTTTCTCTTGCTTAATCCTATTTTCCTGACAAAATTTCTTAACGTCAATCTCTAGAATATCTTGCACTATCATCATCCTTTGAGAAGCAAATATTTCCATTAAATAATTTGTGAGCGAAGGAAGGATAGTAATCGGATAAAGTTTTTTGTTCTCAACTATTGTTTCCAATCCCTTGTTCATAGGATAATTCCAGCCAAGAAGCTCTATCCCAACCCCTTGCGAATATTTTTTTGCCTGTGAAGTAAATTTCGCGTTAGTAATAATGATCGGTTTTATATCATATCCTTTAAATTTTTTAAAATAGTTGCCTTGATTCAAATCTAAAAAACGAGACCAAACCATTAAAACTATTGATAAATCAATTCTTTCTCCCGAACGTTTTCTAAACTTGCACTCGCTTACATAAAGAAATTTATTCTTTTCTGCCAGAAAATCAATTTCGTGCTTAGCGTATCGGCCCTTAATTTTTTGATTTAAAGAAACATCGAAGCCCTGGGTTAAAAAAATGTCTCCAATATATTTTTCAAAAGGAAAACCGCTTGGACCCAATTTTCTTATTGCCTCTTTCAAGCTAAAGCGCAAGCCCGATGGTTTGTCTTTCCTTTTAAGAAGCTGTTTTGCTTTTTTAAAAATCTCTGAAGTTTTAATTCCAGGAAATGCCTGATCTCGAATCTTCGAAGCAATCTCTTGTGCTAATTTTTCTGAAGCCCCGGCTCTACGTGCACTATTAAAAACCTTTTTCAAAGAAAACGGCTCCCTTTCGCCTCTTAAATTAATAACATAAATCTTTTCCATGCTTTGATTATATCTTAAATCCGTACTTGAATAAAGCACTCAGCGGGAGGCAACGAGTGAAGGAAATTCGAGCAAAAATAAAAAACGCCAAAAGCGTCAAAAATTATATTCCAGCACTCTAAATGCTAAAATTTGGATATATTAATATATCAAT
>CAYRCT010000012.1:14147-16049 GCA_964422845.1 uncultured Candidatus Saccharibacteria bacterium | reverse complement strand
TTGTGATATAATAACAAAATAATTCAATTTTAATGAATCTAAATCATCAGTTAAAAATATTAATGTTTGGATGGGAATTTCCTCCTCATAATTCTGGAGGATTGGGTGTTGCTTGTAAGGGATTAGCCAACGCCATAGTCAAACAGGGAGCAACGATTAGTTTTGTTTTACCTAAAAAAATGAACTGTGACAATTCCCCTTTTAAGTTTATTTTCCCTGATAATAATAGCGATGGTTTAGAAATAAAAAACATTGATTCTTTACTTTCTGCTTATGTCACTTCAGAATCTTATCAGAAATTATTAAAAAATAATAAAGAAAACGGTATTTATGGTTATAATTTATTTAATGAAGTTCGGAGATATGGACAGGAGGCTCGTAAAATAGCATTAAAGGAAAAATTTGATATTATTCATGCTCACGATTGGTTGAGCATACCTGCTGGAATAGAGGCAAAAAAAGTTTCCAATAAACCTTTGATAGTTCAAGTTCACGCCACGGAATTTGATAGAACAGGGGGAAACAATGTTAACCAACAAGTTTACGAAATAGAAAAACAAGGCCTTTCTATGGCTGATAAGATAATTACAGTTAGCAAGTTTACAAAGAAAAAAGTTGTTCGGCATTATCATATTAATCCAGAAAAAATAGAGGTGGTTTACAATGCAATAAAACAAGAACCTTTTATAAGTCCAAAAAGGAATTTTCAGAGTTTAAAAAAAGGAAACAAAAAAATTGTTCTTTTTTTAGGGAGAATAACTCTTCAAAAAGGACCTGATTATTTTTTACGAACAGCTAAAAAAGTTTTAGAACGGAATTCTGATGTTTTCTTTATTGTGGCAGGTTCTGGCGATATGAAGTTTCAAATGATAGAAGAATCAGCTTCTTTGGGTATTGCTGATAAGGTGTTGTTTACCGATTTTCTAAGGGGCGAGGATTTAATCAGCGCTTACCAATCAGCGGACTTGTTCGTAATGCCTTCCGTTTCTGAACCGTTCGGGCTCACCCCTCTTGAATCCTTGCTTCAGAAAACACCTGTTTTAATTTCTAAACAATCAGGAGTGTCCGAAATCCTTTCGCATTCTCTTAAAGCAGATTTTTGGGACATAGACGAAATGGCAAACAAAATACTATCTGTACTTAAATATCCGGCACTCTGTCAATGTCTTAGCGAAAATGGCAACAAAGAAGTGAAAGAAATTAGTTGGCAGGACTCTGCTATTAAATGCCTTAAAATTTATAACCAAGTTTTAGCTTAAAACATGCTTTCTATCTGCCTTTATTTACATGCTCATCAACCCTTTAGATTAAAAAACTTTTCTGTTTTTGATATTGGAAATGACTCTCCGTATTTTGACGATGAAAAAAATAAAGAATATTTAACAAGAATCGTTCGCAAAAGTTATCTCCCAACAAATAAGATTTTATTGGATTTAATAAAAAATACAAACGGAAAATTTAAGGTGAGTTTTAGTATTACAGGTGTACTCTTAGAGCAATTAGAAAAAGATTTTCCCGAAGTAATTAAAAGTTTTCAAGATTTGATAGATACCGGTTGCGTTGAAATTTTGTCAGAAACCTATTACCACTCTTTAGCTTATCTTTATTCTAAAGAAGAATTCCGAAAACAAATTAATCTCCATAAAAAGAAAATAAAGGAATTATTTGATTATACTCCTGAAGTTTTTAGAAATACGGAACTAATGTTTAACAATGAAATGGCTAAGTTTATTTCTAAAATGGGATACAAGGGGATTCTAGCCGAAGGGGCGGATCATATTTTGGGTTGGCGTTCTCCTAATTTTCTTTATCAACCCAAGGGTTCTAAAATAGGACTACTAGTTAAAAACTATCGTTTAAGCGATGATATAGCTTTCCGTTTTTCCACTCCTTCGTGGAAAG
>CAYRCT010000012.1:0-14047 GCA_964422845.1 uncultured Candidatus Saccharibacteria bacterium | reverse complement strand
AACTATCGTTTAAGCGATGATATAGCTTTCCGTTTTTCCACTCCTTCGTGGAAAGGATATCCTTTGACTGCTGATAAATACGCTTCATGGATTAATAATGCTCACGGCAATGGAGAAATAGTAAATCTATTTATGGATTATGAAACATTTGGAGAACACCAATGGAAAGAAACTGGAATTTTTGAATTTCTAAAAGTTTTTCCATATGAAATTTTGAAAAATCCGGAAAATGACTTTAAAACACCTTCTGAAATCATATCCTCTTCCGAACCAGCTGGGGAATTAGATTATCCACACATTGTAACGTGGGCTGATACTGAAAGAGATCTTAGCGCATGGCTGGGAAACAAAATACAACAATCAGCTATTAAGGAAATATATTCTTTAGAAAAAGAAATTATAGCAATAAAAGATAAAAAATTAACAGAAGATTGGCGGAAGCTACAAATATCAGATCATTTTTACTATATGTGCACTAAATGGTTTGCTGATGGCGATGTTCATAAATATTTTAATCCTTATGAAAATCCTTATGACGCTTTCATTACTTGCATGAACATTATTAATGATTTAAAATTAAGAATAGAAACAAAAAAAATTAAAATCAGCCCCGGTTTTGCGGATACAAAACCGATTATTGTATAGGTGTTTAAAATTTAAACAAAGGTCGGGAGGTATTTTTAATTATTAATCCTTTGAAAATATGTTTGGAATAAAAAAAACAAATCACAAAAAAACAATGGCTCCGAAAGTAAAAAGGAAAATTAAGCCAAAACCAAAAAAGAAAGCTAAGGTTTTGTTTAATGCTAAAGAAGAAAAACGTTTTTGGCTCTGTGACGGTCAAATTATAGAAAACCTTAAGGATTTAGTGGGAGCATTAGAAAAAATGAATGATAAGGTGTTTAAATATCATGTCAATAAAAAGAAAAATGATTTCGCTAGCTGGATAAAAGATGTTATTAAAGAGCCAAAATTAGCCAAGGAGTTAAAAAGTGCTAAAACAGCCAAAACAACAGCCAAGAAGATTAAATCCTCAATTTAGAATATCAGATTAAATTAAATATGTTCTTGACCCTAAGGATAGTATGACAAAAACAGAGAAAAAAATAACAAGTCGGGCAGACTATGTTTTTGAACTTTCGTGGGAGGCTTGCAACAAAGTGGGAGGTATTTTTACTGTGCTAAAATCTAAAGCCAGTCAAATGATGCATTTCTATCCGAATTATTATTTTATTGGTCCCTATTTTCCAGAAAAAACAAAGGGTTGCTTTGAAGAATTACCAACTCCTAAAAAATTTGAAAACGCATTCGACCAACTAAGAGAACAAGGAATTGAATGCCATTTTGGCATATGGTTAATTCATGGAAAGCCAAAAACAATTTTAATAGATTTCCAAAACTATTGGCCGAAAGTAAATCAAATTAAAACAGATTTATGGGAAAATTATGGAGTAGATTCTTTAGGAACTGGTCACGATTTTGATGAACCTATACTTTGGTCTCATGTTTCTGGCGTATTGTTAGAAAAAATTGAGCAATCGCTAAAAAAAGAAAAAATAGTTGCTCATTTTCATGAATGGCTCTCCGGAGCCGGTCTTTTGTATTTGAAAAAAAATAGGAGCAGAATAGCAACAGTTTTTACCACTCACGCCACCACATTAGGCAGGACATTGTCTGGTCACAGTATTAACTTTTATTCTATCCTTGATCAAATTAATATTGAAAAAGATATTCTCAAATACAATATTCAAGCAAAACATGGCATAGAAAAAAATGCTGCTCAACATTGCGATATTTTTACTACAGTAAGTGAAATTACTGCAATGGAAGCCGAACAATTTTTGGGAAGAAAACCAGAAATTTTATTGCCAAACGGATTGGATATAGAAAAATTTCTTACTCTCGAGGAAGTCGTTGTTAAACATCGAATCCAAAGAGAACGACTGAAAGAATTTTTACTTTATTACTTTTTTCCTTATTATGCTTTTGATTTAAAAAATGTTCTTTTCTATTTTATCGTGGGGAGAAACGAATTCCGAGCCAAAGGAGCTGATATATTTATTAAATCCTTGGGCAAACTTAATAAAAAATTAATCAAAGATAAAAGTAAGAAAACTATTGTTGCTTTTTTCTGGATGCCAACGGGGACAAAAGGCGTCAAGCCAGAAATTTTAAAAAATAAAGAATATTTTCAAGACATTAAAGATTCCTTAGAAGACATTTCTAAAGAAACGGAAAGAAAAATACTCTCTACGATAAGTTCGGGGAAAAATATAACTGAAAAAACTTTATTTGAAAAAAACTTTTTATTGGAAATAAAAAGAAAGTTAATGAAATTAAAGGCAGACGGCTTACCTCCTCTTTGCACTCACGACCTAATTAATCCGAACGATCCAACCATAGAAGCTTTTCACGAAGCTAGTCTCGACAATAAAAAAAGCGATAAAGTAAAGGTTATTTTTTATCCTATTTATTTAACCGGACACGACTCTTTATCAAATCTAAATTATCACGAAAGTATTCAGTCATCTCATTTGGGCATATTCCCATCTTTCTACGAACCATGGGGATATACTCCGTTAGAGGCAGCTGTTTTAGGCGTTGGTTCCGTTACTACTGATTTAGCGGGATTTGGAAAATTCTGCCAGAATATAGAAAAAAACAAAAATTATCCGGGCATATTTATTTTAGAAAGATTAAACAAAACAGATGAAAGCGTAGTCAAATCACTTACAGAATTTCTTTATCGTTTCTCCAAATTCAATCGCGAAGATAGGATGAAAAATAGAATTCAAGCGCGAAAAATAGCATCTATTTCAGATTGGAAAATTTTTATTAAAAATTATATTCTTGCACACAATAAAGCGTTAGAGAGCAAAGAGAAATGAAGATCATTCATTCTTGGGCAAAAAATGAAATAAAAAAAGAAACTCGTGAGAATCCTTCTTTTTTGTTGACAAATCGTTTAGGCAGTTATCTTTCTTTAGCCAGCCAAACCACTAGCAGGTATCAAGGCTGGTTTTTTGCTCCTCAAAATTTAATTGGTAAAAAAATATTTAAAATAATAGAAAATATTGAACCATTAAATTTTTCAACAATTTCTGAAATGCGAAATAACTTTTGGAACATTGAACAAAAAAGAAAAAAATTAAAAGAAAGTTTCTTTTTGCCTTTCTTTTTTAATTCTTTAGTATATGAAACTAGTGAGTTTATAGATATTAAATTAACTTTAGACATAAAAGAATCATATAACAATGACGGAGTGCGAGGAATCTATGAGATAGATAGTCCCCTATCAAAACATAATAACAATCTAGTCGTTATAAAATACAGTCAATCGAATCTAGGGATACCAGTACTTTTCTTAGCCATCAAGACCGATGGGAATAAAATAAAAAAATTGAATAAATATATTTTAAGAAAATATTCCCTGGATAAAAAAAGAAATTCTCCTCCTTTCGAAAAATATGTTTATGAGGCCTTAGAAATAAAAGCTAAAAAAATTGTTTTTTCAATTTCGGAAAATAAAAATAAAGCCGTAAAAGAGGCCTTAGAAATTTTCGAGAATACTAAAAAACTAAAAATATTACAAAAACAAAAAATAGAAGAAACATTTAAAAATGCGGGTGATATTATCCCTAGGAAAAAAATTGATAAAAAAATTAAAATGGCACTTCTTTGCAGTTGCCATTCTTTAAATCTTTTAACAATTGAACAAACTAAAAATCCGATTAGTAACAATTTTAATTCTGGCCTTTATGCTGGATTGCCATGGTTTTTTCAATTTTGGTCTAGGGATGAATTAATATCTTTAAAAGCCCTTAATTCAATTAATCCCAATTTAGCTAAAAAAATAATTTTAAGATTCATTCAAAATATCAGTGATGATGGCAACATCTCCAATGTAGCCTATGAAAAAATATCTTCCTCTTCTTTAAAAAATAGAGACGGCGTTGGATGGCTTTTTAAAAGAACGGCTGATCTTATCGCAGATAAAAAATTCAACAAAAAAGAAATTAAAGAAATTAAGACGAGCATAGAAAGAGCTATCAAGGGGTTGCTGGAAAATTATACTCGAGATGGTCTGGCAATCAATAATGCTCAAAAAACATGGATGGATAGCCTGCAAAGAGCTGGAGCCACGATTGAAATACAGGCGCTGAGGTTAAATATGTATAAACTAGCTTATGAGCTTACAAAAAAATCAAAATATTTTGAACTTGAAAAACAACTGCGAGAAAAAGTAAGAGAGAAATTTTGGAATGACTCTGTTCTATTAGATAAATTCAATCCTGATCACAATATAAGAGATTCTATAATTAGGCCAAACATTTTTTTAGCTGCCTATGTTTATCCTCAACTTTTAACTAAAAAAGAATGGATTAAATCTTTTGAAAATGTCTTAAAAAAATTATGGCTGGAATGGGGTGGCGTAGCCACGATTGATAAAACAAGCCATTTATTTTTTTCTAAACACACCGGCGAAAATTCTCAAAGCTACCATAACGGTGATTCCTGGTTCTACCTTAATAACTTAATAGCTTTAATCCTATATGAATTCGATAAGAAAAAATTTAAAAAATACATTAATAAAACATTGAAAATTAGCACGAAAGAAATTTTGTGGCACGGAGCAATTGGACATCATGGCGAATTGAGTTCTGCTGAAAAATTTATGTCTGAAGGATGCTGGGTACAATCATGGAGTAATGCCCTTTTTATAGAATTGGTTTCAAAGATTTTTTCCGACAATTAAAACTAATGTTAAATTACAAGTTTTTAAATTAACATTTCTTAAGAATCTTAAACGCCTCTTCCACTGAATCAACTAATTGGAAAATATCTAAATCTTCTTTTTTAATAGCTTTTTGTTTTTGGTAAACCTCCTCCTTGAGCCAATTAAACAAAGGCTGCCAATATGCTTTGCCAATAACAATAATAGGAACTGGTTTCTCAAGCTTTTTCGTTTGAATTAAAGTTACCATTTCAAAAAACTCATCTAGAGTGCCAAAACCACCAGGAAAAAAGACATATGCCTTAGAAGCAAAGGAAAGCATAACTTTTCGAGTAAAAAAATGATCAAACCCAATTGGTTTGTTAACATAAGAGTTCATTCTCTGACCATCGGCTAATTGGATATTGATCCCGATTGATTCGCCACCCGCTTCAAACGCTCCACGATTGCCTGCTTCCATAATGCCGGGTCCTCCGCCAGTGATTACTCCATATCCTGCGTTTGCCAAAAGTTTGCCTAGTTCTCTTGCTTCCTTATAATATTCATTTTCAGAAGTAAAACTAGTTGAACCAAAAATGGTAATAGTTTTTTTAAAATCAGCAATAAAATGAAAGCCCTCAACAAACTCTGCCATGATTCTAAAAATTCGCCATTGAAATGTTTTTCTAAAGTCTTGTTGAGTTGGCGGTAAATTAGGATCAGGAATTAAATTACTTGCTTTATTTTTTTTAATATTCTGTTTAGGTAAATTTTTCATAAATTTTGTTTAACAATTTTAACCCCTGAACTAGTACCGATAATATTTGCTCCGGCTTTAGTCATCATTTTAAAATCTTCTAAGCTTCTAACTTTAGCAGATGCCTTGATTGAAAGCCCTGGCGCTGATTTTGCCATAATTCTAAGATGCCTAGCTTTTTCTTTTAATTCTCTGTTTTCTAAAGGATCTTTGTCAGTAGCCGTTTTAACGCAAAAAGCCCCTGCTTTTTTAACAATTTCTGAGGCCTTTTTTATTTCTTCATCAATCAGAAATCCTGAACCAATGATTACTTTTGTTGGTAAAATTTTACAAATTCCTTTTAAATCCTTTAGAATCTTGTTGTATCTTTCATATTTTAAATCTAAGATATTCATTACTACATCTAATTCGTCAGCCCCATCTTTTTTGGCTTTCAAACAAACTCTCTTTCTTTCTTGATGAGAACTCTGTCCCATGGGCGGATCTATTAAAACAATTACTTTCATTTTTGTTCCTTTTAACTCTTTTGCAACTAAGCTCACCCATTTTGGCCTTACATCAACGCCTCTAAAACCATATTCTATTGCTTCAGCACAAGTTTTTTTAATATCCTTAGCCGTAGCATCCATCCTTATATTTGTATGGTCAATAAGTTTTGCAATATCCATATTTTTAACAATTTTATTAATTATTTGCTTTAATTATATATCAATTTTAAATTTACAACAAACAAAATTTATATAATTCTCGTTTCGCAAAAGGCGTTGTCTAAATTAAATACACAAAAAAAACCAAAATATAAATATTTTGTTAATATTTTTAAAAAATTCATTTTCAAAAGTCCGACTTCCGAAAATTATTCTTACGCTCGAGTCATTACCTGTCCACATTTGGGACATTTTTGCTCATAGCAGGGAACGCCTGTCTGATGTGGCGCCTTAGCTCCACAACTAGAACAAACACATTCTCCCTCTGGACCTGCGCCAAACCCCTCTGGTTGACGATTTAATCCTCGTCCTTGACCCTGTCCTTGTCCTTGGCCAGCGCCCCTGCCTTGTCCTTTTCCGAATAATCTTTCAAAAAATGCCATAACTTTATCTTAATTATATGCTTTTATTATACTCGTTAAAAAACAAAATACTACAAAACGAAAACCTTCTTCTAACAAATCCTTTATTGTTGAATATCCAAAACCAGTTTGTTGTAAATTTGAATAATCTCTTGCTTAGCTTTTAAATTTGTCTCCATGATTGGAGTTAAATTACTAATGGCTCGAAAAATTTCTTGATCATAGGATATCTTCCCTAAGAATTTATTACCAGCCCATTTCTCAATTTTATTGCTCATCTTCTTGTTAATATCCCACTTATTAATAATTGTTTTGTAAGGAACTTTAAAATGATTCACTACTTTTAGAACTCTCTTCAAATCAGAAAATGCTGAAGGAGTGGGTTCTGTAACTAAAACAACAAAATCCGAATCTCTTAATGCGGCTATTACAGGACAACCTGTCCCAGGGGCAGAGTCAATGAGCATCAAATCATGCTTAAATTTTTCTGCTTCTTCTTTAATTTCACTTACTATCTTGCCAGAACCAGTTTCCCCAGGATATAACTGACCAACAATTAAAGGAAAATTATATTTAGTCCTCGCAATCTTAATTTGACCGTTTTCAATCGGTTTTAGCTTAATAGCCTGCGGATAAACAATCCCACAAGCTCCACACCCTTCACATAAAAAAGGATTTATCTTGTAATTTTTTCCTTCTTTTGATATCGCCCCAAAATTACAAACCTTTAAAACCTTGTCATCTAAAAGCTTCTGGTTAGTAATTTCTGCCCTCTTTGATGTAGAAATATTTTTAACTGTATTATATTTTGTTATACCTAGCCATAATCCTAAATTCGGAGCATCAACATCACAATCTACTGCCACAATTTTCTTTTTATTTTTAGAAAAAAGTAATGCTAAAGACGAAGTCAGCATTGACTTCCCTACTCCACCTTTTCCAGAAATAATAACAATTCTCATTTTTTAATAATGTTTATCTTATTTAAAGTCTTTCAAGATTTGGAAATCTTCCTTTAAACCATCCTTCATATTAGCGTTATAAGCAGCTACTGCTGGATGATAAAATGGAATAACTTTTTTCTTTCCAGAAGAACTTTTAGCTTCAAAAATCTTTCCATGAATCTTGCTTATACCTTTGATTTCATCTTTTAATCCGTACTTCTCTAAAATAAATGCAGTGGAAAAATTTCCCAAAGTACAGATTATCTTTGGATTGATAAGTTCAATTTGCTTGTCTAAATAAGGCACGCAAGCAGATATCTCTTCCGCTTTTGGGTTGCGATTATTAGAGGGTCGGCATTTTAAAATATTTGTGATATAAACATCTTCTCTTTTGATTCCGGCTGACTCTAGAAGTTCGTCTAAAATTTTACCAGAAGTTCCGCAAAATGGATGACCAGTTTGAGCCTCCCGAGCGCCAGGGGCTTCTCCTATAAAAAATATTTTCGCCTGATGATTTCCTTGTCCTATAACTGGATAGCATTTATCTTTGATTCTTTCTTTGTAAAGAGGGCATTTTTTACAGTTTATAACCTCTTCTTTTATTTCCTGGAGTTTTTCATCTATTTTTACAACAATCATAAATTAAAATCCATTTCTAATAATTTGCCTTCTGAATATGCATTAACTAATTCTTTAGAATAAGGAATTTCCTTATAAATCTTCGCCTTATATTTTCTAACAATTTCTTCTACTTTCTTTTTGTCTCCTAAGTTTGCTTGATTTAAAATAATTTTTACTGGTATGTTTAATTTTTTGCATAAGCTTAAAATCAAACCCAAGTCCATTGCTCCCATTGGAGTGGGCTCTGTAACAATATAGGCAAAATCACAATCTGAAAGAGCCGAAATTACCGGACAATGAGTACCGGCAGCCGTGTCAAAAAGAATATAATCAGCTTTTATTTTTTTGGCAAGATTAAGGGCAAATTTTTTAGATTGATCAACTGTGGGTCCTGTTTCCTCCAATCCTGATTTTGCCAATCCGGTGATTAACCAAAATTGATTTTTAATTTTATTCTGATATATCTTTCCTGTTTTTTCTTTCTGCATTTTGATGGCTCCCCTAGGACAAATGAGTTTACAAGCTCCGCAACCTGAACATAAATCCTTAATAAATACAGGGTATTCTCCCCTTGTTTGAAAAATAGCATTATTCTGACAGGTTTTAACACATAGACCGCATTTATTACACTTTCTCTTGTCTAATTTTGGATAGTTCGTATAAGTCCATGTTTTAGGTTTTAACAATTTCTGATTCAAAAGTAAATAATCATTTGGACATTCCACATCACAATCACAAAGGACAACTTTTTTTCCTTGCTTTACTAACTTATCAGCCATTAAAACTGCAATTGTTGATTTGCCTGTGCCACCTTTTCCTCCAGAAATGGCAATTTTTTTTAACTTCATTATTTCTTTTTACGAGTAGGGCTTTTTAATTCTTCTAATTTGCCTTGAATAAAACTCTCAACCGCCTCTCCTACTTTGTTCTGTTTAGTTTGATAAACCTCAATCAAGTCATCTCCTAGGGTATGTAATGATATTGGACCTATTTGTTTAGTAATAATAATATCAATATTCTCTTTCATTATCTGTTCTGCTATATTTAATCCTGCTCTAATCTCTTTATTTTTGAATGGATTCTTTTTGACTGTGTATTCTTTTGTTTTCCCTCTCTCTATCAAAAGAAAGAGAAAATTATTGGTCCTTCCAAAATGGTTTGAAATTTCTGAATCCATTCCTTTGTCATCCTTAATGGGAATACAAATTTTAAAAACATTGCTCTTGTAAGGTTCAACAGAAATAAGAAACGAATCTATTTGTTTTACGCTCCTCTTAATCTTTGCCTCTATTGTGGCAGAAATTTCATGAGCCCCTTGAACAGAAAGCTTTTTCTTAACTTTTACCTTTACTTCCCCGAGAACAAAAGGACCCGATCTTCTGAGTTTAAGGTCTCTAAAATCTTCTAAATTAGAATTTTCTTCTAGAATAAGCCGTACCTTTTTTTCTATTTCTTTGCTCGGAGAAACGTCTAACAAGGCGAAGATAGAGTCTCTTGCTGATTCAAATCCTGTTTTAAAAATTATAAAAGAAATCAGAATGCCGAATATTCCTTCAATATATAAAAAATTAAGATAAGAAGAGACTAAACCAACCAGGACTAAAGAAGAAGAATAAATGTGTAATCTGGATTCCTTGCCATCGGCAATCAAGCTTTGAGAATTAATCTCTTTGCCCTTTTTCATCTCGTAAGTGCCTACTATAAACATAAAAATAGCATCAAGAATAGCTAAACTAATAGCTATAAAAGGAATATGGATTTCGTATTTAGTGGAAAACCTCTCCACGCTTTGAGTCATAATTGTTGCTCCAGCAAAAAAGATTAAAATTGATATTAAAAGCGTAGCTATATTTTCTACTTTATAAAATCCATATCTAAATTTTTCTGTTGGCTCTTTTTTGGCAATTTTTAATCCAAACCAAGCCGTAGCGGTAGAAAAAGCATCTGCTCCACTATGAACAGCGTCAGCCAAAAGAATTGTGCTTCCAGATATTAGACCCACCACTCCTTTTGCCAAAGCAAAAAATAATGTAGTCGATCCGGCTATCAAGGTAGCTTTTTGGCCCTTTTTAAAAATATCTTTCTTCATAAAAAAACGAATAAAAATCAGTAGTAATAAGAATCTATCATTTTTTTAATTAAACCTTTAATCTTGACCCACACCTCTCCTTCCTCCGCGACCAAGGCCTGGACCAGACTGAGAAAATTTTATATCAACTGCTTCTTGGAGTTTATTTTCTTGATATTTTTTAATAACATCTAGAATAGGTGTTTCTGGAATATCAACAAAAATTTTGATTTTGGAAGTGCCTAGAACAATGGCAGCATTAGGACCAATATTCCCAGTAATAATAACATCTACTCCTTCATCGGCTACAATTTGGGCAGCAGTAACACCAGCACCTCGCATTGCCTGTTTACCCGTGTTTTTAATCGCCTTGATCAGTTTACCTTCTGGATTAACAATTAAGAAAAACATTGCTCTGCCAAATCGTGGATCTAAAAATGCATTGAGATTATCTCCAGTAGCGCTTATACAAATTTTTAGTTCGTCATCTTTTTTCGTGGACATAATTATTTGCAGTTATTAAAATTATTTAGTAGAAATAGACTCTCACAATAGATTAGCTTAATTCAAGTTAACTAGAAAACCATCCTGTCATTAGTGCTTAAATCATCATAAGCCAGGATAAAATTCTCGTTTGATCTATTGAAATAATAAATCAAGCTCTTACCATTGGTGTCCGCATTCGACATGCAAGGGCACCAGTCTGATACGGTGCTTTAGCTCCACAATTAGAGCAAACATATTCTCTACCTGGATCTGCGCCGAAACCTTCTGGCTAGCGCTCAGGACCTTGATCTTCACCAATCCCTTTCTCTTGAGCTGGCTCAGGTACAGATTCTGGCTCTGGCGCTGGAGCTACAGTTGGCTCAGAAGGTACTTCTGGCTCAGGAGCTGGCATTGGAGCTGGCATTGGAGCTGGCTCAGGATCTGGTTCAGGAGCTGGAGCTGGTGTTGGTTGGGGAAATACTTGTTCTCTTTTATCTTTTTTCCCGCCAAATAAATCTTTAAGAAAAGACATAGTTTTAGTAATTAATTATCTATTTTTATTATACTCCCCTTTTTATGATTTACAAATAAAAAGAGAGAATAAAAAAATAAAAATTCAAATATTATTCCGGCAAAATAGCTAGAGTGTTGTTGAAACGATTAATATAGTTAAAAAGACCAATCACAGAAATAATTTCTACAATTTCAGCTTCATTAAATTTCTCTTTTAAATCTTTAAATAATTCCGGTTTATCAAGATGACCATCTAATGTTACGTCTTCTACTAAACTCAAAATCTTTTCTTCCTCTTCGGTTTTTTGAGTATCCTGAGACGCTTCTTCACTAGCTCCAAATTTTTGAAGCATCTTTTCAGTTACATCTACGCAAAAAACGCATTTTAAAGTTTTGGAAACAGTAAGAGCTATTTTCCATTTTAAAGCTGGTTCGATTTTCCCCTGCTTCATTATAACTCCAAAAAGCTCAACAAACTCTTTTAAAATTTCGGGGCGATGAGCCATTACTTTTACCCATTCTGGAACACTGCCAGAGGATTCTTCAAAACTCTCGTAAACCACTTTGGCAATATCAGATGCTTCGTCTTTTTCTAAGTTGGATATAAGAGCCATATTTTTTAATTTTAATTATTAATTCTCTATTATTTATTTTACTATAAAAACCAAAAAAGAAAAATATTAAACTAAACTAACTTTTTGTTTAACCATTTCTTTTTCTTATAAAAATAAAAGGCTATGCCTGCTGAAACAATATTGGTAATTGGATAAGCAATCCAGATACCTAATTCTTGTAATTTAAAAACAATTGATAATAAATAACTTAACGCTAGAACAAAAGTAACGCTAAACAGAGATAAAAACATTGAAACCGTTGTTCTGCCCGCTGCTTTGATTGTCCCGATCACTACCATCTGGACACCTATGAAGCCAAAGCTTAAAGCCATAATTCTAATAAATCTAGCAGACGATAGAATTAATTGGGGCTCATTGGGAACAAAAAATTCAGCTAAACTTTTAGCAAAAATAAATAATAAAATACCTAACGCACTTAATGTCCAAAAAGCAATGCCCATACCAGTTTTCACTATTTCTTCAGCCCTTGAATGCTGTTTCGCTCCAAGATTGTTTCCAACTAGAGAAGATGTGGCAATAGAAAAACCAAGTGCTGGAATAATAATAAAACCAAGCATCCTTGATCCAATTCCGTAAGAAGCAATAATTAAAGTTCCGAAGGAAGATACAAGAAAAGTCATTAAAACCATAGATAACGAGCGCGAAGACATTTCAATGGCAATTGGCAGTCCTAATCTAAATATCTTTTTAGCCCAAGAAAGCTTTAGCTTTAAATACTTTAGCTTTAAAGAAATTCCGTAACTTCCTCTAAACAAAAGGACTATTCCGATTATCGCTGAAAGATATTCAGTTATTAATGTGGCGAGAGCAACCCCAGATACTCCCATTGCTGGAATAAATCGCCAACCAAACATAAACAAGGGGTCAATGAAAAAATTAATCACTACACTTATAAAAATAATAATCATTGGCGCCTTGACTTCTCCTACTCCTCTTAGGGATGCCTGGAATATATTATAAATAAACATAGCTAATATAGCTAAAAAAGAAATTTTCAAATAAGAAGTTGCTTGCGTCAGAACGATCGGATCTTTCGTTAAAAATGAAAGTAGAAAGTGAGAGAGAAAATACCCAATTATGGCGAGGATAGTTGCAATGACAAAAACTAAGGAAAGAGTTTGTCCAGCAATAAAATTAACTTTTTCTTTCTCTCCCCTTCCATTGTGTTGGGCTATCAATATAGAGCCGGCTATAGAAAAACCCATAGCCAAAGAGGTTAAAAAAAATAATATAGGAATACTCAAAGAGACAGATGCTACTGCGCTTGTTCCAAGACGACCAACCCAAAAAGTATCTATTAATTGATAAACAGTTTGAAAAAGGTTGGCGATAATAACAGGGACAGAAATTATTAATATAGATCGGAAAACAGGTCCCTCTAAAATATGTTTTTTAATATTGGCTTCTTTTATCATTTTTTGTTTTTATTTGTAGATTAAAAAAAACGCTTTTGCAGCGATTTTAATTTGATCAAACTATCGCTTTCAAAAATTATATAAAGTGTTTAACTAATTAATCGATAATATCGTTACGCTTTATTTTAAATCTAACAATTCTTCATTGTTCATTCTACTATAAAAACCAAAAAAGAGAAACGAATATATTAATTTGACATATAAATACATTTATGATAAAAAGTATTATCTTGAGATAAGGAGGAATCTCTATGAAAGTAGTAGCAAGAGTTGTCGAAACCTACGACTCCGCAAACAAGCTGAGAAAAAAGATTGTCGAAACCTACGACTCGGCCGAGAAACTGGTGAAAGAAATCATCAAGACCTACGATCCTAACGAAAAGCTGATGGAGAAAATGGTCAAGAATTACGGCTTGGGCAAGAAGCTGGCGATAAAATCTATCGAGACCTTTGAATACAATTCCGATGGGAATTTAACGAAGGAAACCGTTGAGACCTCTGGATACAATTCCGGTGAGGAGATACTGGAGCATATCGTCGAAATCTACAATTCCAATGGGGTAATGATAGAAAAGGTCACCGAGAACTTTGGATACGATTGCAACGGGAGACTAAGGGAACGAGTGGGAAAAACCTTCAAATAGTCTCTGCGATTCAACCCCATGGGCTTGGCTTATACAAAAAGCTAGTCAGTGGGGTTCTTTTTTTCGGAAAAAACCAAAAAAGAAAAATGAGCCGATTAAGACTCGTAAAAGTTACAAATGATTTTGGCTCCGTTTCATTGGCGCCTTATAGAAACGGAGCAACTAAAACTTCTAAACTAGA
>CAYRCT010000011.1:0-17031 GCA_964422845.1 uncultured Candidatus Saccharibacteria bacterium | reverse complement strand
CAATAATAATATTGCGATGAATAGCAAGTAAGCGATCTCCCATCCTTTACAACTTCTGCTTCGATCATTTGAATATCCGCATTGCTACTAGGCCCTCCTAAACCGTCACATAGATTATTATAGCCATCTGCCTCTTGAAGATACATTTCTTCAGCTATTCTTCTTATTTGAACAACTCCTGCAATCATTCTAGCACTTCTTCCTCTGTCTGACGCCTCCCTTAGAGAAACACTAACAATCGTAGCCAAAATACCAATGATGGCCACTACCATTAAAATTTCAATTAAGGTAAATCCTTTTTTTTGCTTCTGTAAGATTTCCATTAAACAAATAGATAAATAATTTTACTGACAAGTTATGTTAAGATCAGCGTCACATACGGTATCGTCAGCATCCGAAACAACTCGCCCAGTACTGTCAACGCAAAAATATAAATCGCCTCCCGCTGAATCTTCGGTCAAAAGCTTGGACTTAACACAGAACTCACCCACAAGATCAAAACAGCTCAAGGTTAATGTTCCTCCTTGCTGGCTTTGAATATCAGCTTGAAGAGCAGATAATTCGTCGCGAGAAGTATCTAAACTAGCTGCCGACAGACATAATCCATCATAACCATTGCTACCTTCTTCTGCTGAGATTAATTCTGCCTGGGTCCTTACTTGGTTCATTGCCGATTTTATGCGAGCATCCTTGGCGCGATTAGGCGCTCCTCGCAGAGAAACCAAAACAATAGCAGCCAAGATGCCGATGATGGCAATAACTACCAATAATTCGATTAAAGTAAAACCTTTTTTAAATTTCATATTTATATAATTTAATGTTTTTTGCGACCTTTAGTTTATTTTTTACTTCACTTATTAATTTTACTCTCTCTTTCTCTTCTAATCAACAGCACCTGTGAATAACTTTACGTCTCCCCCCCTTACTAGAGAGGATGAGAACGGAGAGTAAAGAGGAAAGGACGAAAGCGGAACTAAAACCCGGAAGAAGACATTCCCTTATAAACAGGAACGATGATTGAAATCATTAAGACGGCAACCGCTCCGCCTAAAATAACTATCAAAAGCGGTTCAATAATATCAATTAATCCATCTATTCTTCTGCTAACTTCTCCTTGATAAAAATTGGCTACATTCATTAAGGATTCGTCTAGCTGCCCACTTTTTTCTCCAATCCGTATCATTTGGATTACTAAATTAGGAATATATTTGGGACTTTTTTCTAAAATAGAACTCATTGATTCTCCACTCCTTACCCCTTTCTGAGTATCAAAGATAATCTTCTGATAAACCACATTATTAATAGCGCCACTTACGATCTCTAATGCCTGAGAGATAGGCAAGCCCGCCAAAATTAATGTCGAAAGATTTTCACTAAATCTAGCCAATTGAATTTTTTTTACCACGGGACCAATTAGGGGAATTCTCAAAGACAAACGACCCATAACTTCTTTCCCTTCTTTTGTTTTCATATATCTCCAGAGAAGAAAAATCAATAAAACTGTAAACGATAATATAATCCACCACCAATTCTTTGCAAAATCTCCGAAGCCGAGAACCATCCGAGTAAGAAAAGGCAAATCCATTTCTAAAGAATCAAAAGTTTCTTTAAAAGAAGGCAATATGAAAAAGATTCCAAAAATGCCCATTCCTGCAAAAACGAACAAAACAAAAGCTGGATAAGTCATTCCGCTTTTTATTTTACCGATAAGACTGTATTCTCTTTCTAGATGATCTGCTAAATAACTTAAGGTCTCCGAAAGCTTACCGGTAGCTTCGCCTGATTTAACAATGTTAATAAAAAAATTAGAAAAAACTTTAGGAAACTTAGCTAGAGCCTCAGAGAAATAAACGCCTCCCTCAACATCGGCTGCTATTTTTGAAATTTGTTCTCTAAAATCATTTTTCTGCGTCTGCAATGATAATGATCCCAACGATTCTACTAAACCAACTCCTGATTTAAGCATCATAGAGAGTTGGCGACAAAACATCATTATATCTTTTTTGTTAGCTTTTCCTAAAAATCCAATCTGACGACTGTAAAAAGGCTTAGATTCTACCCCTTCCAGATGAGTAACATAAAGACCTTCTTTTTGTAGAATAGATATGGCTTCTTTCTTTGATCCTACTTCTATAACCCCTACTTGAATTAATCCTTCTTTATTTCTAGCTTGATAATTAAATCTCATAAATTTGTTTGTATAAAAATTTTAATTTCAAAATTCTATGAATAGAATAGATAGATAATTAAAATGCATTATTATTTTCCTAACAACATTTTTAAGCCATCGACGTTTAAAGAAAATTTAAAAGCTAACTCTTCCGTAATCTCCTTATTTCTAACCAAGGAGGCTAAAGATCTATTCAACGATATCATTCCGTCTTCTAAAGATGTTTCTATCACTATAGGAATTTCGTGAATTTTATTTTCTCTTATTAAATTTGCTATTGCTGAATTATTAAAAATAATTTCAGTTGCCGGAACTAGTCCGCCCTTTATTCTTGGAATAAGACGTTGAGAGACAATCCCCAGTAAAGAGCCGGACAATTGTGCGCGAATTTGTTTCTGCTTGGAGCCATCAAATCCATCAATAATACGATGAATGGTTTGAGAAGCAGAATTGGTATGAAGTGTGGCAAAAACTAAATGACCCGTTTCTGCGGCAGTGATAGCAGTAGAGATGGTTTCTGAATCACGCATTTCTCCTACCATAATAATGTCCGGATCCTGACGAAAAGTGGAGCGAAGTGCCCTGGCGAATGATAAAGTATCGCTAAAAACCTCTCTTTGATCTACGATAGACAAATCGTCTTTGAAAATATATTCAATCGGATCCTCAATTGTGATTATATGGCTCCCACGAGTATGATTAATTGCATCAATTAAAGCTGCTAAAGTGGTAGATTTTCCATGACTAGATGGACCAGTTATTAAAACAAGCCCTTGGTATGCCTTAGTAAACAGATTCAAAACCGAAGGAAGATTTAATTCTTCAATCGTTGATATATCTGTAGGTATAAATCGCAAGGCACAGCTCACTCTGCCTTGCTGGAAATAAGCATTGCCGCGAAAACGACCCATTATTCCTAAATCATATGAAAAATCAATTTCTCGTTCTCTCAAAAACTTTTCGAATCTATCTTTGGAATAACTTTGAGCTAACAATATTTTTACAAAAGAAATAATGTCTTCTAAAGAGAATTCATCCTCTGTGTCAAGAGTTATAAGCTCGCTATTTATTCTTAAAATAGGTTTTTTACCAGAAGAAAAATGCAAATCAGATGCCTTTTTTTTAATGGCTAAGGATAATAAATCCTCTAAAATTTTTTTATAATCCTTGGGCATAATTACAAAAATTTATTAATTTCTTGAATTGTTTAACTTGGTATATAATCCGACTCTAGGAAATATTAATCCACCCCTCAAGTTAAATCTTTATCTGTCTTTTCTTTCCGGTTAAAATAAGAAATAAATTGTCTCTACTAATAATATTTTTTAATCGGATATATAATCAAAAATTAACTGGTTGAAGTTGTTCTTACAACTTCTTCTATGGTGATTTCTCCGCGAAGCATTTTTAAAATAGCATCCTGTCTTATATTTACCATCCCCTGTCTCTTAGCTTCCTCTGCTATTTTTCTCTCTGTTGGTTCTAATAAAATTATCTCCCCTAGCTCTCTACTCATTTCCAAAACTTCAAATAGGCCAACCCTTCCTGAATATCCACTTCCTCCGCACTGATTGCAACCGACTGCTTCCCAAATAGCAATATCTTCTATCTTTCCATAATCAGCCCTGATCTCGGGAGATAAAGAATCTAATTCTTTCACAATTAACTCCCTAGCTTTAACTCCAGGTCTTATCTTTCTGCGACAATGAGGACAAAGTCGCCGCGCCAATCGTTGAGCAATAACAATATTAATAGTTGAAGGTAAAAGAAAGGGTTTTACTCCCAAATCAATCATTCTAGGAATCGCTCCCAAGGCATTGTTCGTATGAATAGTAGAAAGAACAACATGACCCGTAAGAGAAGCGTGAGTAGCCAAATCAGCTGTTTCAGAATCTCTAATCTCACCGACCATAATAATATCCGGATCTTGTCTCAAAACATGCCTAAGACCAGAGGAAAAACTGTAACCGATTTCTGGTTTTACTTGAGACTGACTTACTCCGGCAATAAAATATTCTACGGGATCTTCTAGGGTAACAATATTCACTCCTTCTTTATTTATTGAATTCAAAATAGTATAAAGAGTCGTCGTTTTTCCAGAGCCAGTAGGACCCGTAACTAAAATCATTCCAAACGGCTTTTTCTCTGCCCTCTTAATAATCTCTAAATTTTTTCCCTCTAAACCAAGATTTTTAAAATTAATCAACCGTTGACTAGAATTTAAGACTCTCATCACCACTTTCTCTCCTAGAGTAGTAGGAAATGTAGATACTCTAAAATCAATATCCTGGCCATCCATGACAATAGAGAAACGTCCATCTTGAGGAATTCTCGTTTCGTCAATCTTTAGCTTGGAAATAATCTTAATTCTAGCCACGATAGAAACATGAACCTCTTTAGGGAGCAATAAGCTAGAATGTAAAATGCCATCCAAACGAAATCTTACTCTGGTTGTCTTTCTCAATGGTTCGATATGAATATCTGAGGCCTGCCCCTCTACTGCATGCTTTAAAATAACAGCCACAGTTTTACTAATCGGCGCATCGCCTCTTTTCTGAACAATTTCTGAAGTATTTTTCGGTGTCAACTCTTTCCTCCCAGGCTGAAGTTGCTGCTCTAATTCTCGTAGAGCGATTTTAACTTCTTTACCTAATGTTTGATATTGTTTTAAAAATTCCTGAAAATGACTTAATGTAATTAAACTCACTCGATAATTAAAATTTCTTCGGCGGGCTAAAAAATTCAAAGCTTCCTGAGCCTTAAGATCTTCTGGATAAATCATGCCGACTTCCAACATTTTGTCTTCCATTGCTAAAGGAATCATTTTGTAATGTTCTGCTGAATCTCTGGGAATAAGTTCTAAAATCTCAACGGAAATATCTTTAGGGGAAAATTCTTTAAATGGGATATTTAATCTTTCACTTTTTAACTTGAATAACTCACTTTCTGGCATAAGATTCCTTTCCAAAATAAGCTCTTCTAGAGTTCGTCCCGAACTTTTAATTTCCCCTTTTAAAGATTCAAATATCTTCTTATCAATGATCTTCTTTTTTAATAGCTGGTTTATGAAGGCCATTATCCTCTTTCTGTAATTGTGTTTAATTGTTAGCACAAGTTAGAACCTGATTCTTCCAGTCCTCGTCCTCCCTATTAAAGAAGTCGAGGACGACCTCTCTAAAAATAATGCCCCTTAGCCGTCCTATAAAAAAGGATACAATTGCTATAGGGGGACCACAAAACAATCTATTATTCTTCGGGTAAAGTAGAAGTGCTCATGGCAGTAGAAGTGCTTATAGCAGTAGAAGTGCTTATAGTAGCAGTCCCAGTGTAGGCGGTGAAGGGATTTTCTCTTTCAAACTTCTGTTGAAGGAAGAAAATCGAGCTGAAGGACTTTAAATCCTGTAATATTTGACTTTCAAGATTTTTGAAGTTTACTTGAATTTCTTCTTCCCTTTTCTCTAAAAAGGTAGGTTCTTGAATCGACACCTCTTCTATCTCGTTGCGAAAAAATTTAAACCAAAAAAAGATGATAGCCAATATTAAAATAACTGCCAAAATGCCTAAATAAACTTCTCTTTTTTTCTTTTCGTAAAATAATATGGCCATAATTTAATTGAACATTTGTCAATAAGAATAAATCTTTAGAACAAGACTAAAGGGAATTGGTTCGTTTTCTTCTATCGGAACAGAGAATTCTGTCGCGACGATATTTATCAATCGAGAACTTTTCTCCAGAGAAGAAATAAAATTCATGAAAGCAAAATAGGAACCAGAGAGCTTAAGGTTTAGAGAATACTCCTTAAGTCTCTTTTTCTCTTCGTTTCTGGAAGGTAATAATTTTTGCCAGGTTACATTATCTAAACTCATGCCTGTTTCTATAGATGTTTCTTGTAAAAAATTCAGCAAAGAAGGAATGCCTGGACCGAGAGGTAATATACTATTAACCTTGTCCGCTAATTCCTGATTTTCTTGAATTTTCCTCTCCATAGTCAATAATTGTTGCGTATATCTATTCTGATTTTCTAATTGAACTTTTTTTATAATAAGCGCATCATTCAGACTGTTAAACTCCTGATATTTGGGCCAGAATAAAAATGTTCCCATAATAATAGAGATGAGTATTCCTGTAGTAATGATAATAATAGAATATTTCATTGTGAATTCTTTTCACTTGTTTTATCTGACGGTAAAAGAATTTGAATAGAAAATTCAATTTGATCTTCTTCTCCCAATAAAACATTTACTAATTTAGCCTCTTGAACAAACGGATCTTGATTAAAGGCAAGAATTTGCTGGCCTATGCTGACAAAATTATCAGAAATTCCTTCTAACTTTGCTTCTGATCCATTTATGTCCAATGACAAGGAAGTAAAGTAAATGTCAGGATGAACGAATGCCTTTAAAAAATCGAAAAAATTTGAAAGTTTCTTTCTATCTTGCAACAAGTTAGAAACATCATCTACTTTCATTTTAAAAATTAAAATTTCATCTCTTAGCTCTAGATATTCGTTGGTTCTAAATACTGCCAGCTCTTGCTCTGTTTGTTCGGTTACAGTATTTATACTAATAACCTTATAATTAAAAATCAAATAAAGTCCAATAACGATAATCACCAAAAGAAAAGAAAACCACGGCAACATTTTTTTTATTGTTGATTCTTTCTTAATTGCTGCTTTAGGAATTACTTGAACCATAATCAATTAATTTATTTACTAAATCCACGAAGAGCCATACCTACTGCTATTGTAAACCCAAATCCAAGTTTTTTCAATGTATCTTCTAATGTCGGTGGATAAGCGATGTCTAAAAACGGATTAGCCAACTCCACTGGCAAATCAAGCTCAGTAGATAAATAATCGGCAAAACCAATCAGTCCCGATCCTCCGCCAGCAAGAATAACCTTATCTACTCTTTCTTTGTCTTCTAGATATACTTCATCAAAGATGCTTTTTATTTTCCCCAAGATTGCTTCTCCTACAGGCATAATAATTTTCTTAATAGATGGTTCTTGGTCAGTAAATCCATATATCTTTTTAATGGTTTCTGCTTTTTTCTTTTCGATTTTAAATTGTTCTGAAATAACATTAGTAAAATCTTCTCCGGAAACATCAAAGCTATAAGAAGCTTTTAGGATTCCTTGAGCTACTATAGTAATGGTCGTACTTCTGTCACCAATATCAACCAAGCAAACCACATTACTTTTGTCCTGATATTTTATTAAAGCCCTAACTAAAGCAAAAACTTCTGCCTCTAGTGCGACTATCTTTAGTCCTACTGAATTAGCGATTTTTTGATATTGAGCGATAAGTTCATTCGGCACAGCGACTAGTAGAATACGCACTGGAGCCCTGCCACCTTTTGACGGTCCACCCTTTATAATTTGCCAATCTAATGTAACCTCTGACAATGGTAAAGGAATTCGACGCGGAGCTTCATATTTAACCGCTTGAGGGATTTCTGATTCCGACATTGTTGGCAGATTAAAAGTTGTAAAAAAAGTGGCATAATCAGGAATGGCAAAAAAAGCATCTTTTGATTTAATTTTTGCCTCTTTTAGAATACTAGACAAAACCTCTGACACAACTGATTCGTCTATAGCAAGGGTTCCTGGCTCTCGATCCTGATATGCTTCCCTTATAAAATAATCAGAGCTTAAAATGCCGTAGTTTGACAATGTTTTACTCTTACCTCCCTTCAGCTCTACTACCTTGATAGAGGAAGTTCCAATATCAATGCCTATAAAATTTTTAGAAAATAATTTCAAGAAATTATAATATGTGTTAAATTTGTATAATGCTTTAATTGGTGCTTTATTTTAACACTTATTTAAAATGATTACTATTAAATTTTCAAAATAGATGTGGAAAACTTTATAATACAAAAAATCTTCCCCAAAATCTTAAATCTTTTCTGGCCCAAGCATTGTTTAAACTGTGGCAAGGAGGGCAAATATTTATGCGACGACTGTTTCTCTCTCATTGATATATCTAGAGAACCGCCATGTTTTAATTTTAAATATCTTAATAAACTTTATTTTGCAACAACCTATGATGAAAAATTAATTCAAGCCACTATCAAATTCTATAAATACGGATATGTCAAAGAACTTTCTGAAACCTTAGCTGATTTAATTATGTCTCATTTTAAATTAATAGACAAGTTCCCTCTTTTTTCGCCAGAGACTGCCGAAGATTTCCTCCTCTGCGCCGTGCCTCTTCATAAGTCAAAACTGAAACAACGGGGATTTAATCAGGCAGAAGAAATTGCCAAACACTTGTCAAAATTTTTAAACATTCCCCTTCTCTCTGATATTTTAATTAAAACAAAAAAGACGCTGCCTCAAATGTCGTTAAATAAAGATCAAAGATTAAAAAATATTCTTGATTCTTTCCAAATCAATCCTCAAAAAAAGAATCAAATCATTAACAAAAATATTCTGCTTATTGATGATGTCTTTACCACAGGAGCCACTATGGAAGAATGTGCTAAAGTACTAAAACAAAACCACGCCCAATCTGTATGGGGCGTGGTCGTGGCAAGAGACTAACATGGCGGAGAGGGTGGGATTCGAACCCACGAGTCTGTTAGGACGCCGGTTTTCAAAACCGGTGGAATGAGCCGCTATCCGACCTCTCCAAAATCTAAACGCAAACAATAAAATGCGGAGAGGGAGGGAATCGAACCCTCAAGAGGCTTTTAGACCCCTACAGTTTAGCAAACTGCTTCCTTACCGTTCGGAGCACCTCTCCTTATTCTTCTACAATTGATATAATAATCTATTTTTTATATCTTTTCAAATGTTTTGGGTTGTGTGAACTAAAAATCTTAAAATATTTTTCCATATCTGCTATGCTATCAATCCTTACATCTCTATTGTCAAATAATCTAGATTTTATACCGTTATCTTTCAACACATTAAACACTGAATGACGTAGTGGCTTTGAGTGACTCGTAAATCCAAGCTTTTTATAACTATAAACCTTACCGTTTACTTTGTAACTATGTGTAAAAACAGACCCATCTGTATCTATGAGTCCGCGAACACAGGCTCTCGAATACGACTTATTCTCTTTAATCCATCTGGGTATATCCACTTGTTGTCTAATCTTGTTGCCAATCTTTAATCCGAGCTTACTCACGAGAAAAGCAACTAACTCTTTTCTAGATATATAATATATCGTTGCTGAATATTTCTTATTCTCATAAACGCCAACATCAACATCAAATAATTTATTGTTTAATCTAATAATGAATTTCCCATAATCCTTGTCATCTTCTATATGAAGTGTAAATCTAACTTGATTCTTAGTGATACTCCCATCACCTAAAACAATACCCACAAACTCTGCCAAGTGTGATGAAAATTTTGGTTTTTTAATCGGTTTCAGGCACCCTATAATCTTTGAGATATATCTCCCCTCCCTATCCCACCATTCTTGTCGCCTTTTCTTTCTGTACTCCGGATTGCCACCGATATAACCATATTTTTTATAAACAGCTTTCATTCCTGCTAAAGAACTTTTATAAGCATACCAATAATTGCTTCTTGTTTCGCAATGCTTAGGAAAATCTATCTTCGCTAATCTACATAGTTTATATAAACACTTCACATCGATCGAAAACTTAGCCCTTTTCCAATCTCTGATTGTTCTCTCTGATAAAAAGCATATTTCTGCAGCTCTTTTTACACTCATCCGAGATAAAATAGAGCACATTAAATCTTTTTGTTTCTTTTTGCTCAAAATTACTCTCATAATTGTTAATCAATTCACCTTGTCTCCATTATACCATAAAATCTAGTATTTTAAATAAGAATGTGCGGGTGAACCCAGAAGGGCCCACCCGCTCATGTTTATCGTCATCCGCAAGAGTACAGATGAGGCATTTTGGAAATTCTCTCCCAAAATCCGGATAAGGCTCGAGAAACCAATGGAATCCCGATAACCAGGAAGAACGGGGCGCTACACATGAAAGTCACCAATCCCGCCTCCGAGGCCCTATCTAAGGCCACAATGTATGCGACGAAAGACATCGAGAGGGCAGTCCAAGCCAAGACTCCGTGTCTCATGACCCATGCTATGAGCCTAACAATTCCTTCAAGCCACCAATTTGCAATCCTGCTTCTCTTGAACCGCTCCCACAGAGCATGCATCGGTCTCCTTCCGTCAGGACCGCTCCGGTTCCACCAAGAGCCGTACTTACCAATCAATGGAATCAGTAACCCGAAGTATGCACTTGCTCCTGCCATAGTCAACGCGCCTGCGTAGACACCCCTTATTCCAGCGAGAACTGTTCCGAGAGTCATCGTGATTATAAAAAGTGTCAGCATCCATAGCGCAGGCAACCAGACAACGGTCAGGCACCTGATGCTTGTTGTCCCTCCAAGTAATATGAGAATCTTCTTCCAACCATCCAACCAACCGATCCAAATTCTCTTGAACATAATATCCTCCCTGCGCCCTTGCGCGAATTGTGTGCTTGTGCTGATATAACTATATCATATTTTTAACTTAATGTCAAAGAAAATAGCTTGATTTTAAGCCCTTTTCGTGTTAAATTTAGAGATAAATTGTACTAAAAAAGCCCCCGTAGTTCAATGGATAGAATGCGGGCTTGCGGAGCTTGAGATAGAGGTTCGAATCCTCTCGGGGGCATATGGAAATCTTCGACTCAGTCAGTAAAATTCCAAAAGTTGGACCTGCTTACATAAAACGACTAGACAAAATAGGGGTCAAAACAATTTATGACCTTCTTTTTCATTTTCCTCATAAATATGAGGATTTTTCTAATCTTAAAAAAATCTCTGAAATAAAGATACATGAACCTGTTTGTATTAAAGGAAAAATAATATTGATTGAAAATCAAGTAACCTTTAGAAAAAGATTCAGCATCACAAAGGCAGTTATAAAAGATGAAACAGGAGTAATGCCAGCGACATGGTTTAATCAACCATACCTAACGCAATCTCTTAAGCTAGGAGATGATGTCTGCCTTGCAGCGAAAACAAGTATCGGAAAAGAAGGCATCTATATGTCCAATCCTGTTTATGAAAAAACTTGGCCTGGCCACAGTTTAGTCCATACCAATAGAATTGTTCCCATGTATTCGGAGACAAGGGGGTTAAGTTCAAAATGGTTAAGATTTATTATTAAACCCCTACTTGAAGAATTCAAAAATCAAATCCCAGAATCTCTGCCAAAAGAGTTGATAAAGGAGAATAAACTTTTAAATATCCAAAAAGCAATTTGGGAAATTCATTTTCCTAGTTCTCTTAAAATGGCAGAAAAAGCTAAAAAGAGATTTTCTTTTGAAGATCTTTTTCTTCTTGAACTCTTTGTTTTAAATAAAAAACAAGAGTTATCACAACTTGAAACAATCCCCATTCCTATTAATCTTGAAACAATTAAAAGATTTACTGAGGCTCTTCCTTTTAAATTGACTGATGCTCAGAGAAAATCCTCTTGGCAGATTCTAAAAGACACGGAGAGAGATCGACCAATGACTCGTCTGCTTCAAGGTGATGTTGGCTCTGGGAAAACGGTTGTTGCTACCCTTATTGCCCTAAATGCGGTTAAATCAGACAATCAAATTGCTTTTATGGCGCCAACTGAAATTCTCTCTAGGCAGCATTTTGAAACGCTAGCCAATCTTTTACAAGATTTTAATATTAATATTGGATTACTTACCTCTAAAACAGATAAGTTTATTTCTAAAAAATTAAAACGACAAATTATTGAAATCTCTAGAACAAAACTTATAGAAAAAACCTTAAAAGGAGAAATTAATATTCTAATCGGCACTCATTCTCTCATTCAAGATAAGGTTAAATTTCATAAACTTGGCCTAGTGATAGTTGACGAACAACATCGTTTTGGAGTAAAACAACGAGCTAAACTTTGTCAGAAAAAAAACAATTCTTCAAAAAAAATACTTATCCCTCATTTACTTTCTATGACTGCCACCCCTATCCCCAGAAGCTTGGCCCTAACTGTTTATGGAGACCTAGACTTATCTTTAATAGACAAAATGCCCAAAGGGAAAAGGAAAGTAAAAACATTAATAGTTCCCCAAAGAGACAGAGGAAAGACATATCAAATTGTTAGGGAAGAAATCAAAAAAGGAAAACAAATTTTTGTTATCTGTCCCAGAATAGAGGAAAAAGAAATTAAAGAGGGTAAAGAAGATAAAACCGGTTGGTCAGAAGTAAAAGCAGTTAAAGAAGAATACGAAAGATTATCCAAGAAAATTTTTCCTAAATTTAAATTAGCAATGCTTCACGGTAAAATGCCAACTACAGAAAAAGTTCGAATAATGAAACAATTTAAAAATGGGAAAATAAACATTCTGGTTTCTACTTCTGTGATTGAAGTGGGTATTGATATTCCTAATGCGACAGTAATGCTTATTGAAGGGGCAGAAAGGTTTGGACTAGCTCAACTCCACCAGTTCAGAGGAAGAATAGGAAGGACAGGAGAACAGTCGTATTGTTTTCTTTTCTATAATTCCCGTTCAAAAAACGCTATTGCCCGTCTAAAAGCACTTTCTAAAATTGAAAATGGACTTGAGCTAGCGGAGAAAGATTTAAAAATTCGCGGTCCGGGCCAATTCTTAGGAACAAAACAATGGGGAATTCCCGATATTGCGATGAACGCTTTAGATGATTTCTCTTTAGTAGAGAAAACAAGAGAAGCAGCTAAGAAAATTCTCGCAGATGACCCAAGATTAAAAAATTTCCCTATTCTTAAACAAAGATTAGGAAAATTTAGTCAGAATATACATTTAGAATAATTATCATATATCCTCTTGTGTATCCTCCGGGACGATTTATAGAACAATCAATCCTCTGAGACGATTACAGGATGTGATTAGCGATGTTTTGGGGTTGGCCAAAAGCCCATATATCTACCAAAAAGCCAACGGGTTTGAGCATCAATGGCTGGCAGAGCGGTAAAAAATATCATTGTAAGCGGGAGCATAAACCATTGTAACGATGCTAGAAAAACATTGAATCCTTTTTTCTTTTTTCCCGGCTTTGGAGGAAGCAAATAAAAAGTATAGTAAATAGAGCCAAAAAGACCGAACATGGCAATGATTAATATTCTTCCAGTCATTTTGGGAAAATTATAGGAAAACAAAGTTTGAGAAAACTCGTGGCCACCAAGGAATACAGGAAGCCAGCCTAAAACAGCTAGTAAGATAGAGGCGCAAGCCCAATTCCAATGACCTTCAATAAGTTCAAATGTTAAAGAGATTTTTTTCCTTAAAGAGATTTTTTTATTCTTTAAAAAACCAAAAACGAAATAAGCAATATCTCCCACGCCGTAAGCCCATCTCCTCTGCTGCTTATACATATTAATCATTGTCCTCCAAAAAGTCGTAGCCACATTAGCATCCATTGAAATTGAGCAATGAAGCGGTTCGACTCTATAATCTCCATCAAAAGTCAAAAAACATTGCCAAAAGATTCTGGAATCTTCTGAAACAACATTTGTTTGTTTAAATCCAACCTCCACTAGAGCATCAAACGACATGGAATGAGAAGAAAAAGTAATTAACTTCTCTGCTCTTTCTTGATTCGTGATATGCCAAAACGTAGAAGAAAAAGAGAAAAGGCGCGAAAGACCAGGGGCTTGCCAAACATTGTTTAAGAATAATGGGATGGGCTGGAAGCTAGTTCTTGTTGGTTTAGCAGTGATTAAATAATGATAGGTCAAACAACTAAAATAATTTAGAGACACGACAGTGTCAATGTCAAGAGCAGAAAAAATAACTCTTTTATAATCAATATTCAAATTATCTAGAAGATTTTTAGCTTTTTTTGCAGACCATGATTCGTTAGAACCCTTTCCGGCAAGTTCTCCTGGTAAATCAGCGGGGTGGATAGTAACTAAAAATTTAAAAAATTTATTCTGGAACTCTTTACATATCCGTTGACCCATAATCTGAGTTTCTTTTCCCGCTCTTTCTTCTTGGGCCAAAACAATAATCATTTTCTCTTTGGGATAATCAGTCTTTAACAACGCCTCTATAGATTCTCTCACCAAGGCGTATGGCTCTTTATACATCGGTAAAACAATTAAATGATAAATGCCCTGCCAGTCATTGACGGGTAATCCATTAGAAATCTCTTTGATATCTTTTAGTTTCGCAAGCCAATCAATTTTTCCATTCTCTATCATCTTCTTATATCCCGCCTTCAGATGAAAAGAAAAATATATTGCCCTGCAAAACCAATAGGGCACAAAAAGCAAAATAAAAAAAGCCGCTATTTGAGGCCGAAAATAAGAAAGCGCAACAGCTCCCAAAAGAGTGAGCCACGTCAAAAATCCGGGCAACATTTCTAAAAAGCGAAACAAAACCCTATCTTTGGGGTTTTCTAAATCACAAGCATGAGAAATTCGTAGGTAGTCTTTTGACATTGCGACCCCACGGAGAATCGAACTCCGATTGCTAGGTTGAAAACCTAGTGTCCTGTCCGTTAGACGATGGGGTCAGAAAAACAATTATTAATAATTGAGAATCAATCATTGAACAAGCCTATACTATCAGAAAGTTTGTCAAAATTCAAGATGGCTGATATGCTGAAAGAATGAAAATTCTTGCCATCGAAACATCTTGTGACGACTCGTGTATTGCATTAGCAGAATGTTCTACTAGTAAATTTAAATTAATTTCAAATTTAATTTCCTCGCAAATTGAAATTCATCGCAAATGGGGAGGAGTCTATCCTGCTTTAGCAAGAAGAGAACATCAAAAAAATCTAACCCCGCTTCTTATTCAGGCACTGGAGGGAGCTAATGTTCTTAAAAAATCAAAATCTGAAATTCAAAGCTCAAAACTTAAAAAACTAGAAAGCATTCTTGGGCGTGAAAAAATCCTTTCTAAAAAGTTAATAAAGTTTTTAAGCAAATACAAAAAACCAAAAATTGACTTAATAGCCGTAACAATCGGACCTGGCTTAGATCCTTGTTTGTGGACAGGAGTAAATTTTACCAAAGCTCTATCCTATTTTTGGGAAATACCCATTATTGGAATAAATCATATTGAGGCGCACATTTTCGCTAATAACAGACTATCAATAATTGCTGATAAAAAAAATCTTCCTGCTCTTGCCTTGATCGTATCGGGCGGACATACTCAACTTATACTGATTAAAAAACTCGGAGATTACAAAATACTAGGAGAAACCAGAGATGATGCAGCTGGTGAGGCCTTTGATAAAATCGCAAGAATTATAGGGCTTGATTATCCCGGAGGGCCAGCGATCGCTGCTGCAGCTCAAAAATCAAATACCAAAGATCGAATGTCAAATAGATTTGAGACTAAACTTCCGCGGCCAATGTTAAATACTAAAAATTATGATTTTAGTTTCTCTGGACTAAAAACAGCTGTGTTGTATGATTACAAGAAACGAACAAAAAAAGAAAGAGAATCAAAACAATATATACAAATAATGGCTGGCGAAGCTCAACAAGCAATTATTGATGTCTTAATCAAAAAAACAATCAAAGCGGCCAAGGATTATAGAATTAAATCAATCCTGCTTGGAGGTGGAGTAAGTGCCAACAAAGAACTTAGAAAACAATTCCAGCAAAGGATTAAAAAAGAAAATTCGCGTTTTAATCTTTATATTTCTCCTTCAGAATATTGCACTGACAACGCTGCCATGATCGCCGCTGTCGCCTGCTTCCAGAGAACTGCCAAGAGTCGGACTCTTGATAACTGGCAAAACATTAAGGCACAACCGAATCTTAGAATAGATTAATTATGTATCTCTATCTTATTTTCATAATTTTAGGACTAATTCCCAGTATCATCTGGTTACTTTTTTATTTAAGAAAAGATAAAAGACCGGAGCCGAATGAAATGGTAGTCAAAATCTTTATTTATGGAATGGCTATCACTCTACCAGTTGCCATGATTGAATGGGGCTTTATAAAACTACTTAAAAATCTAGATCTTTCTTCTGTAATGACAATGGCGATTTATTTTCTTGTAGGTGTAGCTTTTGTAGAAGAATTTGCTAAATATTTAGTAATAAAATTTAGAGTATTAAGAGATCCTGAGTTTGATGAACCAGTGGACGCTATGATTTATATGATTATTGTCGGACTAGGATTTGCTGCCATAGAGAACATTTTAATTCTTTTCTTGCTCAAAGAGCCATATCTTTTAGAAAAAACTGCTTTGGCTCTTAGCGGAAGATTTATTGGAGCCACTTTTTTGCATGCTCTTTGCTCCGCTAATATCGGATTTTTCTTAGCTCTCTCTTTATTTAAAACTAAAAAACGGCTGCGTCTCTTATTAAGTGGATTAATAATTTCAACTATCTTGCACGGACTCTTTAATATTGCTATAAAGATAGAAGGATGGCAGGGACTGACTATTGTAATTACTATTTTGATTGGGCTGTTTCTGCTTGTCTTGTATGAGTTCAAAAAAGTAAAAAAACTTTCAAGTGTTTGTAGGGTGCCGCGAGTATCCTAAAACACAGATAAAAATAAGAACCCTCCTCGCTTCGCTCCTCAGAACACTTGAAATTAAACTCATCATATAGAATCCTTAATGTAATTTAATTATATGGCTATTTTTAGAAGAAGAAAAAATAAGAATTCTCTGTCAGAAAAAAATATAGAAAATGATTCTGAAGAACAATGGCTTGAAGACGATAACGAAGGAGAATTGACAATTGATGCTTATGAAACAGAAAAAGAATTCGTTATTGAATCAACTATAGCTGGGGTAGAGTCCAAAGATTTAGACATCTCCATAGAAGACGATATGTTGACGATTAGAGGAAAACGGGAAAGAGTTCAAAATACTGAAAAAAGAAATTATTTCCAAAAAGAATGTTTTTGGGG